>NZ_CP021247.1:300000-600000 GCF_017309955.1 Novosphingobium sp. KA1 | reverse complement strand
GCGCCGTGCCGTCCACCGCGGTTTCGCGGTGGTTGCGGAAGCGGGACAGGAGGATGCGGTCGAGCATGGCTGCGGCGGACCTACCGGGGCCGACCGGTCATGCCAAGCCGTGTGGCCGGCTTATTCGCTGGTTGCAGCCGCGGCCTTGCGCGCCTTGGCGAAGGGGGAGAAGTCGACATTGCTGTCGTAGACGTCGACGCCCTCGCGCTTCTTGAGCCAGCCGACCACGACGTAAGTCACCGGGGTCAGTACCACTTCCCAGCCGGTCTTGATCGCCCACTGGGTGATTGCAAGGAAAGCGATGGAATGCGGCGTGAAGCCCGCGACGCCGAGGAAGGCGAGGGGGTAGAACAGCGCGCTGTCCACGCCTTCGCCAAGCACGGTGGAGCCGATGGTGCGTGTCCACAAGTGCTTGCCCTGGGTCATGATCTTCATGCGGGCAAGGACAAAGGAATTGACAAACTCACCCGCCCAGAACGCGCAGACCGAGGCGAAGACAATGCGCGGCGTCTGGCCGAAGATCGAGTAATAGGCGGCCTGGTTCGGTGCCGTCACCTGCTTGCCCTCGACGGTGTAGGTGGCCGAGGCAAGCGCCCATTCGGCATTGGCGGGGATGTTCACCACCACCACGCTCATCAGCACCATGAACAGCAGCGCGAAGAAGCCCGCCCAGATGCAACGGCGGGCATTGGCATAGCCGTAGACTTCGGTCAGCACGTCGCCGATGATGTAGGACACCGGGAAGAACAGCACGCCCGCGCCGAACGTGATCGGCCCGAACACGGGGAAGGTGACTTCCGCCTGCTTGGCGGCGCCGATCAGGTTGGAGAGCAGCAGGATCACCACGAAGGCGACCATCACGTAGTCGAAATAGCGGAAATGGCGCCGGGCGCCGGCCATGCCGTCGATACGGGAGAGATGTTCTTCGCTCATCGCTGCCATGCGTAACCCGCCGGCAACGTTCGGCAAAGCACAAGTTGATGGGGATCGATCGGATGTGCGGTTTGCGTGAGCGCAGAACCGCGCTATGGGGAGCCCCGCAGACTTAGCGCGCGCCCGTAGCTCAGCTGGATAGAGCACGAGCCTTCTAAGCTTGGGGTCGCAGGTTCGAACCCTGCCGGGCGCGCCAACTTCTCCCCCATCATCACCGCTAACTGCCTGTGCGAACGCGGTTGCCGCGCGGCTGCGGGCTTGCGGGCGGTGGGAAGGCGTGGAGGCCGGCGTTGCAATGGGCGTCGATCCGTATACGATATATGCAACTACGGAGTGGCGGCGCGCGGTTCGGGATGCGCCGTCCGATCAGGCGGGGAACGTGCCTCCAATGCGCAAATTCATGCAGGGCTGTGCTGTCGGCAGTCTCATTATCGCTCTGACGGCCCCGGCCCATGGGCAAACCACGCCTGAAACCGGCCCGGCGGAATGGGAGCAGCCCGAAGTCATCCGTCAGGGCGCGGAGCCCATGCACACGACGTTCGACGGCTTTGAAACCCGCGCCGGGGCGCTTTCGCGCGACGTTTCGAAGTCGCGCTACCATCTCTCGCTCGATGGCGACTGGAAGTTCCACCTCTCGCCCAGTCCGGAGGCGCGCCCGGTCGATTTCTACAAGCCCGGCTTCGATGTAAGCGGGTGGGGGACGATGAAAGTCCCCGGCATTCTCCAGGCCGAAGGGCACGGCCGCCCGGTCTTTGTCGGCAGCGGTTACCCGTTTCCGCGCAACCAGCCGTGGATCGCGCATGACCTCAACGAAGTCGGCTCTTACCGCCGCGAGTTCACCGTCCCGGCAAACTGGTCGGGCCGCAAGCTGCTGCTGACGGTCGGCGCGGCGGGCGCGGCCTATTACATCTGGGTCAACGGGCAGCGTGTCGGCTATTCGGAGGATTCCAAGCTTCCCGCCGAGTTCGACGTGACGCGCCATGTCCATGCGGGCACGAATACCGTCGCCATCGAACTCTACCGCTTTGCCGATGGCAGCTATCTGGAAGATCAGGATTTCTGGCGCGTCAACGGTATCGAGCGCAGCGTCACGCTCTACGCGGCGCCTGCCACCCATATCCGCGACCTCACCGTCGATGCGGGGCTGGAGAACGACTACCGCGACGGCAAGCTGGACCTCAAGGTCGACCTTTCCGGCAAGCCTGCGGCCATGCGTGTACGGGCAACCGTGCTGGACGGCCAGCGCGAGGTCCTGAAGCGCGAAGGCTCTGCGAACGGCGGCACGGTTTCGCTGGCGGCTTCGCTTGCCGCCGTGCGCTCGTGGTCGGCAGAAGACCCGCAGCTCTATACGCTGCTGGTCGAACTGCTGGACGCGAACGGCAAGCTGGTGGAGGCGACCAGCCGCCGCATCGGCTTCCGCACCGTCGAGATCGCCGGCGGCGAAGTGCGCGTGAACGGAAAGCGGGTGATGATCCGCGGCGTCAACCGCCACGAGCACGATCCCAAGACCTTCCACGTCGTTTCCGAAGCGACGATGCGCCGCGACGTCGAGTTGATGAAGGCGGCCAACGTCAATGCCGTGCGCACATCGCACTATCCCAACGATCCGCGCTTCTATGACCTTGCCGACGAATACGGCCTCTACGTCATGGACGAGGCCAATATCGAGAGCCACGGCTATCTCAGTCTCTCGCAGGAACATGGCAACGATCCCAAGTACTTGCTGGCCACCGATCCCACGTGGCAGGCCGCGCACCTCGACCGGGTGGAGCGCATGGTCCAGCGCGACCGCAACCACCCCTCGATCATCTTCTGGTCGCTCGGCAACGAAAGCGGTGTCGGCCCCAATTTCGAGGCGGCGGGCAAGTGGGTGCGGGCCAACGATCCCACCCGGCTGATCAACTTCCTCGGCTGGAGCATGAGCAACTGGCGCCACCCGACCAACAGCTACGTCGATATCTTCGCGCCGATGTACGACGACGTGCCCAAGATGATCGATTACGCCAAGGATCCGGCCTTCACCCAGCCGCTGATCCTGTGCGAATACGCGCATTCGATGGGCAACAGCCTGGGCGATCTTCAGGGCTATTGGGACGCCATGCGCGCCTATCCCAAGCTGCAGGGCGGCTTCATCTGGGACTGGGTGGACCAGACCATGGAGCTTAAGGACAAAGAGGGCCGCTCCTACTGGGGGCAGGGCCTCGACTACGATCCCGATCCCAGGGCGCCGGGCGTCCACGGCGACGACAGCCCGGTGGGCGACGGGGTGATCCAGTCCGATCGCACGCCCGATCCCGAATACTACGAACTGGCCAAGGTCCAGGCGCCGATCGCCTTTACGCACGACGCCAGCGGCTACCGCGTGGTCAACCGCCACGACCATATCGACCTCTCGCGCTTCACGCTCGATTGGACGGTGATGGAGGACGGCAGAGAAGCCTCTAGAGGTACCCTGACGACCCCTAACGTGCCTTCAGGCGCCTCGGCGCCGCTGACGGTGCCGATCCCGGCGGCGAAGAACCCCTCGGCCGAACGCATCCTGGTCCTGCGTGCCCGCGCCAGGGCCGGAGCGGTGCCGACACAGCCTGCCGGCCATGTCGTCGGCTGGGAGCAGTTCGCACTTTCCGCCCCCGCCGTGGTGCCGGTCGCGGCCGCTACCGTCGCGCCCGCCGAGACCGCCTCGACCCTTCGCCTCGCCGCGGGCGATGCGGTGCTGGAGATCGACAAGGCCACCGGCCTCGTCACCCGCTACGAACGCGGCGGCACCTTGCTGCTGACCGGCGGCGCGCCCAACTTCTGGCGCGCGCCCACCGATAACGATGTGGGCTCCGGCGTGCCCAGGAGCCATGCCATGTGGCAGTACTTCTCCGAGCACCGCCGTGTCGAGCGCATCGAGCGGGACGGCAATGCCATCGTTGTCCACCACGACATGGGCGTCGGCTCGGTGAAGACCGAGACGCGCTGGACGATGGCCGCCGATGGATCGGTGGGCGTCACCGTCCATTTCGAACCCTTGCGCGATACCTTGCCCGATCCGCTGCGTGTGGGTCTCGCTTTCGAGACACCCGCCATGCTCGACCAGGTTCGCTGGTTCGGGCGCGGGCCGCAGGAGACCTATGCCGATCGCAAGACCGGCGGCCTGATCGCGCAGTGGCAGGGCACCGTGGCCGAGCAGTTCCACGACTACGCACGCCCGCAGGAATCCGGCAACAAGACCGATGTGCGCTGGATCGAACTGACGGGCGCCAGGACGGGCGCGAAAGCTGGCCTGCGCGTTACCGGCGCGCAGCCGCTTTCGGTCAATGCGCTGGCGTTCCCTTATGCCGATCTGGCGATGAAGCCGCCCTCGCAGGCGCATAGCTCGGACATTCGCCCGCACGGCAACGGCACGTTGCTGATCGATGCGGCGCAGGCGGGCGTGGGCGGCGATACCGGCTGGAACCTCGATGGCCGGGCCCACATGCCCTACCGCATCGCGCTCAAGCCGCTGACTTATGCCTTCACCATCGGTGCGGCGCGGTGAGACGAAGTCCGGCCGGGCATCGTCCCGGCCGGACTTGGTACCTTCAGAACGTGACGGTGAAGGCGCCGACCACGCGGGCTTTTGACAGCCTGCCGAGCTTGTCGAGGTCGGTGTCGTAATAACGCAGGTCGACCGAGGCGCCGGGCAGGACCTGATAGCTCAGGCCCGCATTCCAGGTCGTGTAGTCGCTCAGGCGGTCGATCTGCTGGCGCGCGGCGGCTGCCGAGATCGAGAGCTTGTCCATCACCGGCGCGGAGGCGCCCAGTTCGACATAGGTGGCGTTCTCGCCGGTCCCGAAATAGTCCCAGGTGTGATACCCCGCGAGGCTGACCGAGGCCGGGCCGACCTTGCCCGACAGCGCCGCCTTCACCTCGAAGGTGTCGATGTCGACAGGCGCATCGACATAGCCGTAGCGCACGAAGCCGACATCGAGCGACACCCCGCCGCCCAGTCTGGCGACATAGCCGCCCCACATGTCCCATTCCTGCTTGATGCCGGCAAAGCGCACGTTCTCGGTCTCGGCGCCGAGATAGAAGCCCTTGTAGCCGAGGTTGACGACGGCAAACACCGCCGGGTCGTTGTCCGACTGGCTGACGCCGCGCCAGACGTAGTCGGTCGTGCCCTTGAGCGTGACGCTGACCGAGAGATCGGATGCCGGCTTGGTCGTGGCGCTTTGGGGCGTGGCGCTTTGGGGAGCGGGGGGGGCGCGGCACCGTCGGTGCCGGCTGCGGCATCCTGCGCCGAGGCGCCCGGAGCGCAGGCAAGACTGGAGAGGGCCGCGGCAAGGCACGCCGCGGCAATCTGGCGGTTCGTCATGTTCGGATAGTCCTTCCCTGTGGCGTGAAGCTCTTACGGCCGCACGCCTTGTCGTGTCGAAAATGCGCGGTTACGGAAAATGCCCGACGCGGGCGCTTGGGAGAGAGCGCATGGCGCGCCCGCGCCGGGCTGGTGCGACCCCGCAGGGTAACGCGGTATTCAAGGCCGCTGCCCGCTTTCGGGGCAGCGGCAAGGCGATCAGAAGAAGCCGAGCTTCTTGGGATTGTAGGACACCAGCAGGTTCTTGGTCTGCTGGTAGTGGTCGAGCATCATCTTGTGCGTCTCGCGGCCGATGCCGGACTGCTTGTAGCCGCCGAAGGCCGCATGGGCGGGATAGGCGTGGTAGCAGTTGGTCCACACGCGCCCGGCCTGGATGGCGCGGCCGAAGCGGTAGCAGGTGTTGATGTCGCGGCTCCACACGCCGGCGCCGAGGCCGAACATCGTGTCGTTGGCGATTTCCAGCGCCTCTTCCTGCGTCCTGAAGGTGGTGGTGGAGACGACCGGGCCGAAGATCTCCTCCTGGAAGATCCGCATCTTGTTGTGGCCCTTGAACACGGTGGGCTGCACGTAGAAACCGCCAGACAGGTCGCCGCCGAGCTGGGCGGCACCGCCGCCGATCAGCACCTCGGCGCCTTCCTCGCGGCCGATGTCGAGGTAGCGCAGGATCTTCTGCTGCTGTTCCTGCGAGGCCTGGGCGCCGATCATGGTCTCCATGTCGAGCGGGCTGCCCTGCTTGATTGCCGCCACGCGCTTCAGCGCCTTTTCCATGAACCGGTCGTAGATCGATTCCTGGATCAGCGCGCGGCTGGGGCAGGTGCAGACTTCGCCCTGGTTGAGCGCGAACATCACGAAGCCCTCGATCGCCTTGTCGAAGAAGTCGTCATCCTGCGCGCAGACGTCCTCGAAGAAGATGTTCGGGCTCTTGCCGCCCAGTTCCAGCGTCACCGGGATCAGGTTCTCGCTGGCGTACTGCATGATCAGGCGGCCGGTCGAGGTCTCGCCGGTGAAGGCGATCTTGGCGATGCGCTTGGAGCTGGCGAGCGGCTTGCCCGCCTCGATGCCGAAACCGTTGACGATGTTGAGCACGCCCGGCGGCAGGATGTCGGCCACCAGTTCGGCCAGCACCAGGATCGAGGCCGGGGTCTGCTCGGCGGGCTTGAGCACCACGCAGTTGCCGGCGGCAAGGGCGGGGGCCAGCTTCCACGCGGCCATCAGGATCGGGAAGTTCCAGGGGATGATCTGGCCGACGACACCCAGCGGCTCGTGGATGTGATAGGCCATGGTGTCATGGTCGATCTCGCCGATCGAGCCTTCCTGCGAGCGGATGCAGCCCGCGAAGTAGCGGAAGTGGTCGATCGCGAGGGGAATGTCGGCAAGCGTGGTCTCGCGGATCGGCTTGCCGTTGTCCCAGGTCTCGGCGGCGGCCAGCTTGGCCAGGTTCTGTTCCAGGCGATCGGCGACGCGCAGCAGGATCAGCGAGCGGTCGGCGGGCGAAGTGCGCCCCCAGGCGTCCTTGGCGGCATGGGCGGCGTCGAGCGCCAGTTCGATGTCGTCGGCATCCGAGCGCGCGACGCGGCAGACCGGCAGGCCGGTGATCGGGCTGACATTGTCGAAATAGCGGCCGGCGACGGGGGCGACCCACTTGCCGCCGATGAAGTTGTCGTAGCTGGCGGCGAAGGGTGACACCAGCACCGAGGGCCGTTCGGAGACGTTCGTGTCGGACATGGTCTTGATCCTCTCTATGTGGTCCGGGCGGGTTACCCGTCCTTGGCTTGAAGAGTGTCAGTTTCCGGGGCGTCCAGACAGGGGGGCGTCGCAAGCCGCCGGGCCGGGTGTATCGCGGGTGAGACGGTCGCGCGGCTCGCCGTTACAATCGCGAAACACGCTGCCGGAACCGGCGTCGGGGCCCGGAAATCCGCCATTTCGCGGCGGCCGGGCAGGGCTGTCGTACCAGCAGGATGGGCGGCCTGTGCTGCCGGGGCAGGGGGATTGGCGCGCGATTGGCAGCGGGATTGATCTGGGGATCGGCAGGGAGACATCGCCGTCGCTGCCCGCCGCTGCGCCGGTTATTGCCCCGGCGCGATGCCCACGCGCTCCATGCGGCGGTACATGGTGGCGCGGCCGATCCCGAGGTCGCGGGCGGCGCGGGTGACGTTGCCGCCCGAACGCGCCAGCGCCTGGCGCAGGATCGCGCGCTCGCTGTCGTCGAAACTGCTGGACGAATCGCCCATCACGTCGGCCAGCGGGCGCGGGCGGTCGAACGGGTTGGTGCCGAGCCGCAGGCTGAGGCGCGCGGCGCGGGTGGCGCCGATCACCAGGTCGTCGCGGTCGACCGCCAGCAGCGAGATCCCGCGTCCGCGCGGCACGCTGCCCTGGCGGTCGGGGCTGTAGACGATGCGGGCGTCGGCATACCGCATGCAGAAGTAGTCGCGCTCGATCTGGCGGGCGGCGTCCTGCACCAGCGCGGCGATCATCGTCGCCATTGCCTCGCCGTGGTCGGCGCGCGCGCTCGAGACGTCGAGCGCGGCGACCAGCCGTCCCTCGGGATCGAAGACCGGGGCGTCCATGCAGCTGACGCCGATGTTGCGGCTGGCGAAATGCTCGCCGCGCAGGATCGTCACCGGGCGCTGCTCGACAAGGCAGGTGCCGATGCCGTTGGTGCCCTCGGCCGCCTCGCCCCACTGGCCGCCGGGGGCCAGGCCGATCGAATCGAACAGGGCCACGTCGCTGGCGCCGGTCCGCGCCTCGATTACCACGCCGTCGATGTTGGAGAGGATGACGCAGCATCCCGTGCGGCCGACGCTGCCGAACAGATGGTCGAGCGCGGGGGTGGCCGCGGCGATCAGTTCACCGCTGTTTTCGCGCAGGGCGGTGAGCGAGGTGCCGCCGATTCGCTCGCCCTTGCGCGAGGCGGCGGGGTCGAGACCGTGATGCAGCGCGGAGCGGCACCAGGATGCGGCCACGGCGGACACCGCCGCGGCATTGCCCTGCTGCACGGTGTGCATGACCTGATCGCTGTGATTCAGCTTGTCGCTGGCCATTCTCAGTCGTCCTTCTCCGCCGTCATGACCCGCCGCTTCACAGAGCCGCAAGGTATCGATTCAGGCGCGGTGATCCTGCTATCGATTGCAGTCCGGACGCAATTCCGGGCGAGTCCGGATAGAGGCGGGAATGTCCCATTCATGAGACGTTCGATCCAGTAAAAAGTGGGCGGCGGGATGGCCTTTTGCGCCGGGCCGCGCGGCAGAATATGCCGTTTCGAAGTGCATTCGTTTGCGATCAATTTGACGCTGGGCGCACATAATCTTGAGTGGGCAAAATTGACCTCGCACCGCGTTGACACGCGAAAAATTTCAAATACGGTCGAGCAACAGAAACGAAATAATATTACAAAATAATATTTCCAGGGGTCGATGTCCGAAGGAAACACGCAGGACCAACTTTATGAGGGGGCTGGTCAATGTTCTTCGGGAATTCGCGTGCCTATATCGGCGTTGATTACGCATTGATGAAATCGTTTTTGGTGCTTTTCAAATAGACATAGAAAAATTTCAGGGAACGTGGTCGCATCTTAGTGTGTCCATGAGGCGGAGCCTTGCTCCGGGCGACCTGCTGCGGCCGTGATGCCGGCAGCAGGAGCGTCATCCTGCATGACCAGGACCTCGCCATGAGGTGATCGCCGTCTCGGCGTGCCCGATGGGATGTCGCCATGGCGCGATCGTCCGGGCCGCCTGCGGGGATACCGTTTCCCGATCGAACAGATTTCGCGGCGTTTTCGCCCGAGCACGTACTGGCCGCCCGCAGGGGCCGGGCCCGGCGCTGCTTGCGTGCACGCCCTTTCCGGACAGCCCAGGTGCTGTTGGCCGGCTGCCGGGTGCGTTTCGGCGGCTGCGGGAAAGTGCGCCCGTCATCGGGGAGGAGCCGACCGCGAGACACAGGGAGAGGCCGTAACCGTGGACATGAACCAGGCAAGGGGGCCTAGATGAAGTACAGGGTATCCGTATCGGCATCGGCGCTGGCAGCGGCGCTTATCATGGGGTCCGCCCCGGCACTGGCGGACGAGCCGGTCGAGGGAGAGGCGAGCGAAGCGGCAGACACCGCCACCGGCGCGATCATCGTCACCGGCACACGCACGATCGGCATGAAGGCTACCGAAAGCCCGGCGCCGATCCAGATCATGACCAGCGAGGCGCTGGGGCGGACCGGCCAGCCGGACCTGGTCCAGAGCCTCGCGCAGAACCTTCCCTCGATCCAGGCGCAGGCCTTCGGCAGCGATCTCCAGGCGCACAACCTGCAGATGAAGCTGCGCGGCCTGTCGCCCAACCACACCCTGATCCTGATCAACGGCAAGCGCCGCCACGGCACGGCCAACGTCTCGATCGCCGGCGGTCCCTACGGGGGCAGCGCGGCGCCGGACATGAGCTTCATCCCGACCGATGCGATCGGCCATATCGAAGTGCTCCAGGACGGTGCTGCCGCGCAGTACGGCACCGACGCCATCGCCGGCGTCATCAACATCATCCTCAAGGATTCCGACCACGGCGGCATGCTCAGCGGCACGGCCGGCCAGTACATGGACCAGGGCGGCGATACCTACAGCGTCTCGGGCAATGTCGGCTTCGCGCCGATCGAGAATTCGCACGTCAATGTGACCGTGCAGAAAAAGAAGAAGGGCTTCAGCTTCCGCGGCGACGTCGACCCGCGCGTCTACGGCAGCAATTCGGTGGCGACCGGCAACCTCACCAAGTATCCCGACCTCGTCAACGCATCCAACTACCCCTACGTCAACCGCATCGCCGGCGATCCCGAGATCGAACAGACCACCGCGATGTACGATGCAGGCTGGGAATCGGGCGATTTCGAGGTCTACAGCTTCGGCAGCTACGGCCACAAATACGCCCGCGCCTACGAGAACTACCGCACCCCCGGCATCGTCGTCTCGGCCGCCGGCGTGCCGCTGTTCCCGACCGGCTTCGCCCCGCTCGAAGCGGTGCGTGAGACGGACTATTCGTTCACCGGCGGCGTCAAGGGCATGTTCGGGGACCTCGGTTTCGACCTCGCCTCGACTTATGGCGACGACGTGGTCAAGGTCTATGTCGAGAACTCGGCCAACGCCACGCTCTACAAGGACACCGGCTTCACCCCGACCGAGTTCCACAACGGCGACTTCAAGGCCTCGCAGTGGAGCAACACGCTCGACCTGACCTATCCGCTCGACATCGGTCTGGCCGAGCCAGTGAACATCGCCGGCGGCCTCGAATGGCGGCGCGAGACTTACGGCATCGTCGCGGGCGATCCGGCTTCCTACTACGGGTCGGGCGCGCAATCGTTCTTCGGCTACGGTCCCAACAATGCGGGCAATTACCACCGCACCAACTTCTCCCAATACCTCGACATTTCCCTGAAGCCCACGCCCGAGTGGCTGGTCGACGGCGCCGTGCGTCACGAGCACTACAGCGACTTCGGCGATACCACCGTGTTCAAGCTGACCTCGCGCTACGACATTTCCGACATGTTCGCGGTGCGCGGCACGGTTTCGACCGGCTTCCGTGCGCCGACCCTGGCGGAAGGTTTCTATTCGGGCATCAACGTGGCGCCGAACGGCGTGGCGGGCGTGCTTCCGGCCAACTCGGCGGCGGCCGCCTCGCTCGGCTTCGGCGGTCTCAAGCCTGAAAAGTCGACCAACTTCAGCGCCGGCGTGGTCTTCACGCCCAGCTCGCGGGTCAGCGTCACCATCGATGCCTACTGGATCGAGATCCGCGACCGCATCATGATTTCCAGCTCGTTCTACGGCTTCAACGGCCAGTATTGCCCCCAGGGCTACTCGGGCTCGAATGCCAGCAGCTGCGTGCCCTACACGGCCGACAACTACAATCTCTACAACCAGCAGGCGGTCTACGACGCGGTTTCCACGGCGCTTGGCGGCGAGATCCCGAGCTACGTGCTGACCGACGTCAACGGCAACCGCAACACCAGCGGCACCGTGGCCGTGCAGACTTTCGTCAACGGCGCCGACATGCGCACCCGCGGCGTGGACTTCATGGCCTCCTACGACATGCCGACCGGCATCGGCATGGTGAACTGGACCCTCTCGGCCAACTACAACGAGAACAAGGTCAAGAAGATCGCCAGCCTGCCCGATGCGCTCTACACCAGCACCGTCAATCCCGCGCGCTCGGCGCTGATCAGCAGCTACAGCGTCGCCACGCTGGAGCACAGCACCCCCAAGGTCCGTGCGACGCTGGGGGCGTACTGGGAATCGAGCCTGTTCTCGGTGAACCTGCGCGAAAGCTACTATTCGAAGGTCTATGCGCTGGAAACCGCGCCGGGCGGCAGCCCGATCGCGGGGCAGGACCTCAAGGTGCCGGTCAAGTCGGCGTTCATCACCGACCTCGAACTGGGCCTGAAGGCGACCGAGAGCATCAAGCTCTCGATCGGCGCGAACAACCTGTTCAACAAGTATCCGACCAAGCGCTCCTACGAAAATATCCGTGCCGCGCAATTGGCTTCAGGGTCAAGTTCTTATGCGTCCAACGTATATCCCACCATTTCGCCCTACGGTATCAATGGTGGATACTACTATGGCCGCGTCACCGTGAAATTCTGATCGATACCATCTGAAGGGTGCTGCGTCCGCCCCCGGATGCAGCACCCATCTATTTCGAGTTTTCAGGGAGTTGCGCTTGTGATGCTATCTGAAATGGGCTGGCTGATCCCCGCGGTCGGACTGCTGGTGGCCGGCCTTGTCGCCGGGTTCGCCGGCGGCGTGTTCGGGATCGGTGGCGGCTTCATTGTAGTCCCCGCACTTTTGCTGATGCTGCCGCTGCTGGGCGGCGACCATGCACAATACGCGCATGTCGCCATCGGCACTTCGGCGGCGACCATCATCGTCACCTCGATCCGCTCGGTCATGAGCCATGCCAAGCGCGGATCGGTCGATTTCGAGATCCTCAAGTCCTGGGCGCCCTGGGTGATCCTGGGCGACGGTGTCGGCGTGCTGCTGGCCAGCCATGTCGACGGCAAGGTGCTCACCATGGTGTTCGCCTCGGGCGTGCTGCTGATGAGCCTCAATTTCCTGGTCCCGCGCGTGGGCGACAAGGTGATCACCGACCAGATGCCCTCGGGCATGCTGCGGGTCGGCATTGCCGGCGGCCTCGGCACGTTTTCCTCGCTGCTGGGCATCGGCGGCGGCACCATCGCGATCATGGTGATGACGCTGTGCGGCCGCTCGATCCACAAGGCGGTGGGCACGGCGTCCGGCGTGGGTACGCTGATCGCCATTCCCAGCGCCATCGGCTTTGCCATCATCGGCCTGCACGACAAGGGCCTGCCCTGGGGCTCGCTCGGCTTCGTCAACCTGCCGGCGACGCTCGCCATCGCCTCGATGTCGGTCCTGACCGCGCCGCTCGGCGTGGCCGCCGCGCACTGGCTGGAGCCGCGCATGCTGAAGCGGATCTTCGGCGTCTACCTGATCGTGATCTCCATGGTCATGTTCCACAATGCTCTGAAAATCTGACGGAAAAACCACCTGTTTCGCGAAGGAGTTTGAAAGATGCAGCTTGAGCAAGACATGCTGGCCGAGCGTATCGGCGGTGAAGAGGTAACGCAGGATCTGCTGGCGCGCGGTTATTCGCGCCGCAACCTGGGCAGGATCGCGGCGCTGCTGGGCGGCGGCATGGCGGCGATGCAGGTCATGCCGGCCAGCGCGCAGCAGGCCGCCAAGGCGGTGGCGGGCGCGGTGCGCATCGGCGCCAACGAGTGCTGGACCGGTCCGTTCCCGGCCGGCGCGCAGGCGGCCATGGCGATCGTCTCGCAGGGCAACCGCTACGAGCCCAATGACGACCACGCCAAGCTTTTTGCGGCGGTCGCCCAGGTCGAGGGCATTCCGGTGGACCACGTGGTCGCCTGGCCGGGGTCGAGCGACCCGCTCAGCCGCACCGCGATCACCTTCGCCTCGCCCTCGCGCGGGATCGTCACCGCCGACCCGACCTACGAATCGATCTGGCGCACCGGTGCCTGGATCGGCGCCAAGGTCACCAAGGTGCCGCTCACCTCGGACTATCGCCATGACGTGAAGGCCATGCTGGCCGCCGATCCCAACGCCGGGCTCTACTACATCTGCTCGCCCAACAACCCGACCGGCACGCTGACGCCGATTGCCGACATCGTCTGGCTGGCCGAGAACAAGCCCAAGGACGCGGTGCTGCTGGTGGACGAGGCGTACATCCACTTCGCCGGCACCGAAAACGCCGCCAAGCTCGCCGCCTCGCGCGACGATGTGCTGGTGATGCGCACGTTCTCCAAGCTGTTCGGCATGGCGGGCATGCGCCTTGGCCTGACGCTCGGGTCCAAGGCGCTGCACGAGAAGATGATGCGCTATGACGGCGGGCAGGTCACCTCGATGCTGCCGATGACGGCGGTGGCCTGCGGCACCGCCTCGCTGACGCTGGCCGACCAGATCAAGGCCCGCCGCGACCAGATGATCGCCGCGCGCGAGGCCAGCATCGCCCATGTCGAGAAGCGCGGTCTCAAGGTGCTGCCGGGCAGCCATGCGAACATGTTCATGGTCGACTGGGGCGGCAAGCCGCCCAAGGCGATGATGGAGGCGCTGCTGGCGCAAGGCGTGCAGATCGGCCGTTCGTGGAGCGCCTATCCGACGATGTCGCGCGTGACGGTGGGCTCGGCGGAAGAAATGCAGAAGTTCCGCCTCGCACTCGACAAGGTGCTGATGGCCTGATCGCCGGCATCGCCCCTGCCGCGCCGGTTCATGGGGGCATGGACCGGATGGCGGCAGGGCGATCGCCCGTCAGGTTGGACCCGGTACGCTCCGCAAGGGGAGGGGCGTGCCGGGTCCGTTTTTTTGGGGGCAGGGCGGACTTTCCGGGTAGGCCCCATTGCGGACATCAACTGTGTGTGTGATCTTCAATTCGTGAAGTCATATTTCCCCCTCCCATTCCTGTTCTTCCTCGCTGCTTGTGACAGTACCGAAGGTATTCCGATCCTCCCCGCCAAGAGTGATGTCGATCGAATTGAGCAACGTATTTCCCAAATTGCCTGTGTCGGCGATTTATCTCACTGGGAAAGGCAGTATCAATTATTGCAAGATTTGAAGAGCAGGTCAGCTACGCGAGGGAAGGTATACCCAGGTATCATTTCTTTCAGGCTCAGACGAGGTGATTATACTTACCCTATTAAGCCGGTTCGTGTCAGATTAACCGTAATGGAAGGATTTCTCGGCGGTATCGATGACAGGCCGGGCTACTGGGCGGACGGCCAGTTCGATACAGCCTCAGGTGAACTCACATTCAACGGATGCAGTTACTCCAAAGGCGGTTAAGGCAGCTAACCACCTAAAGTCGTCGTTCCCGCGAAGGCGGGAACCCCGCTGTTCCCTTTCAAGGGTGGAGTTTTGCCTCCAGATAGCGGGGCCCCGGCCTTCGCGGGGGCGACGAGACATGGGAGAGGCGTTGGATGGGCAACTTTCCACCCAAAGTCGCCCCCGCCACCCGCTCAGGCTGAGCTTGTCGAAGCCCCCGAGACGGGGCGGAAGGCTTCCCATCCCTCGACAGGCTCAGGATGAGCGGGGTGGGTGGGGCAGAGGTTCGCCTTCCCCCCACATTCCTGCGGTCTGAGGCATTGCGTGGCCGAAGGCCCTTTCGCCGTCCTCAACAATGAGAGCGCAACGTGAAGAGCAGGGCGCAAGGTGGACGCTCCGAGGGTCCGGGGGATCATCCCCCGGAATCTGCCCTTTTCTTCTGAACCGTTCTGCCTCAGCCCGGCAGGCTTCCCGTCTGGCGCAGCGCCTCGCCCAGCGCGAGGGCGGCGGCGGTGGCGAGGTTCAGGGAGCGGACTTCGGCGCGCAGCGGGATGCGCACCCGCTCGTCGCAGATGTCGGAGACCGATTGCGGCACGCCCGCGCTTTCCTTGCCGAACAGCAGGATGTCGTCGGCTCTATATTCGAACGCATAGGCCGACCGGGTGGTCTTGGTGGTGAACAGCACCAGCCTGCTGGAACCCACGGTGGCGCGGAAGGCCTCGAAGTCGGCGTGGCGGGTGACCGAGACGTGGTCGATATAGTCCATCGCGGTGCGGCGCACGCGCTTGTCGTCCCATTCGAAGCCCATCGGCTCGATCAGGTCCACGGTCGCGCCAAGGCAGGCGCCGAGGCGCATGACGGCGCCGACGTTTCCGGCGATTTCGGGTTCGAACAGGGCAATACGCATGGCCGCTGCTTGGCGGCGTCGGGCGTGGCTTGCAAGTCTGCTTGCGCGAAATCCTGCCCCGTTTCCGCTTGCCAAGGTCCAGTAATGCCCTTTTATATGATTAAAGAGATAGGGCGTTTTCTAACCAGGTGGAATCACCTGGTGACTCGGAAAACGCGACAAACAAACGATAAGTAGAGCGGCCTTCGGTTTGGACCGAACGGATCACGCTCTGAAATAGTGAGGATGCCGCGACTGTCATGCCCGTAGACCCGCAGGAAAACCGCGACGCGCTGGGGCGCAATCTTACGTATGGGCTGCTTGACCGTCTGGGCTCCCAGATCGTCGGCGGCACCTGGACGGGGCGTTCGTTTCCCACCGAAATGGAACTGTCGCAGCAGCACGGGGTCAGCCGCTCGGTCACGCGTGAGGCCGTGAAGATGCTCACTGCCAAGGGCCTCGTTACCGCGCGGCCGCGGCAGGGCACCTCGATCCTGCCGGTCAGCCAGTGGAACCTGTTCGATACCGACGTGCTGCGCTGGATGCTGGAGCGGCGCTTTTCCATCGACCTGCTCAGGCAGTTCAGCCAGCTGCGCGTCGCCATCGAACCTGCCGCAGCGGCGCTGGCGGCGCAGGCGGCCAGCGAAGAGGGGCGGGCGCTGATCGAGGCGGGCTTCGCCCGCATGCAGGCCGCCGAGGCCGGGCAGGACGATGTGCTGGAGGCGGACGTCGCCTTCCATGTCGCCATTCTCAAGGCCTCGGGCAATCCGTTCTTCGGGCAGTTCCGCGACGTGGTTTCCACCGCGCTCAAGACCTCGATCCACTACACCAACCGCATCGTCGGGCGCAGCGCCGACCTCGATGCGCACGAGGGGGTGATGCGCGCGATCCTCGCCCGCGACCCGCACCTGGCCCGCGCGCGGATGGAAAAGATCATCGTCGATGTCCTCGGCGCCATCCACCACAACGAAAGCGCGGGCTGATGGGTGGGCAGGGCGGTTGACCGTCCTGAACATATATATCATACAAATAAGCGAAGAGTGGGGAGCCTGAACTGCATGGGCCCGGTCACGCGCGTGATCGGGCGGGCTCCCGACTGTGCCGAGAACAGCTGCCTCAGCGACACGTAAGAGAGCCCCTGAAAGACATGACCGACACCCCCCAAATCGTCCGGCCCCGGATTCTGACGACCGACCGCCGCAAGGCCATGGCGCTTGGCGCAGCCGGTCTGGCGGCGACGACGCTGCAGCAGATTGCGTGCGCGCGAACGGAAGCGGTCGCCGCTGCCGCTGCGGCCGGTCCGCGCCGTACCTGGCTGCTCGACCGGGGCTGGCGCTTCCACATGGGCCATGCGGCCGACATGGCCAAGGATTTCGACTGGGGCATCAACCAGCGCACGTATGCCAAGCCCGGCCTTGTCACCTCTCCGGCAGCCGTCGCCGATTTCGACGAGAGCGGCTGGTCGCCCGTCTCGGTGCCGCACGACTGGGCGGTGGACCTGCCTTTTGCGCCGCCCGCCGCGCCCGCGCCGGAAGACAAGGCCGATGCCGTCGCCGCGCATGGCTTCAAGGCGATCGGCCGCGCCTTCCCGGAAAACAGCGTGGGCTGGTATCGCCTGCGTCTGCCTGTCGGTGCGGCGGACAAGGGCCGCGCGGTCTGGCTTGAGTTCGACGGCGTGTTCCGCGCCTGCAAGGTCTTCGTCAACGGCTTCGAGGCGGGCGGCAGCGAGAGCGGCTACGCGCCGTTCAAGGTCGATATCGCCGATTTCCTCGACTACGAGGGCGGGCCGAACCAACTGGCCCTGCGCGTCGATGCCTCGCTGGGCGAGGGGTGGTTCTACGAAGGCGCGGGCATCTATCGCAACGTTCACCTGGTCAGCGCCGATGCCGCCCACGTGCCGCAGTGGGGCACCTGCGTGCGCAGCGAGATCGACGCCGCGGGTGCCCGGGTTTCGCTGGCGACGACGCTTGCCAACCAGTCCGAGGGCACGCTGGCGGTAACGCTGCGCCAGACGGTCCGCGACGGTGCAGGCCGCGAGGTCGCGCGCGCGGCGGAGCGGCAGGTGGAACTGGCGCCGCTCGGCCGGACCGAGACCGCGCAGGAGACCCATATCGCCGCGCCGCAGCTGTGGTCGCCCGCAAGCCCGGTGCTCTACACGCTCATCACCGAAGTTCTGCGTGACGGCGCGGTGACGGACCGCACCGAGACGCCCTTCGGCATTCGCACCGTCACCTTCGATGCGGTGAAGGGCTTCACCATCAACGGCCAGAACGTGAAGCTGATGGGCGTGTGCAACCATCAGGACCACGCCGGGGTCGGCAGTGCGATCCCCGATGCGCTGCACGCATGGCGGGTCGACCGCTCGATCGAGATGGGCGTCAATTCCTGGCGCAGCGCGCACAATCCGGCGGCGCAGGCACTGCTCGACATCTGCGACCGCAAGGGCATGATGATGATCGCGGAAACGCGGCTCAACACCACCAACCCGGAAGCGATGGACGAGCTGGAGCGGATGATCCTCTCCTCGCGCAACCACCCCAGCGTGATCCTGTGGTCGGTGGGTAACGAGGAAGGCCATCAGGGCAGCGAGCGTGGCCGCCGCATCTCGGCCGAACTGGTCGCGCGCTGCAAGGCGCTCGATCCCACGCGCCTCACCACCCAGGCGATGGATCAGGGCTGGGACGGCGGCGCCGCCGAGGCGGTGGACGTCGTCGGCTTCAACTACCGCACCGACAAGATCCCGGCCTGGCACCAGCGCCACCCGAACAAGCCGGTGATCGGCACCGAGACGGGCAGCACCGTTTCCACCCGCGGCGCCTACGAGAACGACGCCGCGCGCCATATCGTCAAGGCCTACGACACCGAGCACCCCTGGTGGGCCTCCACCGCCGAGGAATGGTGGACCATCGTTGCCAACGCGCCCTATATCGCCGGCGGCTTCATCTGGACCGGCTTCGACTACCGCGGCGAGCCCACGCCCTATCCGGCGTTCCCCAGCGTTGCGAGCTACTTCGGCGCGATGGACAGCTGCGGCTTCGCCAAGGACAACTACTATTATTACCGCGCCTGGTGGCGGCCGGACCAGCCGCTGGTGCACTTGCTGCCGCACTGGAACTGGGCGGGCCGCGAAGGCCAGCCGATCCCGGTCTGGGCGCACGGCAACTGCGAGGAGATCGAACTCCTGCTCAATGGCAAGAGCCTTGGCCGCAAGACCATGCCGCGTAACGGTCACCTCGAATGGCAGGTGGCTTACGCCCCCGGCAAGCTGGAGGCGCGTGGCTACAACGGCGGCAAGCTCGCCGCGCAGGACATGCGGGTGACGGCAGGCGCTCCGGCCCGGCTGCGCGTGACGGCCGACCGCAAGCGCTATACCGCCGCGATTGCCGATGCGGCGATGCTGCGGATCGAGGTGCTCGACAAGGCGGGCAATGTGGTGCCGACCGCCGACAGTGCGCTGACGTTCGCGGTGTCCGGCCCGGGCACAATCATCGGCCTCGGCAACGGCAATCCGACCTCGACCGAGCCGGACAAGGGCTCGACGCGCAAGGCGTTCAACGGGCTCGCGCAGGCCATCGTGCAGGGCACCGGCGATAGCGGGGCGGTGCGCGTCACCGTCTCGGGCGCGGGGCTGGCCAGCGCGGCCATCGACCTCAGCTTCCATTCCTGAAGGACATGCATTCCATGAAAGCCATCCGCGCCGCGCTTGCGGCTGCCACCCTGTTGTCGGCTGCTCAGGCCCCTGCGGCTGAAAAGGCGGCCGACAAGCTCTACCTCGGTGCCGACTTGTCCTTCGCCAATGAGATGGAGGACTGCGGCGCGGTCTTCCGTCAGAAGGGCAAGCCGGTCGATCCCTTCGTGCTGCTGAAGCAGAAGGGCGGCAACATCATGCGCGTGCGCATCTGGAACGACCCCGAGTGGACGCACTATTCGAACTACGAGGACGTGCTCAAGACCGTGCGCCGCGCCCATGCGGCGGGCCTCGAAGTGCTGCTGGACTTCCACTATTCGGACGACTGGGCCGACGGCGACAAGCAGATCGTCCCCAAGGCCTGGGCGGGCATGACCACCGAGCAGCAAATCGCCGCGGTGCATGATTACACGCGCGAGGTGCTGGCCAGGCTCGATGCGGCGGGCCAGCTGCCCGAACTGGTGCAGGTCGGCAACGAGACCAATCCCGAGGTCATGGGCGGGGTCAAGGCCAAGGCGATCGACTGGAAGCGCAATGCCAGCCTGCTGAACGCGGGTGTTGCCGCCGTGCGCGAGACATCGAAGGCCACCGGCAAGCCGATCAAGGTCATGCTCCACATCGCCCAGCCCGAGAACGTGCTGCCCTGGTTCGACGACGCCACGGCGGCGGGCGTGCTCGATTACGACATCATCGGCATCAGCTATTATTCGAAGTGGTCGACCTACAACCTGTCGGGCCTCGCCAAGGTGATTGCGGCCGCGCACCAGCGCTACGGCGCCGATGTCATGGTGGTGGAGACCGCCTATCCCTTCACCGAGGAAAGCGCCGATGCCTCGACCAACCTGCTGGGCACGGATTCGCTGATCCCCGGCTATCCGGCGACCCCCAAGGGCCAGCTCAAGTACCTTGAGGACCTGACGCAGACGGTGGTGGATGCGGGCGGCAACGGTGTTGTCTACTGGGCGCCGGACTGGGTCTCGACCCAGTGCAAGACCCGCTGGGGCACCGGCTCCAACTGGGAAAACGCCGCCTGGTTCGACCTCAAGCGCCATGAAGTGCTGCCGGCGATGGACTTCCTGTCGAAGTCGTACGCCAAGACGGCGAAGTAACCAGCCTTCAAGCAGTTAGCCGGGAAGGCCGCCGGGAAGGGGGCAGGCTGATACACGCAAAAACGGGAAGGGTGTCCCGGGGGACAACCCTTCCCGTTCCTGTTGCCTTCCCGTCTCGGTGGCGGGTCGGAAGTGTTTAGAAGCGGTAGCCGATGCCGACCACGCCGGCGTCACGGCCGCCGAAGTTCGATTCGTATTCGGTGCGCTGGTATTCGGCCGAGATGTAGGTCTTCGGCGTCACCGAGTATTCCAGACCGCCGCCGTAGCGCACGCCTTCCAGCGAGTAGTTGCCGCCGGCCACCGGCTCGAAGCGGGTGTTGGTGTAGCCGACCTTGGCAAAGGCGAGGACCTTCGGGGTGACCACGTAGCCGGCGCGCACCGAGGCGGTGAGATCGCGGCTGACGTCGGTCGCGGCGCTGTCGGTGGTGGCGTCGCCGAGGGTCACTTCGGGGCCGATGGTGATGCGGGGGGCAACGCCGATGTCGTAGCCGGCGTTGACGCCGTACGAGAAGCCTTCATCGCCCTGGATCTTGTCGAAACCCATGGTGATTCCGGCGCGCGGGCCCGTGAAAGGCTCGCCGTCCTGCGCAAAGGCGGGGACCGAAGCCGAAGCAGCGAGAGCGGCGGCAGCCGAAAGAACGATGTACTTCATAAGATTCCTCATAATTCCATTATAAATATAGATCCAAAGGGCGGCGTTCATCGACCAGTAAATCGAGTATTACTCGACCTGCGGTGCTTTGCTTGGTTCGTTTCTGCCATGTTGCTCGGACATTTCGGGGGGGTGATATGTTTGTCGAGCAACCCCTTGGGATGAATTTGCTATGGTCGTTCAAGGGTGTACTCAAAATTAATGGGCCGTAATGTCGGCGTTCACAAATGTGACAGCTTCGTCATGGCGCCGGCCGGTTCGTGGCGATTTTGGGGCAGCGGCCGGGCGGGCGGGGCGCTGCGCAGGCCCTTGTGCGCCCTGCCGGAAGGGCCTGGAATCGCCGTTTCATCGGGTTTTCAGCAGGCCTGCTGCGGCTTGTGCCCAGGATGCGCGGGCTGCGCGTGATGGGGCGCCGCAAGGTGATGATTTTGCGCCACAAGGTTACACTTTTGCACAAACCGGCGGCACTTTTGCCAAGGCAGCAGGCACGAAAAAAGGGGCGCCGGGAGGAGTTGGCGCCCCTTTTCGAGGTTACGGCCCGTATGGGCGGGCCGGTTATAGGGCCGCGATGGAGGCGCGGCCCGATCTGGAAGATCAGTACTTGAAGGTGATGTCCGCCAGATAGCTGCGGCCATACTTCTCGTAGCGGGCGATCTGGTCGGGGTCGTTGTTCCAGTAGAAGCGGGCGACCTGGTTGGTCAGGTTGTTCGCCTGGAAGCGGACCGAGATGCTCTTGTTGATCGCGTAGGACACGCTGGCGCCCAGCGTCGTCTCGGATTCGAGGCGGGTCAGCTGCGAGGCATCCCAGCCGTAGATCACGGTGAACGGGCTGTGGTGCTTGAGTGCGACGCGGGCGTCGATGCCGTGGCCCGAATACCAGAGGTCGAACTCGCCGGTGAACTTGGTGAGGCCCACCGCCGGGAACGGATTGCTGGCCGGCGCCAGCTCCTTCATGTTCGAATCGACGTAGCTGGCATTGGCGTAGAGGCCGAAGTTGTCGATCCCGAGGAAGTAGAACGGCGTCTGGATCGTGCCTTCGACACCGGCGACATGGCCGCCCTTGCCGTTGCCCGGCGAGGTGACGGTGTAGGTCTCGCCGCCGATGACCTGCTGCGTCTGGGTATAGCCGACGTTGCTCGACACGTCCTTGTAGTAGCCGGCGACGGCGATCATCGCATCCTTGTGGAAGTACCACTCGAGGCTGAGGTCACCCTGCGTCGCCATCAGCGGCTTCAGGTAGGGGTTGCCGCCCGAGGCGGTGTTGGTCGGCGGATAGTTGCTGAGCGCGAGGCTGGCGCGCAGCTCGTCGAGCGGCGGACGCGAGATCACGCGGGCGGCGCCGGCACGCAGCTTGAGCGTGTCGGTCAGGTCGAAGTTGAGGTTGAGGCTGGGCAGCGCGCGGAAGTACTTGCTGTTGTCGTTGACCGGCGAATACTCGGTCACGTTCTGCGTGCCGTCCCAGTAGGTGCGGCCCGAGAAGGCGTTCGAGTGGGTCGCCACGTTGACGAAGCGCACGCCGAGGTTGCCGGTGAAGAAGGACCCCGCGAAGTCCGACATCAGGTAGCCTTCGAAGTTGTCCTCCTTGACGCGCCAGTACTTCGACTTGTCCTGCACGGGCGTGCCGATGGTGAGGTACTCGGCGGCCAGCGTCTTGTAGTTGCCCCAGACGAGCGTGGGCACGTCGAAGCCGTGGACGTCGAAGGCGGTGAGGTACGAGGAATCGATCGTGCCGCTGCCCGAGACCGAGGCGCTGTAGGCATCGTAGCTCTTCACGCGGTTCGAATAGCGCAGGCCCGCGCCGAAGCCGGTGAAGAAGCCGCTGTCGAGATGGCGGTAGATGTCGACCTGACCGGCGCCGAGGTCGTCCTTGAGGCGCTGCGGGCCGTCATACTGGCCGCCCGAGACGACCTGGTTCGAAAGGTCGGCGGTGTTCGCGCTGACCGAGACGCTGGGCACCTGGTTACGGCCGGTGGCGAACGTCGTGCTTTCGGGCCACATGTCGACGTAGAGCGCGCCCCACGAATTGTCGCGGCGTGCGCGCGAGTACGAGGCGTCGAACTTCACGGTCCAGTCGCCGTCGTCGTACTTGGCGTTGAGGCCGGTGACGAAGAGGTTCTTGTCCTCGGTGTACTTGGCGATCGCGTTGGTGACCGACGAGTAGTTGTTCAGCGTCGCGCCGGTGATCGTGTTGCCCGAAAGGGTGTAGCTGCCGTCCTGGTAGATGTCGCCGGGGGCGCCGATGGTGCCGCCCCAGTCGCCCCAGCCGTTCGAGCGGCCGTACCACTGCTGCGCCTGGTTCTCGTCGATCTTCACCTTGGAGTAGAGAACGTCGAGGTTGATGTCCCAGTCGGTGGTCGGCTTCCACTGGATCGCGCCGGTGGTGGACCAGCGGGTTTCCTTTAGCGCCTTGATCTCGGTCTGCGCGCCCCAGGGGGCGTTGACCGGCTCGCCGTTCAGCGTGGGGGCCGAGGCGCCGTTGACGTCGTAGGTGTTGTAGCCCCAGCCCTGGAACGAGTTGTAGCCGTTCTTCTGGTGCTGGAAGGTGCCGCCCACGACAACCGCGAGATTGTCGGTCAGGTGGCCGATGTACTGGGCGCTGCCGCGCGAACCCCAGCCGGAATAGCCCGGAATGTCCTTGCCGCCGTCGTTGTAGAGCGCGCCGGCGCGCACGGTGAGGGCAGGGCCCTGGTAATCGAGCGGGCGCACGGTGCGGATGTCGATGGTGGCCGCGACGCCGCCCGAGATCACGTTGGCGGCCTGCGACTTGTAGACGGTCACGCCCGAGACGATTTCGGACGGGTAGATTTCCCAGCGGACGTTGCGGTCGGGCTCGGACGAGGCGACCTCGCGGCCGTTGATGAGGCCGAGCACGAGGCGCGGGCCAAGCCCGCGCACGGCCGCCTGACTGGCGTTGCCGCGATCGCGCGTGGCGGTGACGCCGGGCAGGCGGGCCAGCGAATCGGCGATGGTGACGTCGGGCAGGGCACCGATGTCCTTCGCGCTGATCTGCTCGGTGACGACGGTCTGCGCGCGCTTGGCGTTGAGCGCGTCCCGCAGCGAGGCGCGCAGGCCGGTGACAACGATGGCGTCGTTTTCGGCGGTGCTCTGGTCGGCTGCTGCAGTGTCGGTCGATTGTGCAAATGCCGGCTGCGAAAGCGCCTGCACGCCAAGTGCGATGGCGAGCGCGCTGGACGCACGGAATGCGGTGCGAAGCTTCAGGTCCACGTATCCCTCCCAATAAGCAGATGTCTTATTTATCGGACAATTATATTTGTCGGACATGAAAGTCAACGCGCAGCCATCGGAAGCGCCGGGAATCGCGGTAAATGGCGGATTGCCGAGGGTATCGGGAGAGGCGCTGTTTTAAGGTAGCGCTATCAGTCTGCCGGGGCCTTGATTCGCAGCGCAGCGACAGCCGCGACGAGCAGCGTTGCGGCGGCAAAGGCCATCGTCCAGATCGGCTCGTGCGGGAAAAAAGCCTTCATGATCGAGCCCATCACGGTTGCCACCAGCAGCTGCGGAAGCACCACAAAGACGTTGAAAAGACCCATGTAAATGCCGAGTTTCGCCTGCGGCAGGCTGCTCGCGAGGATGGCGTAGGGCATGGCGAGAATGGACGCCCAGGCAATGCCGATGCCGATCTCGGCCAGCACCAGCAGGTGGGGGTCGCGCAGCACCAGGAACAGGGCAAAGCCGAGGGCGCCAAAGGTCAGGCACAGGGCATGGGTGCGGGCCTTGCCGATGCGCCGGGCGAGCCATGGCAGCAGGGCCAGTGCGGCCACGGCGGCGACGCCGTTATAGACGGAGAAAAGCACGCCCACCCAGTTGCCCGCCTGCTGATAGGCGGCGCTGGCGGGATCGGCCGAGCCGAAGTGGTACTGCGCGACCACCGGGGTCGTGTTGATCCACATGATGAAAAGCGCCGACCAGCTGAAGAACTGCACGAAGGCGAGGCGCTTCATGATCGGCGGCATGCCGGCAAAATCGCCGACGATCCCGGCCAGCATCGAGGCGCTGCGGCCCGCGCGGGCGAGCAGGATCGCGGCGATCACCGCAAGGCCGTAGCCCGCGAGCAATCCGCCGAGCAGGTAGACTTCCTTTTCCAGATGCCACGCCCAGACCCCCAGCGCCACCGCTGCACCGGCGGCGATCCAGGCGAGGCCGCCAAGCGGGCTGCGCGCGGCAAGCGCCTCGGCGGTGGGGGCGTGGAAGGGGTCCTCGTCCTCGAAAGCGGCGAGTTCGTGCGGGGCATATTCGCGGGTGCTCAGCACCGTCCACAGCACGGCGGCAAACAGCGCGGCGCCGCCCGCCCAGAAGCTGAAGCGCACGGTATCGGGAATGCCGCCGGGGGCGGCGACGTTGCTGACGCCGAGATGGTCGAGGACATAGGGAAACAGCGAGCCGACCACCGCGCCCACGCCGATGAAGGCGGTCTGCACGGCGTAACCTGCGGTGTGCTGGTCTTTCCGCAGCATGTCGCCGACAAAGGCGCGGAACGGCTCCATCGAGACGTTGAGGCTGGCATCCAGCATCCACAGCAGCAGCGCCGCCATGAGGAGGCCGCTGCTTTCCGGCATGACCAGCAGCGCCAGCGTCGCCAGCAGCGCGCCGCCGAGGAAATAGGGGCGCCGCCGTCCGAGCCGCCCGAGCCACGTTCTGTCGGACAAATGGCCGACCACCGGCTGTACCAGCAGGCCGGTCAGCGGGGCGGCGATCCACAGCGCGGGAAGATCGTCGATCGCGGAGCCGAGCGACTGGAACACGCGGCTCATGTTGGCGTTCTGGAGCGCAAAACCGATCTGGATGCCAAAGAAGCCGAAGCTGATGTTCCACAGGCCCGCCCAGCCTTGCCGCGGCTTTTCAGCCCTGATCGCGCCCGAAACCGCCTGATCCATCACGTCCTTTTCCCTGATTCCGCAAGGCATCGCGGCCCGGCGTTTGTGTGACGCCGGGCCTCGCATGGGGCGCGCGCTTGGGCAAGATGCATACGAATGCCATGGCGCGGTGGAGCACGGTTCGGTCGTGGTCGGCGCGTCTCTCGTGACGGCCCCCCGTGACGGCCAGCTTCATGGTCCGTCCGGTTGGCGGACCGTCAGGATCCGGCGGGCGCCATGCCCAGATAGGCGACCCGTTCGCCGCGCCGCGCCGCGTCGATGGCCGAGTTCATCTGCGGCTCGGCGCCGGCAACGGCCTCGCGGCGGCAATTCCGGATCGCGGGTTCGGGGTTGTAGGCGAGTTGCGGTTCGGCGGTGTAGATGCGCCGGCACATCTTGGCGCTGCCCATGCGGACCCGGTGGACCATGACGGCCTGGTCGCCGCTCTGGTCGAGACGGAGATCGGAAATGTCGATGCGGGCGCGATAGGGCGGTTCGTGCAGGGTTCCCTCGAAGCTCAGCCAGGCCGGAAGGCTGCCATAGGGGCCGCGGACGACGGTCGTGAGTGTTTCTTCCGAAGCCGGCGCTGCGCCGGGCATCAGCACCGCGAGTGCTGCCGAGCATGCAAGCAATCTGAAAGCCATTGCGGTTCTCCTCATCTCTCGCATGGAAGCAAGGATGACGCGACCGACCGTCTTCCAGAGACCTGTCTGGAAGAACGTGAATGAAATCATGTCGTTCTGAAAGGGTTTTGGATTCCGAATCGCGTCGGAACTTCCATTGCTTTGCGATAGCATTGCGGGGTAATTATGACAATATTGGTAAAATTGCCATGGAATTTTATTTGTATAAATTACATTATTTTTGTCAAAAATTTATCAATTGAATCGTGATTGGTATTTTGTGATTTCCGAATATGTCGATTTCTGGAAGTCGTGTTCTCAAGGTATTGAAGTATCGGCATCATTCTTGGTCGGCGTGCGGTGTCGGTCTGGAAATGCGTGGGGGAGAGGGAGGGGGGGAGAGCTTCAGCGGGCAGGCAGGGTGCTCGCGCGCGCGATCAGGCGCGAAGGCAGGGTGGGGGCGGGCAGGGGGGTGTCCTCGATCTGCGCGACCAGTGTCTCGACCAGCCGCTCGCCCGCGCCCTTGAGGTCCTGCATCACCGTCGTCAGCGGCGGATTGGTCATGCTGGCGGCGGGTAGGTCGTCGAAGCCCATCACCGCGACGTCGCCCGGAATCGTGCGACCGGCTGCGGCCAGCGCCCGCATCGCGCCGATGGCGATGAGGTCGCTGGCGGCAAATACCGCGTCGAACCCGGCGCCGCTGTCGAGGATGTCCTGCATGGCGCGCTGGCCGAGTTCCTCGTGGCTGATCGCATCGCGCTGGAGCATGGGATCGCAGGCAAGGCCGGCCTCGGCCATGGCGGTGCACAGGCCGCGGTAGCGGTCGGCGAATTCGGGGTAGTGCTCGTCCGCCTGGCCGAGAAAGGCGATGCGCCGGCGGCCGAGGCCGATCAGGTGCTCGCCCGCCAGCTTGCCCGCGCCGAAATTGTCCGAGCCCACCGTGGCGCCGATAGTGCGATCGTCCACCGAACCCCAGCGCACGAAGTGCGTGCCTTGCCTGACCAGCTGTTCGAGGCGGCTTTCGTAGAGCGTGTAGTCGCCGTAGCCCAGCAGGATCAGCCCGTCGGCGCGGTGGCTGTCCTGATAGCGCACGTGCCAGTCGTCCTCCATCTTCTGGAACGAGATGAGCAGGTCCAGCCCGCGATTCGCGCATTGCCGGGTGATCGATGCCAGCATGGCGAGGAAGAAGGGGTTGATCTTCGAATCGTCGGGCGTCTGCTCCTCGAAGAACAGCAGCGCGATGGTGTTGGCACGCTGCGAGCGCAGCGACGAGGCGTTCTTGTCGACCGAGTAGTTCAGCTCCCGCGCGATGGCCTCGATGCGGGCGCGGGTGGCGGCGCTGACTGACTTCGATCCGCGCAGCGCGCGGCTCACCGTGGGCTGCGAGACCCCGGCGCGATAGGCGATGTCGAAGCTCGTCGGCCTGTTGCTCGGCTTGCGTCCCATCTGTCTTCCCCTTCCGTAAATGCCCGGAATTCCGGCCGCTTGCGCCTGTTCATGAGGGTGGCAGAACGGCAACGCCGCGTGGCCTACCGGCACTTGCGTATACGTATGCCATATTATGCATTCACCTGTCCCGTCCTAAGCAGGGGGAGAGCGGAAGCGTCGCGGTGGACAACCACCGGGCCTTCCACGGCGCTTGGGGATGCACATTTGCCCCGATCCGCCGGTCACTTTGGAGGAGGACACAGATGTTGCTTCACGACCCTATCTCGCGCCCGAAGACCGTGTCTTCGCTGGCTTTCTCGTCGGGCCCGAAGACGGTGTCTTCGCTGGCGCTCGCCATCGCCCTGGTCGCCGCGCCGCATGTCGCTCTTGCGCAGGAAGCCGGGGACGTGACGTCCGACGCCGAGGCCCAGTCGATCGTCGTTACCGGTTTTCGTGCCAGCCTTGAATCGGCGGTCAACAAGAAGAAGGGCGCCGAGCAGATCGTCGAATCGGTCTCGGCCGAGGACATCGGCAAGCTGCCCGACGCCTCGATCGCCGAATCCATCGCCCGCCTGCCGGGCCTGACCTCGCAGCGCGTCAACGGCCGCTCCAACGCGATCTCGATCCGCGGTTTCGCGCCGGACTTCTCGACCACGCTGCTGAACGGGCGCGAGCAGACCTCGACCGGCGACAACCGCGCGGTCGAGTACGACCAGTATCCCTCCGAGGTGATCAACGCGGTCAACGTCTACAAGACGCCGATGGCGAGCCTGGTCGGCCAGGGCCTGTCGGGCACCGTCGACATGCGCACGATCCGTCCGCTCGATGCCGGCAAGCGCATCGTCACCGTGGGCGCGCGCGGCGTCTATGCCGACCTCGGCAAGCTCAACAAGGGCTCGGACGACAAGGGTTACCGCATCAACGGCATGTACGTCGACCAGTTCGCGAACGACACCCTCGGCGTGGCGCTGGGCGCCAGCTACAACAGCGAGCCCTACCAGGTGCAGGAGTTCAACGCCTGGGGCTATGCCGACACGGCCGACGGCAACAAGGTGATCGGCGGCTCGAAGTCGTACAACACCTCGAGCAAGCTCAAGCGCCTCGGCCTCAACGGCACCCTGCAGTGGCGCCCGAGCCCCAACTTCACCTCGACCGTCGATGCCTTCTATTCGAACTTCAAGGACAACCAGATCAAGCGCGGCATCGAACTGCCGCTCTACTGGTCCTCGGCCACGCTCGATCCCGGCTACACGGTCGAGGACGGGCTGGTCAGCGCGGGCAGCTTCTCCGACGTCAAGGGCGTGCTGCGCAACGACGTGTTCCAGCGCCACGCCAAGCTCTATTCGTTCGGCTGGAACAACACCTGGAAGGGGGACAATGGCTGGAGCGCGATGGTCGATGCCAGCTATTCGAAGACCGACCGCAACGAACTGAACGTCGAGAGCTATTCGGGCACCGGCCGCGCCGGTACCGGCGCCACCGACACGATCGGCTTCACCAGCGCCGCCAAGGGCACGACCTTCACCCACGACATTGATTATGGCGACTGGAGCCAGATCCTGCTGACCAGCCCGCAAGGCTGGGGCGGCACCCAGATCGGCACCGACGGCACCGCGATCTACGGCGGGCAGGACGGCTACTACAACAACCGCAAGATCAAGGACGAGCTCTGGCAGTTCCGCAGCGAGGTGACGAAGGAGCTGGAATCCTCGTTCTTCAGCTCGATCCAGGCGGGCATGAACTACACCAACCATTCCAAGACGCTGACGCCGGAGGAATATTTCCTCGGCCTTGCCGCCAATACCGACGGCACCGTCAGCGTGGAAGTGCCCGAGCAGTACCGGCTCGGCACCACCAACCTCAAGTACCTCGGGCTGGGCAATGTCATCAGCTACAACCCGCTCGCGCTGATTCGCGACGGCATCTACAACCTCGTGCCGAACCCCACCGGCGACGTGGTCTCGAAGGGCTATGCGATCCGCGAGAAGCTGATGACGGCCTATCTCCAGGCCAACATCCGCTCGCAGATCGGCGCTTCGGAACTGACCGGCAACATCGGCGTGCAGGCGATCTGGACCGACCAGAACTCGACCGGCGGCAGCGCCGCGCCGAACATCGATCCGGCCACCGGGCTGCAGGTGGTCAATGCCAATGGCTCGCCCGCCTACATCTACGCGGTGCGCCGTTCGAGCACGGACTATCTCGACGTGCTGCCCAGCCTCAACCTCTCGCTGCGCATGCCCAGCGACTTCGTGGTGCGCTTTGCCGCCGCGCGCGAGATCATCCGCCCGCGTCTCGACGACATGCGCGCCTCGCTGGAATATGGCTATACCTTCACCAATGGCGTGGCGCAGGTGACCGGCTCCTCGGGCAACCCGGACCTGCGTCCCTGGCGCGCCAACGCGCTCGACCTGACCTTCGAGAAATACTTCGCCGCCAAGGGCTACATCGCCGCGCAGTTCTTCTTCAAGGACCTCAAGAGCTACGTCTACAACCAGGACGTGGTGATCGACAGCTCGACGCTGGCGCTGCCCGATCCGGGCGCGGGCTACACGATCTCGCCGACGGCGGTGATCAACATCCCGGTCAACGGGCAGGGCGGCAAGCTCTACGGCGTGGAAGTGGCGGGCACGATCCCGTTCGACGCCTTCACCTCGGCGCTTGAAGGCTTCGGCGTGACCGGCTCGGTGGCCTATACCCAGTCGAAGATCCACCCGACCCCGGGCGAACCGGCCTCGGCGCTGCCGGGCTATTCGAAGTGGGTCGCCAACGGCACCGCCTTCTTCGAGAAGTGGGGCTTCAACGCCCGCGCCTCGGTGCGTTATCGTTCGACCTTCATCGGTGAAGTCTCGGGCTTCGCGGCCAACCGCGTGCGCCGCCGCGCCCAGCCGGAAACGATCGTCGATGCGCAGATCGGCTATGACTTCCAGCCGGGCAGTTCGCTCGAAGGGCTCTCGCTCTACATTCAGGGCCAGAACCTCACCAATGCGCCGTTCGTGACGACCAATCCGGGCGATAACCGCCAGATCATCGACTACCAGCGCTACGGCGCGCGCTATCTGGCGGGCTTCACGTATAAGTTCTGAGGCCAGTTATCGGTGCCGTGCGGGGAACCTCCTCCTCTCCGGCGGCATCGCAATGGGCGGAACCGGGAAGTCCCTCTCCCTCCATTCCCGGTTCCGCTTCCCCCGAACGGGTTTCGGGGCGACGATGACGAAAACGTCGGGACGAAAAACATCGGAGAGTGCCTGAGATGAACCGCCTGCTTCCTTCTCTCCTGACCCTGGCTGCATCGCTTGCCGCCCCATCCGCGATGGCTGGACCGCTGGAAGACCTGCGCGCCCGCACGCCGGAGCAGGAAGTGATCTACTTCGTCCTGCCCGACCGCTTCGAGAACGGCGACCCGTCGAACGATGCGGGCGGAATGAAGGGCGACAGGCTCACCACCGGCTTCGATCCCGCCGACAAGGCGTTCTACCACGGCGGCGACCTCAAGGGGCTGACGCAGCGGCTGGGCTATATCCAGAACCTTGGCGCGACGGCGATCTGGGTGGGGCCGATCTTCAGGAACAAGCCGGTGCAGGGGCCGAAAGGCAATGAAAGCGCGGGCTATCACGGCTACTGGATCACCGACTTCACCCATGTCGATCCGCACTTCGGCACGGATGCGGACTTCAAGGCGCTGGTCGATGCTGCCCATGCGCGGGGGATGAAGGTCTACATGGACATCATCGTCAACCACACGGCGGACGTGATCCAGTACAAGGAGGGCAAGGCCGAGGGCTATCCCTACCGCTCGAAGGCGGACTACCCGTTCTCGCGCAAAGGTGGCGTGGCCGGAGCGCCGATCAATCCCGGTTTTGCCGGTGACGGCGATGCCGGCGCCGCGAACTGGGCGCGGATGACCGATCCCTCCTTCGCCTATACCCCCTATGTGCCGAGGGGCGAGGAGCGGGTGAAAGTGCCCGCCTGGCTCAACGAGCCGATCTATTACCACAACCGCGGCAACACCGACTGGAAGGGCGAAAGCGCGCAGTACGGCGACTTTGTCGGGCTGGACGACCTTGCCACCGAGAACCCGCGCGTGGTCGAGGGCATGATCGCGATCTATGGTGACTGGATCGACAGGTACGGCGTCGACGGTTTCCGCATCGATACCGCCAAGCATGTGAACCCGCAGTTCTGGCGCGCGTTTGTCCCCGCCATGAAGGCGCGGGCGGCGGCCAAGGGTATCCCGAACTTCCACGTGTTCGGCGAAGTGATGACCGGCGACTACGACCCGGCGCTGCTGGCGAGCTGGACGCGCAATGCGGGCCTTCCCGGCGTGCTCGACTTCGCCTTCATGCACGCGGTGCTGAAGGCGGCGGGCGGCGGCAGCAGCGAGGAACTGGCGCGCCTGCCCGAGGATGATGGGCTCTACGAAGGCGGCGCCGGGGCGGCGATGCAATTGCCGACGTTCCTGGGCAATCACGACGCCGGCCGCGCGGCGATGTTCCTGAAGGCCGCGAACCCGGCGATGGGCGCGGACGAACTGCTCAGGCGCGACGAACTGGCCCATGCCATGCTGCTCACCCTGCGCGGCGTGCCGACGATCTATTACGGCGACGAGCAGGGCTTTACAGGGGCGGGCGGCGACCAGCTTTCGCGGCAGGACATGTTCGCCAGCAAAGTGGCGATCTACAACGGCGAGGCGCTGGTCGGCACGGCCAAGACCACGGCCACCGAAAGCTTCGATCCCGCCCATCCGCTCTACCGCCTGATCGCGCAGCTTGCCGCCTTGCGCGTGAAGACCCCGGCGCTCACCGAGGGCCGTTCGGTCACCCGCGCGGCATCGGACAAGCCCGGCCTCATCGCCGTCTCCCGCTTCGATCCCGAGACCGGGCGCGAGGTGCTGCTGGCCTTCAACACCTCGACCGCGCCGGTTTCAGCAGCTGTTGCCGTCGATCCGGCCTCGCTCGCGTTCGAGACGCTGGCGGGCACGGCCTGCGCCGCCACGGCCGGCGCGCCCGGCTCGGTGCGCGTAGACCTGCCGCCGCTCGGCTTTGCGGTCTGCGCGGCCAAACCCTGATCCACTCCCCCCGGAAACGACCATGACCCAGACAGCCCCGTGGTGGCGCGGCGCCGCCATCTACCAGATCTATCCCCGCAGCTTCGCGGACGCCAATGGCGACGGCATCGGCGACTTGCCCGGCATCGCCGCCCGGCTGGACCATGTCGCCAGCCTCGGCGTGGAGGCGGTGTGGATCTCGCCCTTCTATGCCTCGCCGATGGCCGATTTCGGCTATGACATCTCCGATTACTGCGCTGTCGATCCGATCTTCGGCACGCTGGCCGATTTCGACGCGGTGATCGCGCGGGCCCGCGAACTGGGGCTGAAGATCATCGTCGATCAGGTCTATGCCCATACCTCCGACAAGCACGCCTGGTTCGTGGAGAGCCGCTCCAGCCGCGATAACCCGCGCGCGGACTGGTACGTCTGGGCCGATCCCAAGGCGGACGGCACGCCGCCCAACAACTGGCAGTCGATCTTCGGCGGCCCCGCATGGCGCTGGGATGCGCGGCGCGGGCAGTATTACATGCACAACTTCCTGGCCGAGCAGCCGCAGCTCAATTGCCACAGCCCGGAGGTGCAGGACGCGCTGCTGGGCGTCGCGAAGTTCTGGCTGGACCGGGGCGTTTCGGGCTTCCGCATCGATGCGCTCAACCACGCGATGCACGACCCGCTGCTGCGCGACAATCCGCCCGCGCCGCAGGATGGCAAGCTGCGCACGCGGCCCTACGACTTCCAGATCCAGCGCTACAACCAGTCGCACCCGGATCTCCTGGCCTTCATCGAGCGGCTGCAGGCGCTGATCGCCTCTTATCCCGATACTTATTCGCTGGCCGAAGTCGGCGGGCTCAATGCCGGGGTGGAGATGAAGGCCTTCACTGAGGGCCCCGCGCGGCTGAACAGCGCCTATGGCTTCGACTTCCTCTATGCCGAGAGCCTGACCCCCGCGCGCGTCGCCGCCACGCAGGAATTCTGGGCTGATGAACCGGGCCCAAATACGGACGGCGGCTGGCCCAGCTGGGCTTTCGAAAACCACGACGCCCCGCGCGCCGTCTCGCGCTGGTGTGCACCGGAGCACCGCGACGCCTTTGCGCGGATGAAGGCGATGCTGCTGCTGTCGCTCAGGGGCAACCCGATCGTCTATCAGGGCGAGGAACTCGGTCTGGAGCAGGACGAGGTGCCGTTCGAACTGCTTCAGGACCCCGAGGCCATCGCCAACTGGCCGCTCACCCTCTCGCGCGACGGCGTGCGCACACCGCTGCCGTGGCAGGCGCAGGACGAGCATGGCGGCTTCACCAGTGGCCACCCGTGGCTGCCGCTTTCCGAAGCAAACCTGGCCCGCGCCATCGACCGGCAGGAGGCCGATCCTGCCTCGCTGCTGCACCTGACGCGCCGCCTGATCCACTTGCGCCGAGACGATGCGGCGCTGCGGCGGGGCACGTGCGAGGTGCTGCTGGCCGACGAGACGCGGCTGGTGCTGCGCCGCGCGGCGGAGGGGCGCTCGGTGCTGGCCGTGTTCAACATCGGCGAGCGTGATGCGGCCTGGCCGCAGGATGTGCCGATAGCGGGCAAAGTGCTCGCCGCCGTCAACGAGGCGGCGCCAGGGCTGCTCCCCGCATGGGCCGCGATCTGGATCGAGGAATGACCTTGCCCGGAACGGTCGGCGATCGGGATCGGGCCATGACTACCCACCATCGTCGCCCCCGCGCAGGCGGGGGCCCCGCTTCCTTCTGCGACCTCCCGTTTGGCCGCAAGGAAAGCGGGATCCCCGCCTTCGCGGGGATGACGGGATTTTTTTGAGCGGGCTGGTCGGTCCGCATCCGTACACGTTTCAAAAGGAGATCGGGCATGAAGCCTTTCCGCCTGCTGGCCCCCGCCAGCGTTCTTGGAGCCGGCATCCTCGCCGCCGCTCTCACGCCGCTTGCCGTGCATGCGCAGGAGGCGCACCCCAGCGTCACCGCCGCCTCGCCCGATGGCTCCATCGTGCTCACCGTCAGCACCGACAACGACAGCCGCCCCACCTGGTCGCTGTCGCGCAAGGGCAAGCTGCTGATCGCGCCGAGCAAGCTGGGCTTCGTGCTGACCGACGGGGTCAACATGGTGCGCGGCTTCGCCATCTCCGGCAGCGAGACCGGCAGTGAGGACGATACCTGGCAGCAGCCCTGGGGTGAGCGCCGCTATGTGCGCGATCACTATAACGAGGTGACCGTCCACTTCCGCCAGTCCGCCGCGCAAGGCAGCCGGTTGATGGACGTGCATTTCCGCCTGTTCGATAACGGCGTGGGTTTCCGCTACGAACTTCCCGAGCAGCCGGCGATGAAGACGATGAAGATCGCCGACGAGACCACCGAGTTCGCCATCGTGCCCAAGGGCGAGGCATGGTGGATCCCCGGCGGCGAGTGGAACCGCTACGAGCAGGTCTACCAGAAGACCGCGATCGACGCCGTTTCCACCGCGCATACGCCGATCACCATGAAGCTGGAGGACGGCACTCACTTGTCGTTCCACGAAGCGGCGCTGGTCGATTATGCCGGGTACTGGTTCAAGCGGGCCGATGGGCAGACCTTCCGCACCACGCTCTCGCCCTCGTCACGCGGTGCGCGGGTGGTGCGCGATCTGCCGTTCAACACGCCCTGGCGCACGATCCGTATTGCCGACAATGCGGCCGGCCTTGTCGAGAACGATCTGGAACTCAACCTCAACGAACCCAACAAGCTGGGCGATGTCAGCTGGGTCAGGCCGATGCGCTATATCGGCATCTGGTGGGGCATGATCCGCGGCGACTGGACTTGGGCGACCGGCCCGCAGCACGGCGCCACCACCGCGCGTGCCAAGCAGTATATCGACTATGCCGCGCGCCACAATTTCGGCGGCGTGCTGATCGAGGGCTGGAACAAGGGCTGGGACGGCGACTGGTTCGGTCACGGCGATTTCAGCTTCACCGAGGCGACGCCGGACTTCGATATCAAGGCAGTGACCGACTATGCCCGGAAGAAAGGCGTGGTGCTGATCGGCCACCACGAGACCGGCGGCAATATCGCCATCTACGAAAAGCAGATGGACGCGGGCTTCGCGCTCTACGAGAAGCTGGGCGTCACTTCGGTGAAGACCGGCTACGTCGCGGATGGTGGCGGCATCATTGCCGATACCTGGCATTACGGCGAAAAGCCGGGCGAAACGCATATGGAATGGCATGATGGCCAGCGTCAGGTGAACCACCATCTGGACGTGGTGAAGCTGGCCGCGCAGCACCACATCGCCATCGACGCGCATGAACCGGTCAAGGATACCGGCCTGCGCCGTACTTATCCCAACTGGGTCAGCCGCGAAGGCGCGCGGGGCATGGAGTACAACGCCTGGGGTGCCTTCGCCAATGGGCCGGACCATGAGCCGACGCTGGTCTATACGCGGATGCTCTCCGGCCCGATGGACTTCACGCCCGGCGTGCTGAGCCTTGAAGGCGCGCATCACGATCCGCTGGCCTCCACGCTCGCCAAGCAGCTCGGGCTCTATCTCGCGATCTATTCGCCGATCCAGATGGCGGCGGACTTCGTGGAGAACCTCGACAAGTATCCGCGCGAGATGGAGTTCATCAGCCATGTCCCCACCGACTGGGCCGAAAGCCACCTGATCGCCGGTGAAGTGGGCGACTATGCGATCTTTGCGCGCAAGGACCGCAACAGCCCCGAATGGTTCGTCGGCGGCGTCAACGACGCGGCGGCCCGCACTGTCACGCTCTCGTTCGACTTCCTTGAACCCGGCAAGACCTACAAGGCGACGATCTGGAAGGACGGGGAGGGCGCGACCTATCTCACCGAGGCCCGCCACAAGATCGCCTACGAAACGCGCAGCGTGAAGAAGGGCGACACCTACACGCTCTGGCTGGCCCCGGGCGGCGGCGCGGCGATGCGGCTGGTGCCGGGGAAGTAGACGGGCCCGGCGCCCGCAGATCAACGCGGTGGGGGGCGGTGCTGCCCAGAAGATGCCCATTCGGGCGTTTTCTGGGCAGAATCTCGGAGGCGCGGGCAGCGGTGCGGGGATTTTCCATGCGGATCGCCGCGATCTTGACGGATAGGGGCGATTGCAGGCGGGGGCTTTTGCCGCGCGCCGGTTGTGCTTAGACAGGCGGGCATGAACCGTCTTCTCGCCCGCCTGAACATCGATCCCTATCTGCTGCTGCTGGTCTCGACCGTGGGGCTCGCCTCGATCTTCCCGGCGCGCGGCGCCTGGGCGGGGATCGCCGGAGGCGCGGCGGATGCGGGCATCGCGCTGCTGTTCTTCCTCCACGGCGCCAAGCTCTCGCGCGAGGCGATCATCGACGGCGCCAAGGCATGGAAGCTGCACCTGACGGTCGCCTGCCTGACCTTTGTGCTATTCCCCATTGTCGGCCTCGGCGTCAGCGCCATTCCGGGGCTGGAACCCTCGCTGGCGATGGGCCTGCTGTTCCTGACCCTGCTGCCCTCGACCGTGCAGTCCTCCATCGCCTTTACCGCGATAGCCGGGGGCAACGTGGCGGCGGCGGTGTGCAGCGCCTCGTTCTCCAACCTGGCGGGCATCTTCATCACCCCGGTGCTGACGGCGCTGTTCATCACCGGCAAGACCCAGGGCTTCTCGACCGATCCGATCATCACCATCGCCGTCCAGTTGCTGCTGCCGTTCATCGCCGGACACTTGCTGCGCCCGTGGATCGGCGGTTTCGTCAGCCGTCACAAGAAACTGCTGGGCTACACCGACCGGGGCTCGATCCTGCTGGTGGTCTATACCGCCTTTGGCGCCGCGGTGCTGGAAGGGCTGTGGCACAAGGTGGCGCTGGCCGAGCTTGGCCTGATCGCGGCGCTGTCGCTGGGCATCCTGGCGGTCATCATGGTGGCGGGCAATGTCATGGGGCGCCTGCTCGGCTTCAACCACGAGGACCGCATCGTCATCCTGTTCTGCGGCTCGAAAAAGAGCCTCGCCACCGGGGTGCCGCTGGCAGGCGTGCTGTTCGCGCCGGCGCAAGTGGGCGCGATCATCCTGCCGCTGATGTTCTTCCACCAGATCCAGCTGATGGTCTGCGCGGTGCTGGCCCGCCGGCTGGCCGCGCAGGCCGAGGCGCAAGCGGCGGCCCCCGCCCGCGCGGAACTTGCCAAAGCGCCTTGATCCTGGCTCTGAAAGTAAGCTTGAAGTAATGTTGGGGCGGGAATTTTGCTTTTTCGCCAATATATTGTGCGGTGTTCTGAGTAAATTCCAGGGTCTTTTCTTGCGATTAACAAAATGTAAACCCTGTCTCGGTACAATGCGGCTATGGCCCGCTCTTCATCCCCCAGGCAGGCATCGCGCCGTGCTGTTTCGCTGACTGCGCAGTGCCGCACGCAAAGCGGCCTGCGCGATCGCGGCGAAATTTCCGACATTTCCGCCAGCGGTTGCTGCGTGCGGGTATCGGGGCTCTATTTCCGCGTTGGTGCCCGCGTGGTCATCCGCCCGCAAGGGCTGGAAGGGCTGACCGGCGTGGTGCGCTGGGTCGAGGGTGATTATGCCGGGGTCGAGTTCGACCGCGAGATCTACCAGCCGGTGGTCGACCATCTGGTCCGGCTCCATGGGGTGACCACGGTCGTGCCGGGCTGAGAGTCCGTGTGAAAATTCGCCAAACGCGGATTTTGCAGCACCGGCCCGCTCGCACCTTTCCCAGGCGCAATCCAGGCTGCTTCGCCGCGGCGGTATTTGCGCGCGGCCGGGGCGAAGTGTCTCGCCCGCCGGGCCGCAGTGCCTAGGCTGCTTTCCCAGACAAAGCATCCGGCCACGGGCCGGCGAGTCGGGAGAGAGACATGGCACCTGATGCCGATGCGGCCGTTCACGAGGCCCCGAACCATCCGCTGGCACGGCGGATGGGCGTCATTGCGGGCATTTCGCATAACCTGGTGATCGGCACGATCATGGGCGCGTTCAGCATCATGCTGGCCCCGGCCGAGCAGAGGCTGGGCGTCAGCGCGGAAGCCGCCGCCGCCGGTATTCCGCTGGTGCTGGTCGGCTCCTCGCTGCTGGCGCCGTTCGTCGGCGTGCTGGTCGCGCGGTTCTCGCTGCGCCTGCTGATGCTGCTGGGCGCGCTGCTGGGCGCGGCGGGTTTTGCCATGCTGGCGCTGACGCATAGCTATGCGCTCTATCTGGCCGCCTATGCGCTGCTGCTGGGCCCGGCGATGATCCTTGCCGGCTCGATCGCCCCGGCCACGCTGGTGACGCGCTGGTTCGCCCGCAACCGGGGGCTGGCGCTGGGGCTTGTCCATCTGCCGGTCGTCATCGCGATCACGCCCTGGCTGGTGGAGCGGGGCCTGCGCGTGTTCACGCCGACGACGATCTATCTCGGCATCGCTGCCGCCATTGCCGGGATCCTGGTGCCGGCCAGCCTGCTGGCGATCGACCATCCTCCCGGCGGCGAGAGCAAGGCACCGGTCGCGGCGGGCAAGCGCACGTCGGACGGCTCGCTGAGCGTCGCCCAACTGCTGTCGCGCCCGCGCTTCTGGGCACTGTGCCTGGCGGCCGTCGCCAGCATGGCCAGTTCGGTCATGCTCGGCTCGCTGCTGGTGCCGATGGGCCAGTCCTGGGGCTTTTCCCGCGGGGAATCGGCATTGCTGCAATCGGGCATGTCGCTGGTCGGCATCGCCGGTTCGGTGCTGTTCGGCTGGGTGGCGGACCGGCTGGGCGGGGGACGCGCGCTGGCGCTCATCGGCTGCAATTGCGCGGTGCTCTGGTCCGTGCTGCTGCTGCACCCGCCTTTTGCGCTGACTGGCGTGGTCATCGGCCTGATCGGCCTGCACGGGGCAGGGGCGATCCCGGGGCTGGGGCGCGGGCTTTCCGATGCCTTCGGGCAAGCCAGCTACAGCCGTGGTTTTGGCCTCAACACGCTGATCGGCCTGCCGTTCATCGCGGTTTCGGTGATCGGTTCGGCCAAGGTCTTCTCGCTGACACGGAGCTACGACGGCGCGATCATGGCGATGGCGGGCTTTTTTGTCGTGGCCATGCTGCTGGGCCTGTATGCTGCCGGAGGGCGCCTGGCGCGCCCTGATACGGCGGCCGCAGCGCCCGCCTAACCGCGCTGCGCGGTCGCTCTGGGCTGTCCGTCCACCGGATAGCCGAGGTCGGCCGGGATCGTCAGCCATTCGGCGCCGTCGCGGATCTCGATGCGCGGATGGATGCGGCGGACCGGGTGGCGGGCGATGTCTTCCAGCGCCTCCTCGTGGCTGGCAAAGCGGGCGAGGCGTTCGAGATTGCGGCGGGTCGGGAAGATCACCGAGATCTCGCCGCGATCCGCCATGGCGAGGGCCTCGGCGGCGCTGATCCAGAACAGGCGGGTGTTCTCGGTGGCATCCACCTCGATCTCGACGGCGCCGGTGCCAAGGTCGATCACGAAGAAGCGGGTGTCGAACGCGCCTTCCCATGGCGGGCACCAATGCGCGTAGAGCGCCAGGCGCTGGGGGGCGAGATGCCAGCCGAAGTGCTTGAGCACCGGCGCCAGGCTGCCCTGTTCCAGCAGCATCGCCCGTGCCCCGGCAGCCTCGGCGGCGGAAACCGGCGTTGTCGTGGCGACCATCAGGCCGGTCTCTTCCAGCGTCTCGCGAATGGCGGCGATGCGGGCGGCGGCGATTTCCTCGGCCTCGCCGGGCAGGATCATGCGGGCCAGTTCGCGGTCGGCCGCGTCCACCCGGCCGCCCGGGAACACCGCCGCGCCGCCCGCGAAACGCATTTCCTTGGCGCGCTGGACCATCAGCAATTCCGGCGGGCCAGCGACGGCGGCCCGGAAAATCACCAGGGTGGCGGCGGGAATGACCCTCGGGCCATCGGCGGGCATCGGCTGGTCGCTCGGGGGCTGGTCGCTCGGGCGCGCGCTCTGGGGCGCGCTCAGGGGCGAACTCGGGTGTGGGCCGCTTGTGGACGAAGCGTTCGGCGGTGTCGTGGTCATCGCCCGATCATGGCGGGGCCGGGCGGGGTGGCAAGCCGAATTGTCGGCAAAGGCGGCAAACCGGCAATTCGTCGCCGGGGCGGCAGGCCGGACCGGCGCCGGATCGCCGCCGGATCGCAGCGCATCGGCGCCAATTGTCGGTTCTCTTTACAATCATTGACGATTCGTTGCCTTGCGAATCATACGAATGGCGGAATTCCGGGATATTTGGAATTTGGCACGACTTGTGCTTATATAGCTGCGTACCCCGAGTATGTCTCGACTGAGACGGGGCCGAAAGTCTCCCGGCCCCGTCTCCCCGAGCTGCCTCCCCCGAAATCACCGGAATTCCTGCTCTCGCAGCGCGGCGAAGCGATGCCGTGCGCGTGCAAGGAGGCTTGCGGCGCGCATGCAAAAACGCCCGGAGGTTTCCCTCCGGGCGTCTTGCGTTTTGTCGTGGCCGGTTCTCAGCCCTGGGTGGCGAGACCCGCGTCGATGAAGAGCTGCGACAGCTCGCCGGCCTCGAACATCTCCATCATGATGTCGCTGCCGCCGACGAATTCGCCCTTCACGTAAAGCTGCGGGATCGTCGGCCAGTCCGAGAAGGACTTGATGCCCTGGCGGATTTCCATGTCCTGCAGCACGTCGACGCTCTCGTAAGGGGCGCCGAGGCGCTCGAGAATGGCGACCGCGCGGCTGGAGAAACCGCACTGCGGGAACAGCGGCGTGCCCTTCATGAACAGGACGATGTCGTTATTGTTTACAATCTCGCCGATGCGGGCGTTGACGTCGGACATTTTTCGAAACCTTCAGAAACGGACCGACGTCAGTTGGGAACGGCGGTGGTAAGTTGCAAGGCGTGGAGGACGCCGCCCATGCGGCCGCCCAGTGCTTCGTAGACCATTTTGTGCTGCGCGACGCGCGGTTTTCCGGCAAAGGCGGCACTGGTCACGCGGGCGGCGTAATGGTCGCCGTCGCCGGCAAGATCGGTGATCTCGACCTGGGCGTCGGGCAGGGCCTCACGGATGAGAGCCTCGATCTCGGGGGCGGACATGGCCATCGTCGGAGATCCTCAGCCCAGGAAAGCGCGGCGGGCTTCGACCTGCTTGGCCTCGAGCGCGCTGCGCACTTCGGCTTCGCTGGTGTCCACGCCGGCGGCGGTGATGTCGCCGATGAGCTTGCGGATCACGTCCTCGTCGCCGGCTTCCTCGAAGTCGGCCTGGACCACGGCTTTTGCATAAGCTTCGGTTTCGGCGTGGGAAAGTCCCATGCGCTCGGCCGCCCATTCGCCCAGGAGGCGGTTGCGGCGGGCCTGGATGCGGAACTGGATATCGGCGTCATGCACGAACTTGGCCTCCTCAGCCCGTTCACGATCCTGGAAAGTCGTCATCTTGCACCCTCTGTCAATACAAGTGTCCATACACTGGGCCGCACGGATTAGCACGTGCCGATAGGGCGGGGATTGATCCTGTTCAATCCCGTTTCACAGAATGAATCGCAAAAGCATGGCAGGGCTGCTGCCGAAAACGATAGCGGCCCGCTCTCCGGTGGGAGAGCGGGCCGCTATCCGATTGCCGGGCGCTGCGGGCAGAAACCCGTCAGGCCGCGGTTGCGGGCGTCCTGGCGAGGAACGGCAGATCCGTCTTGGCCTTGGCCTCGTAGACCGAGATCGCATCGCCCTGCGCCATGGTCAGGCCGATCTCGTCGAGCCCTTCGAGCAGGCAGTGCTTGCGGAAGGCATCGATCTCGAAGGTCCAGCGGTCCTGGAACGGCGTCGTCACCGACTGGGTTTCGAGGTCGACGTCGATCGGATGCTCGCGCGCGACTTCCATCAGGCGGTCGATCGCGTCCTGCGGCAGCGCCACGGTGAGGATGCCGTTCTTGAAGGCATTGCCCGAGAAGATGTCCGAGAAGCTCGGCGCGATCACGCAGGAGACGCCCATGTCGAGCAGCGCCCAGGCGGCGTGCTCGCGGCTCGATCCGCAGCCGAAGTTGTCACCCGCGATCAGGATCGGGGCGCCCGCATATTCGGGATCGGTGAAGACGTTGCCGGGCTCCTTCTTGACCGCCTCGAAGGCGCCCTTGCCAAGGCCTTCGCGGGTGATCGTCTTGAGCCAGTGGGCGGGGATGACAACGTCGGTATCGACGTTCTTGCGGCCGAACGGGATGGCCCGCCCGGCGACGTGGGAAATCGCGTCCATCAATCGGTCTCGGTGGCTTTTTCGGGGTGCAGCGCCTTTTCGTTGCTGCGGGCCTTGCGGCGCTTCACGAAGAGCAGGGCCGCGGCAATGGCGGCCGAACCGATGGCGGCACCGGCAGCGATGGCGGCCTTGCCGGCCAGATCCTTGGTTTCTTCGGTCATCTCGTGATCATCCCATCAGTTCGCGGACGTCGGTGAGCTTGCCGGTCACCGCGGCGGCGGCGGCCATGGCGGGGCTCATCAGGTGGGTGCGGCTGCCAGGGCCCTGGCGGCCGGTGAAGTTGCGGTTGCTGGTGGAGGCGCAGCGCTCGCCCGCGGGAACCTTGTCGGGGTTCATCGCGAGGCAGGCCGAGCAGCCCGGCTCGCGCCATTCGAGGCCGGCGTCGATGATGATCTTGTCGAGCCCTTCGGCTTCCGCCTGCGCTTTCACGAGGCCCGAACCGGGGACAACGATCGCCCACTTGACGTTGTCGGCCTTGTGGCGGCCCTTGAGCACTTCGGCCGCGGCGCGGATGTCCTCGATGCGGCTGTTGGTGCACGAGCCGATGAAGACGTTCTGCACTTCCACGTCGGTCAGCTTCGTACCCGGCGTCAGGCCCATGTAGTCGAGGCTGACCTTGACCGCCTCGCGCTTGGAGGCATCGGCGAAGTCTTCCGGCGCCGGCACGCTGCCGCCGATGGCCGAGGTATCCTCGGGGCTGGTGCCCCAGGTGACGGTAGGCTGGATGTCCTCGGCGCGAATCTTGACGGACTTGTCGTAGGTCGCGCCTTCATCGGTGGCGAGGCTCCGCCACCAGGCCAGGGCCTTGTCCCAGTCCTCGCCCACGGGGGCGTAGGGGCGGCCCTTGACGTAGGCGAAAGTCGTCTCGTCCGGCGCGATCAGGCCGGCGCGGGCGCCGCCCTCGATGGCCATGTTGCACACGGTCAGGCGGCCTTCGACGGTCATTTCCTCGAAGACATTGCCGCAGAACTCGATCACGTGGCCGGTGCCGCCGGCCGTGCCGATCACGCCGATCACGTGGAGGACAACGTCCTTGGAGGTGACGCCGGCGCCGAGCTTGCCCTCGACGCGCACTTCCATGGTTTTCGAGCGCTTGAGCAGCAGGGTCTGCGTGGCGAGCACGTGCTCCACCTCGCTGGTGCCGATGCCGAAGGCGAGGGCGCCGAGGCCGCCGTGGCAGGCCGTGTGGCTGTCACCGCAGACGATCGTGGCGCCGGGCAGCGAGAAGCCCTGTTCGGGGCCGACGACGTGGACGATGCCCTGTTCGGCATCGGTCGAATCGATGTAGCGGATGCCGAATTCGGGCGCGTTCTTCTGCAGCGCGGCCAGCTGCTGGGCACCTTCGGGGTCGGTGATCGGCAGGATATGGCCTGCCGCATCCTTGCGGGCGGTGGTGGGCAGGTTGTGGTCCGGCACCGCAAGCGTAAGGTCGGGGCGGCGCACCGGGCGTCCGGCGACACGAAGGCTTTCGAAGGCCTGCGGGCTGGTGACCTCGTGGACGAGGTGCCGGTCGATGTAGATGAGGCTGGTGCCGTCATCGCGCGTGTCGATGACGTGGGCGTCCCAGATCTTCTGGTAGAGGGTGCGCGGCTGTTTGGTCATGATGGATGCGCGATTAGGCGCGCCTGTCCCGCAATTCAAGGGGGATCGGCGCGCCTTTTCGCGCAACTTTATTTGCAGGGTGGTCAAAGGGAGCCCTTATCGGCGGGCCCCATTACCCCCTGTGGCCGTTGCGATCGCCGCGTTCGCCGCGCAGGGCGACGTGGACCTTGTCGATCCGGCGCTCGAGCGTCTGCATCTCGCGGGCATTGAGGCCGCCGCGGGCATAGGCGGTGTGGAGACGCTGGATGTCGGCGGCTTCACGGCGCAGGCTTGCGGCCTCGCGCTGGCTGATGGTGCGGCGGGTGGCGGCGCGGTCGATCCGCACCCTGAGGCCCGAGATGTCGGCGCGGATCGCCGCTTCGCGCTTGGGGGTGACATGGGCGGCCTGCTGGCGCGGCGCGTCATAGCGCGGGGCGGCCTCGGCAATGCCCGGCGCGACGGCCGAGAAGGCCAGGGTGGCGACCAGGGCGGGGGCGATCAGGCGGGCAATCTTGCGCATCGAATTTTCCTTCCATCTTCGTGTCTTGGTTCGTGAGTTCAGTTTTAGGAGTGCGAAGATGAACGGGAGGCGACCAATCGGTCACAGTCCTGTCGGCATTTGTAACTTAGTGTCGCAAGGGCGCTGCGTTATGAAACACTTGCGACCCGAGGGAGAGGGTGCCTGAAAACAGAAGGAATGCAGGCGCGGACGTGTTTCGCCACCGAGCCGACACGGCCGCCTCTGCATTCCTGATTCTCCCGACTTTCCGCCAATTCGAGAGCGCTTGCCGGGCTTGGTTGCTGTTCGTGCAACTTGAGGTGCGCAAGACGCAACCATTGCCGACCCGGAAGGGGAGTTGCATGCGCTGCGCGCAATCTTGTTGCGTTCCGTGCAACTGGCGGTTCCACCTAGTCATTTGCGGTTCGGCGCGGTCTGACGCAAAAAGAACTCGCCTTTCAGGCATCCTCTCCCAAAGACTTTCAAGGGCTGGTCCTCACGGACCGGCCTTTTTTTTTGTCCTGCGACCTGCCTTGTCCTGCGACCGGCAGGGGCTGGCCGGGCAAAGTCGCGGCGAAAGGGCAATCGGTTCCTGACAAACCGGGGGGGCGGCGCTAGGCTGGCCGCATGTCCTCCATTCCCGCCTTGCTGCTTCCGGTTCTTGTTGTCCTGGCCACGGTGGCCGCGATGGAAGGGATCGCCTGGGCCAGCCACAAGTATGTGATGCACGGCTTCGGCTGGGCCTGGCACCGCGACCATCATGAGCCGCACACGGGCGTGCTGGAGAAGAACGACCTCTATGCCCTGTTCGGTGCGGGGATCAGCATCGCCCTGTTCGTGCTGGGTTCGCCGATGATCCTGGGCGCGCGGGCCTGGGCGCCGGGGACGTGGATGGGCATCGGCGTGCTGATCTACGGCGTCATCTATAGCCTGATCCACGACGGACTGGTGCACCAGCGCTATTTCAAATGGGTGCCGCGCCGCGGCTATGCGCGGCGACTCGTGCAGGCGCACCGCTTGCACCATGCGACGCTTGGCAAGGAGGGCGGGGTGAGCTTCGGTTTCCTGGTCGCGCGCGATCCGGCGGCCTTGCGGCGGGACTTGCGCCGGCAGCGGCTGTCCGGCATCGCGGTGCTGCGCGAGGCGGTGGACAGCGACGCCGGCCGCGGATTCGAGGAGGCCGGAGAGCCCTGATCGGGCGTTTCCGTTCGTCGCTCCTAATGCACGCTTTGCCGCACATGCTTCAACCGTCCATATAGGCCACTTTGCATCGGGAGTACGTATTTTTCCGTGCCACCGGAACGCTTAGGCGTGTGATCCCCAGCCGTTCCTTTCCCGGCACGTGTCTTTGGGAGTGTTGCCCCATGAGAAAGGACATCCTGAAAGTGCTGGTGGCCGGCGGCCTGATGGCGGGAAGCCTGGCAATGGGCGGCTGCTCGTCGAGTGGGGACGCGATTCCCGCGCCTGCTCCGCCGCCGCCGGCAAGGCCGCCGCTGCCGCCGGGGGCGATCCCCGGAACGATGGCGGCCGATCGGGACGGCGACGGCATGGTCGACGGCTACTACACGTCCGACGGTGTCTACCACCCGACTTGCGTGCCGCCGCCGTCCGGCAGTCGGGGCGAGCGCGGCTGAGGGACGCCCTCGCGGGTGTTCGCCCACTGCGACGACCTTGCGACGACCTTGCGATGACCTGCCGTCCGCTTCTCCTTGGCGCCGGCGCGGCTGCGCTGGTTTTCGCCGCAACGCCGCTGCCCAGTGTATCGGCGCTGGCATCGGCGGGCGCGGCGGCGCCCGGCACGCCTGCCGGCAAGCTCTCCGGTGCGCCTCCGGACGCCGCTTCCGGCGCGCCGGGGGCCGCAGGGGAGCTTGCCCTCCAGGCGGCGATCCGGGCCGAGGCGGGCGGAAAGCTCGGCCGGTTCTACGCGGCGCGCGGGTATCGTCCGCTCTGGCTGGAGAACGGGCAGAGCGGCAGGCCTGCCGCGCTCCTGCTGGAGGAGCTTGGCGAGGCCGATCTCGATGGGCTCAGGCCCGGCCGTTACGATCCCGAGGCCCTGCGCGGCGCCTTGGCTGCCGCGCAGGGCGGCGATCCGCGCGCGCAGGCCCGCGCCGAACTGGCGCTGTCGCGCGTCTTTGTGCGTTATGTCCACGAGATGCGCGAGACGCGCGATGTCGGCATGACGTTTGTGGGGCCGGGGCTCGAACCGCCCAGGCTGGACGACGAGGCGGTGCTGCGCGCGGCGACGGCGCAGGACCTTGCCGCCCATCTGCAGACCATGGCCTGGATGAGCCCCCATTACCTGCGCCTGCGCGATCTGCTGCGCACCGCGCTGGCGCGGGGCGAGAGCGAGGAGGTGGTCGCGGTCATCCGCCTCAACATCGAGCGGGCGCGGGTGCTGCCGCCCTCCTCGGTGCGCCATATCGTCGTCGACGCGGCCAGCGCGCGCCTCTGGTACTATCAGGACGGCAGGCTGGCCGGATCGATGAAAGTGGTGGTGGGCGCGGGCCGGACGCAGACGCCGATGCTGGCGGGCTACGTCGGCTGGGCGGTGTTTAATCCCTACTGGAACGTGCCCGATTACCTCACCCGCGACAGCATCGCCCGCAAGGTGCTGGCCGGGCGCACGCTGGCCTCGATGCGCATGGAGGCCTTGTCGGACTGGGGCGACAATCCCCGGCGCATCGATCCCGCCACGATCGACTGGCGCGCGGTGGCGGCGGGCAAGCGGGACTTGCGCGTGCGCGAATTGCCGGGCCCGGCCAATGCGATGGGCAAGGTCAAGTTCGTGTTCCCGAACGGGGAGGGCATCTACCTCCACGATACCCCCAACCGCGACTTGCTGCTGAAGGAAAACCGCCACTTCTCCAACGGCTGCGTCCGGCTCGGCAATGCCGACGAACTGGGACGGTGGCTGATGGGGGCGGCCTACCGGCTTCCCGCCCCCGGCAGCGCGCCGGAGCAGCAGGTGGCCTTGCCGGTGCCGGTGCCGGTCTATCTCACCTACCTGACGGCCGGGGCCTCGGTGGAGGGTGCCAGAAAAAACGGGGCCTCCAGGGACGGGGTAGTGCTGCTGGACGATGTCTATGGCCGCGACGCCCGGCCCCGGCAGGTGGCGGCGCGCTGACTTTCGGCCCCGGCCCCGGCCTGCAACCCGCTACTCCGCCCGCGTCCAGATCCACGGGCCGACCACGGCCAATACGCCCGCCGGGATCAGTACCCATGGCCAGCCCAGAGTGAACCATGTGAACGGGAGCGAGGCGCTCATGGCCAGCAGCGCCGAGACCTTGCCCTTGCGGCTGATGGCGCGCCGGTCGCGCCATGCGCGCAAGTGATGGCCGTGGGTGGGATGACTGTAGAGCCGTTCCGCCCATTCCGGGTGGCTCTTGCCGAAGCACCAGGCGGCCAGCAGGTAGAACACCACCGTCGGCATGACCGGCAGGAAGATGCCGATCGTGCCCAGCGCCACGAAGAACAGCCCCGCCGCCATCCATGCGTGGCGGCTGACGTGCCTCATGCGGTGCCTGCACCTTGCGCATAGCGCGCCGCGGTCTCGCGGATCAGCGCGATCATGTTGGGCACGCCCTGGGTGCGGTTGGAGGAGAGCTGGTTCCTGAGGTCGAACGGTTCGAGCGCGGCGGCGATGTCGGTCGCGGCCACTTCGGCGGCGGGACGGTCCTGCACGGCGGAGATCACCAGCGAGACGATGCCCTTGGTGATCGCGGCGTTGCTGTCCGCCAGGAAGTGCAGCGTGCCGTCGTCCTGCGCCATCGGATAGACCCAGACGCTGGCCGAGCAGCCGCGCACTTTGGTGGCGTCGGTCTTCAGGGCGTCGGGCATGGGATCGAGTTCGGAACCGAGGCCGATCAGGAGGCGATAGCGTTCATCGCCTTCGGAAAACTCGTATTCTTCGCGGATGTCGTCGAGGCTGCGCATGACCTGCCATTTAAGCGCGGCGCGGGGGAGGGCAAGGGGAAGTTGCCTCTGGCTTCCGTTCCTGTCAGGGAATTGCCCATGAGTGCACATCCCTTTTTCTCCATGCACGAACACGGCTTCGTGCGCGTCGCCACTTCCACGCCCAAGGTCCGCACCGCCGATGTCGCCTTCAACCGCGACGCCGTGCTGGCAGAGGCGCAGCGCGCGCATGAGGCGCATGTGGACCTCTTGGTCTTCCCCGAACTGTGCCTCTCGTCCTACGCGATCGACGACCTGCACTTGCAGGCGGCGATGATCGAGGCGGTGGAAGCGGCCGTGGCGGAAATCGTCCACGCCAGCGCCGATCTCTCGCCCGTGCTGCTGGTCGGCGCGGCGCTGCCGCACAAGGGGAGGCTCTACAACTGCGCGCTCGCCATCGCGCATGGGCGGCTGCTGGGCGTGGTGCCCAAGTCCTACCTGCCCAACTACCGCGAGTTCTACGAGAAGCGCTGGTTTGCCAGCGGCAAGACGCTGAAGGGCCAGACCATCCGCGTGAACGGGCAGGAGGTGCCCTTCGGCGTCGATCTGGTCTTCGCCTCCGACGTGCTGCCCAACTTCCGCTTCTTCATCGAGATCTGCGAGGATATCTGGGCGGCCACCCCGCCCAGCTCGCACGGCGCGCTCGCCGGGGCGACGATCCTGTGCAACCTCTCGGCCTCCAACATCGTCATCGGCAAGTCGGACGAACGACACTTGCTCTGCCGCTCGCAGTCCGCCCGCGCCACGGCGGCCTACATCTATTCCGCCGCCGGACACGGCGAGAGCACGACCGACCTTGCCTGGGACGGGCAGGGCATCGTCTACGAACTGGGCGACCTGCTGGCGGAGAGCGAGCGCTTCTCGCTGGAGGCGGAACTGTGCATCGCCGACGTCGATGTGGACCGCATCGTCATGGACCGGATGCGCGTGCCCACGTTCAACGACGCGGCCGAAGTGGCGGGCAATCCCGACGAGACGTTCCGCACCGTGCGCTTCCGCCATGCCCCGGCGGGCGGCGACATCGGGTTGATCCGTCCGGTCTCGCGCTTCCCCTTCGTGCCCTCGCGCGCCGACAAGCTCGATGCCGACTGCTACGAGGCGTTCAACATCCAGGTGGACGGCCTGATGCGCCGGATCGAGGCCACGGGCGCGAAGTCGATGGTGATCGGCATCTCGGGCGGGCTCGATTCGACCCACGCGCTGATCGTCGCCGCCCGCGCCTGCGACCGGCTGGGCCTGCCGCGCAGCTTCATTCGCGGCTACACGATGCCCGGTTTCGCCACCAGCGACGGCACCAAGTCCAACGCCTGGACGCTGATGAACGCTGTCGGCATCACCGCCGAGGAGATCGACATCCGCCCTGCGGCGACGACGATGCTGCAGGACATCGGCCATGCCTTCTCGAACGGAGAGCCCGTCTATGACGTGACCTTCGAGAACGTGCAGGCGGGCCTGCGCACCGATTACCTGTTCCGCCTGGCCAACCAGCACGACGGCTTCGTGATCGGCACCGGCGACTTGTCCGAGCTGGCGCTTGGCTGGTGCACATACGGCGTCGGCGACCAGATGAGCCACTACACGGTCAATGCGGGCGTGCCCAAGACGCTGATCCAGTACCTGATCCGCTGGTGCGCGACGACCGGCCAGTTCGGCGCGGAAACCGAAGAAGTGCTGCTCGCCATCCTCGGCACCGAGATCTCGCCCGAACTCGTGCCGGCTGGCGCCGACGGCGCGATCCAGAGCACCGAGGCGAAGATCGGGCCTTACGAACTCAACGACTTCTTCCTCCACCACGTCATGCGCTTCGGGCAGAAGCCGTCGAAAGTGGCGTTCCTGGCGCTCCATGCCTGGCACGATACCGCCTTGGGTACCTGGCCGGCGGGTTTCCCGGAAGATCGCAAGAACGAGTATGACCTCGCCGCGATCCGTTCCTGGCTGGAGAAGTTCCTTCGGCGCTTCTTCGCCTTCAGCCAGTTCAAGCGCTCGGCGGTGCCCAACGGGCCGAAGGTGTCCTCCGGCGGCGCGCTGAGCCCGCGCGGTGACTGGCGCGCACCCTCCGACGCCAGCGCGGCGGTGTGGCTGGCCGAACTGGAAACGCGGGTGCCGCTGCGCTGAGCGGGCGCCGTTCCAGGCTTTGGGTTTGTCGTATTTTCCGATTCATCGGGTGATCCCGCCTGGCCGGAAAATGGTCTAGGAGACTGTTTGGAATTTCGCGGCGCCAGCCCGACCCCATCCGGCCGCCCATCGGCAGTATCCTGTGGGTGGTCGCGCGGGGAAGCGGGTCGGTGCCGCCCTCAAAATGCCCTTTCGGGCGTTTTTCAAACTGACTTTCAGGCGTCGGTGGACAGGCACACCTCGCAAAATTCTGCGCGATGGCGGGCTGGCGCTATTCAGTTCACCCGCGCTTAAGCCTATCGGGCGGATCGCCGGGAGCCCGGCAGCACGCCCTCATACCCTCCTGGATTCGATTCGATGATCCCGACGCCGCCGTCCTGGCGCCTGCAAGATAGTCCCGTGGCCGCTGCGCACGATGCACAGGCAGCCGCAATGGCCACTGCCCTGGCGGCATTGCGCAAGAGCGGGCCGCGTCTGCGGCGGCATTTGCTGGTCGCGCTGCTGGTCAGTCTCTGCGTGCTGTCGCTGCTGATGCGCCGCGCGGCGTTGCACATCGATCCGTGGCGCGGTGACAACCTGCCGTTCTACGCGGCGGGCCTGGCCCTCATGGCGCTGCGGTTCGGCTTGCCGCGCAGCGACTGGCGCCACGCCGTGCCGGTCGCGCGCTTCAGCGAGTATGCGGCGCTTTTCGCGCTGATCTCGCTGATGGGGGCGACGGCAAGCTATCCGGTGGCGGCGCTCACGCATGGCTATGCCGATGCGGCCTTGCAGCGCATCGACCTGGCGCTCGGGTTCGACTGGCTGGAGTGCTACCGGCGCGTCGCCGCGCATCCCGTGCTGCAACTGCTGGGCACTGCCGCCTATCGCAGCATCTATTTCACCCCGGCAGTGCTGCTGGCCCATGCGGCCTGGACCGGACGGCAGGGCCGGGCCTACGAGTTTCTCGCCGCCTTCTGGCTGGCGGCGGTGATCACGCTGGGCGTGTTCAGCCTGATGCCGGCGGTCGGCCCGTTCTCCTACCTGTGGCACGGGGAGATCCCCTATATGCCCGAGAGCGAACTGTGGCAGCAGGGGCTGATCCCGGGCTTGCGGGCGCACAGCGTGACGCAGGTCGACATCGCCCACTTGCGCGGGATCGTCTCGGCGCCGAGTTTCCACACCGCGGCGGCGGTGCTCTATATCGCGGCGGGCTGGCGGATCGCCGGGCTGCGCTGGCCGATCGTCACGCTCAACGCGGGCATGCTGCTGTCGACCCCGGTGGAGGGCACGCATTACCTGATCGACATGATCATCGGCGCGGCGGTGGCGGGGGTCTCGCTCTCGCTGGTTACCGCCTACCGGGCCATGCTGCGGCGGAGCGGCGCGCGAGAAGCGGGGCTTCTCGCGGCCTGAGAGGCGTTTGGAAATGCGCTTGCGGGCGGACTTTCCTCAATCCCGGAGCGCCTCAATCCCGGAGCGCCTCGATCTGGCGGGCGAGGTCGGAGCCGCGCTTGTCATCGGTGGCGATGCGTTCGAGCACGGCGATGCGCTTGCGCAGGTTTTCGACTTCGGCTTCGAGTTCGTGTTCGCGCTGGCCATGGTCTTCGCCGCCGAAGCCCGGCTTCTCGCCGCGCAGCTTCTGGGCCCGCAGCCAGACGCCGCTGGCGATGGCGAACATGACGACAACGGCAGTCCAGAAGCTCATTGCTTGGTAACCTCTTGACGGGCCTCAAGTCGGGCTTCCCGCAGGCCTTCGATCTGGCGGGCTACATCATAACCCTGGTCGGTGACAATCCGCTCGACGCTGGCGAGGCGGTCCTTGATCGAACCCACTTCGGCGCGCAGCTGGGCATTCTCCTGGGTGAGCAGTTGCACGCGGGCCTGGGCCTCGTTGTTGTCCCTGGGATAGACCGACTTGCCCCAGGAATTTTCCAGCGGATAGCCATTGCGCATGCGCAGCCAGTTGTTGACCACCCAGCCCAGCGTCGCCACCGCGGTCGCCGAGATGATGACGGGCGCGAGCGCTTCGATCACGACAAAATCGAGTGCCATGTTTGAAAATTCCCCTGTGGTCAGTTCGCGCGCGGTTCGTGGTCGCGCAGCGTTTCGATCTGGCGCGCGGTGTCCCAGGCGCCATCGGTGACGATGGTTTCGAGGGCGCGCAGGCGGCTCTCGATTTCGGCATTGTGGGTGGCGTATTGCGCGGCCTTTTCGGCAGCGTTCCGGGCGGTGATGCCGGCGGTCAGTTCCAGCTTGCGCTCCAGGAAGGCGAGGCGGCGCTTGTAGACCCCGGCAAGGATCGCGGCGATGGCGATCATCGCGCCCATGACGGCGGCCAGGCCCATGAAGTCCCCGAAGCTCACTGGCGGGTTTCCTTTTCCGTCGTGCCGGTATCCGCGGCGCGCTGATCGCCCATCCGTGTGTCGCGAAGGGCCTCGATCTGGAGCGCGGTGTTGTAGCCGCCATCGGTGACGATGCGTTCGAGCACGCGCACGCGCTCTTCCAGTTCGCGGGCGTTCGAGGCGTATTGCGCGGCCTTTTCGGCGGTCGCCTCGACCTGCAGTTCCGCCATCTTGCGCTGGTGGCGGGTCCAGATCGCGAAACCGCCGATGATGAACGGCGCCAGCGGAATGAGCAGCGCGATCGTGTGGTTGTCCATGGTCCTGTATCTCTCTTGCCGTCAGGGGGCGGATCAGCGCAGGCTGTCGATTTCGGCGGCGAGGCGCGAGGTGCTGCTGGTCTTGTAGTGTTCCTCCATCTCGGCGACGCGGCGGTCGATGTCCGAGATGTCCGAGCGCAGGCGGCCAGAGCGGGCGCTTTCGCGGGTCATGGCGAAACCGCCAAGGCCGAGGCCCCGATCAAGGCCGCGGCTGCGGCGCACCCGGCGCTGTTCCATGCGGCGCAGCAGGCGGTCCTCCTCCTCTTCGGAATAGAGGTACATCGGCTTGTCGTCCGCCAGCCAGGCGATCATGATGTAGGCAAAGATGGTGAAGCCCGCGAGGCCGAAACACGTCAGCAGGACTGCCGCAAGGCGCACCCACAAGGCGTCGATCCCGGTATAGTCGGCGATCCCCGCGCAGACGCCCTTGATCTTGCCGTTCGACTTGTCGAGATAGAATTGTCCGCGTGACACTGCTGGTTTCCTTCCCCTGAAACGCTGGGAGGCAAAGGGCCTCGGCTCCCGGTTACTGGCCCGGTCACACCCCTGCTTGAGGGGGCCGGGCGGCGCGCGCATGCCGGGAGGCCAGGCGCGCGCCGGCAGGATCAGAACGGATCGCCGTCCGGCTTGGCAGGAGCGCTGGCGGCAGGCGTGCCCATCGCGCGCTTCATCTCGGCCAGTTCGGCGTCGATCGTGTCGCCATCGGCGAGTGCGGCGATCTCTTCGGCGAGCGTCGGCTGGCGCTTGTCGGCCAGGCTCATCGCCTCGGCACGGCCTTCCGCATAGTCGACACGGCGTTCGAGCTGTTCGAAACGCACCAGCGCCTCGTCCACGCGCTCGCTCGACAGCAAGGTGCGCAGTTTGACGCGATTCTCGGCGCTCTGCAAGCGCGCGGCGATCGAGGACTGGCGGCTGCGGGCTTCGCGCAGGCGGCTCTGCAGCTTCTCGATGTCGGCCTCGTAGGCGCGCAGGGCATCGTCGAGCACGAGGATCTCGGCATTGAGCTGCTCGGCCATGTCGGCGGCCTTCTTGCGTTCGAGCAGGGCGGCGCGGGCAAGATCCTCGCGGTCCTTGCTGAGCGCGAGCTGGGCCTTGTCGCCCCAGTCGGCCTGGAGCCGGTCGAGCTTGCCGACGTGGCGGCGCAGTTCCTTCTGGTCGGCGATGGTCCGCGCGCTGCTGGTGCGCACCTCGACCAGCGTCTCTTCCATCTCGAGGATGATCAGGCGGATCATCTTGGCCGGGTCTTCGGCCTTGTCGAGCATGTCGTTGAAGTTGGCGGCGATGATGTCGCGGGTGCGGGAGAAGATACCCATCGTGGTTGTTCCTTTGGTGCCGAAGCCCGAATTATGGATGCCCGAAGCCTTGAAGTCCGTGGTTCCGTGGTTGCCGCGTGTCCGCGTCCGGCTCTCGAAACCGAGCTGGCTCGGATCGAAAGGGCGGGCGCGGCCGTCCCGGGCGCTGCCGGCGGCTTGCCCCGAAGTCTGGAGAATTTCGATCTCCGCGTCGAGCCTGCTCATTGCAGGTGGCTCCCCATGCACACCGGGGCCGCCGCATGGGCCTTGGTGGCGAACTGGTCGCTCATGGCCACGAGGTTGAGCGAACCCATGGCCAGGATGCTGATGAGGATCGCCCAGTCGAGCTTGCTGCGCGCCGGGGCGCGGGCGGCGTCACGGCTGGCTGCGGGAGCTTCATGGAACGGCATGGCATCGGTCCTTCGATTGGGATCAGGTGAGATTGTCCCATGCTTCGCAAGGGGTGTGCCAAATTGCGGAAATGGCGGAATTGCGTGATTTCAGTGTCTTGTCTTGGCGAGGGCGGAAATATGAATTGCCAATGAATGGGAAATTTTGCTAACATTTGGGAATGGAGCGCGAAGTCCAGTTCATTGGCCAGTCCTCTGCCTTCCTCGACGCGGTCGAGCGGGCGAGCCGTGCCGCGGCCGTGCGCCGTCCGGTGCTGGTGATCGGCGAGCGGGGGACCGGCAAGGAACTGATCGCCCAGCGCCTCCACCACCTCTCGCCGCGCTGGGGGGAGCCGCTGGTCACGCTCAACTGCGCGGCGCTGCCCGAGACGCTGATCGAGGCGGAACTGTTCGGGCACGAGGCGGGGGCCTTCACCGGCGCGGTGCGGGCGCGGGCAGGGCGCTTCGAGGAGGCCGATCGCGGCACCCTGTTCCTCGACGAACTCGGCACCCTGTCGATGGCGGCGCAGGAGCGACTGCTGCGCGCCATCGAATATGGCGAGGTCGCGCGGATCGGCGCCTCGCGGCCGGTGCAGGTCGATGTGCGCATCGTCGGTGCCACCAATGCCGACCTGCCGCGCATGGTGGAGGAAGGCACCTTCCGCGCCGACCTGCTCGACCGGCTCAGCTTCGAGGTCATCAACCTGCCGCCGCTGCGCGCGCGCGAGGGGGACGTGTTCGAACTGGCCGACTACTATGGCCGCCGCATGGCCAGCGAGCTGGAGTGGGATCGCTGGCCGGGCTTCGCGGCCGAGGCGATGGCGGCGCTGGAGGCGCATCGCTGGCCCGGCAACGTGCGTGAACTGCGCAATGTGGTGGAGCGGGCGGTCTACCGCTGGGGGCTGGAGGAGGAGCCGATCGCGCGAATCGTCTTCGACCCGTTCGATTACCCCTGGCGGGCCGAGCCGGTGCCAGTGCCGGTGCCGGGGCCGGTGCCAGGGCAGGGGGCTGTTCCAGTTCCAGTGCGCGTATCGCCGCTCGCCGATGTGTCTGTTTCGCCTGCGGCGGCATCTGCGCCGGTTTCGGCAGGTCCGCCCCGTGCCGGGCGCGACTTGCGCGGGGCGGTCGAGGCTTACGAGCGGGCGCTGCTGGTCGAGGCGCTGGAGGGGCATCGCTGGAACCAGCGGCGGGCGGCGGCGGCGCTGGGATTGAGTTACGACCAGTTGCGCCATGCGATCAAGCGGCATCGCCTTTCCGCCGATACGATTGTGGCGCCGTCTTCGGCCGCGGGACGGCGGGATTCGCTTTCGGACCCCGAATCGGTTTAAGGGGCCCGGTGAACCCGTATGGGGTTTTTCAGGGTGGACTTGGGAAAGCCGGGCATCCGGCGACTGATTTCCTGAAGATATTTTCTTTAAGGGACTGCCCGTATAGGGTGGTGTTCTGGTATAGTACCCCGGCAGGCATGGACCCTGGGATGCACCGATTGAGGGCAGTGTGGACGACGTGACCGACATTGCGGAAGGCAAGGCCATGCTGGGCAGCCTCACCGACAAGCAGGTCGAGGTGCTGGACCTGCTGGTCATGCACCGCACCACCAAGGAAATCGCCCGTGAACTGGCGATCGCGCCCAACACCGTGGATCAGCGGATCGGCGCCGTGCGCGACAAGTGGGGGACGGTCAACCGCAAGGATACCGCGCGCCTCTATGCCCAGCTGGTCGAGCTATGTGGCAAACCCCTATGTGATTTTTCCCGTGTCGACGCCGGCCCCGCGCTGCCGGATGAAGCGGATCAGGACTTGCCGGTCGATCCGGTCTTCGTTCTCTCCGATGCCCGCCCGATGGAGCGGCATCCGGACTGGTACGGAGCCCCGACGATCGAACTGGCGGGTCTGGAGGCTTTCGATGCGAAGTTCGGCCGGGCCGGGCGCATCGTCGCGGTAATCGTGCTGGCCCTGATGATGGCGGTGACGCTGGCGGCAACGCTGTCGATCGCCGATGTCCTGGGGCGGCTGATCTAGCGGCGTCTGCCCTTACCCTCGTGCCTGGCCGCCGCCGATGCCTCCGTCACGGGAACCGGCGCCACGGCGCAGATAGGGGTTAGAGGCATGACACCGGAAATCGCAGGCATGCGCATCGCACGCACCATTCGCTCGGTCGAGAACGACATGGACGAACTGCTCGCCAAGTCGAGCGAGCTTTTTGCCGAGATCGCCCGGGCGCGTATCGTCACCGAGGAGGCGGCCCGGCTTGGTCAGCAGCCGATGGCGCGCGTTGCCCGGCTGCAGCAGAGCCTGATGGATGCCCGTCTCGAACTGGTGCGCGCGCACCGCGACCTCTCGAAGATCGCGGAAACCATGGACATTCCGATCCGCTGCCCCGATGAAGCGCGTCTCGCGGAGATGACTGCGGAAGAGATCGGCGCGGTGGTGGCAACCGCCGCCTGATCGATGGCGAAGGGGCTGGTGTGATCAATTCGGAACAATTGGTTTTTTTCCTGCTCCTGGTCGTTTCGCTGGCATTGGCGCTGTGGAAGGGTGGGGCTCCCGAACGCTGGGGCGCCGTGGTCATCCTTGCGATGGTCGGGTTCGAGGCTACCGCCGAGATCTTCCTTCCCAGCGGCTTCCGGACCGTGGACCCCCTGTCGCTCCTGACGGACCTGGTGGGGACCATCGGTTTCGGCATGCTGGCGCTTCACGCGATGAGGATCTGGCCGTTATGGGCAACTTCGCTGCAATTGCTGAGCCTCAGCGCGCATTTCGCACGGTGGGCGGACATCGGCATCCCGCCGGTGGTCTATGCCGTGATGCGCAGTACGCCGACGGGGCTGGCGCTTGCGGTGCTGCTGGCGGGGACGCTGATGCATATGCGCCGGATGCGGCGGGATGGCAGCGATCGTTCCTGGCAGACTTGGTCCCGGGATACTGCCGGATCCGTCCGCTCTCGAGCCGGTTACTCGAAACGCTGGTAGTCCGGCTTGGCCGGCTTGGCCGGGAAGTGCTGGTGGAGTTGCCGTTCGACCACGCCGGGCGGCTGATCGGCGAGGCGGTGTGCGTCGCCGGCGGCGTCGCCTCGATCGGCAGCAGCTACCGGATGCTGGTCCAGCGGGCGCTGGCCTGTGACGCGGCGGGCATCGTGCTGGCGCACAACCATCCCTCCGGCAGTCATCGGCCGAGCCGGGCCGATGTCGTCGCCACGCGCCAGATCGCCGCGGTATGCCGGGCGGTGGACCTTGATCTGTTCGACCATCTCGTGATCGGCGGGCGCAGCGTTGCCAGCATGCGCCAGGCAGGTCTGTTGGCAGGCGCGGGGTAGCGCCTGCGGGGCGCGGGGCAATCATGCCCGCGCCGGCAAGAAGAATGACGTGGTTCGGCGACACCTCCCTCCGTCGCCGGACGCAGGCCGGGTGGGCCCCACCCCCACACACGATCCCGCCCGGCCTGCATTGTCCTGTGAGGTGCGCTCGCCACCCTGGTGGCGGGTTGGCGGCACCGATCCGTCGCTCTCCTGGCGAGCCCGAACGCGACCCTCGGGTCTTTTCGCCAAGGTGGAGGAACCGGCTGACTTCCCGGCGTGTGTCCTGACGGGAGGTCGCCAAGGCGGCGGGTCGGTGCCGTTTACGGCGGTTCGTGTGCCCTTGTGCCCGCATCGCCGCGGCTGCGACTCTCGCTCTTGCGTTTTTCCGGTAATGCGCTTATCTGCGCCTCATCCCGACATTGGTGAAACAAGGTTCGGGCTGGCGCCGGAAGGGGCCGGCGCGAAACTGCGTTGCCCCGGTGGCCGGTTTCACAGCAACGAATCGATTCGGAGAATACGGCTTGGCCGACATCGCACGCCTTATTGAAGTCATCGAACCGGAGGTTACCGCCCTCGGCTTCGATCTCGTGCGCGTGCGTGTGTTCGGCAAGAGCGAAGTGGGCGACGACGAGATCGCGCTGCAGATCATGGCGGAGAACCCGGCAACGGGCCAGCTGGTGATCGAGGATTGCGTGAAGCTCTCGCACCGCATTTCCGATCGCATGGACGCGCTTGAAGAAGCCGGCGACGTGCTGATCGAGGAAGCCTACCGTCTCGAAGTCAGCTCGCCGGGCATCGACCGTCCGCTGACCCGCCCGAAGGACTATGCCAACTGGGCCGGTCACGAGGTCAAGGTGAACCTGACCGCGCCGGTCGACGGCAACCGCAAGGGACTGACCGGCGAACTCGTCGGCATCGACGGCGACCAGGTCACGGTCGACGACAAGAAGTCCGGCCGGGTCACGTTCGGGCTGGACATCATTCATTCCGCAAGGCTCGTCCTCACCGACAAGCTGATCGCCGCAACCCGCCCGCTGGACGTCAGCGGGGCCGACGAGATCGTCGAGGAACAGGAAGACTAAGCCATGGCCAGTGCGATTTCCGCCAACCGCGCCGAGCTGCTTGCAATCGCGAACTCGGTCGCGTCGGAGAAGATGATCGACAAGTCGATCGTCATCGAGGCGATGGAAGAAGCGATCCAGAAGTCGGCCCGTAACCGTTACGGCGCCGAGAACGACATTCGCGCAAAGCTCGATCCGCGCACCGGCGACTTGCGCCTGTGGCGCGTCGTCGAAGTGGTCGAGCATGTCGAGGACTACTTCAAGCAGGTTGACCTCAAGCAGGCCGAAAAGCTCCAGAAGGGCGCGCAGCTCGGCGACTTCATCGTCGATCCGCTGCCCCCGGTGGACCTCGGCCGCATCGACGCGCAGTCGGCCAAGCAGGTGATCTTCCAGAAGGTCCGCGATGCCGAGCGTGACCGCCAGTACGAGGAATTCAAGGACCGCGTCGGCGAAGTGATCACCGGCGTGATCAAGTCGGTCGAATTCGGCCACGTGATCGTCAACCTCGGCCGCGCCGAGGGCGTGATCCGCCGCGACCAGCAGATCCCCCGCGAAGCCGCCCGCGTCGGCGAGCGTGTCCGTGCGCTGGTCCTGCGTGTCGAGCGCCAGAACCGCGGTCCGCAGATCTTCCTGTCGCGCGCTCACCCGGACTTCATGAAGAAGCTTTTCGCGCAGGAAGTGCCCGAAATCTACGACGGCATCATCGAGATCAAGGCCGCGGCCCGCGATCCGGGCTCGCGCGCCAAGATCGGCGTGATCAGCAACGACCATTCGATCGACCCGGTCGGCGCCTGCGTCGGCATGAAGGGCAGCCGCGTCCAGGCCGTCGTGCAGGAACTGCAGGGCGAAAAGATCGACATCATCCCCTGGAGCGAGGACACCGCGACGTTCGTGGTCAACGGCCTCCAGCCGGCCACGGTCAGCCGCGTCGTCATCGACGAGGAAGAGAGCCGCATCGAAGTCGTCGTGCCCGATGACCAGCTGTCGCTGGCGATCGGCCGCCGCGGCCAGAACGTGCGTCTTGCCTCGCAGCTGACCGGTTCGCAGATCGACATCATGACCGAGGCGGAAGCCTCGGAGAAGCGCCAGAAGGAATTCACCGAGCGCTCGAAGATGTTCGAGGAAGAGCTGGACGTCGACGAGACGCTCTCGCAGCTGCTGGTCGCCGAAGGCTTCAGCGAGCTGGAAGAAGTCGCCTATATCGAAGTCGGCGAACTCGCCAACATCGAGGGCTTCGACGAGGAACTGGCCGAGGAACTCCAGAGCCGCGCCCACGAAGCGCTCGAGCGCCGCGAAGAGGCAAGCCGCCAGGAACGCCGTGCACTCGGCGTCGAGGACGGCCTCGCCGAACTGCCGCACCTCACCGAAGCGATGCTGGTCACGCTCGGCAAGGCCGGCATCAAGACGCTCGACGATCTGGCCGACCTCGCCACCGACGAGCTGATCGCCAAGAAGCGCACCGAGCAGCGTCGCCGCGACGGCACGGTGAACAAGCGTGCGCGTGACGAGGACAAGGGCGGCGCGCTTGGCGAGTACGGCCTGACCGAAGAACAGGGCAACGAGATCATCATGGCTGCCCGTGCCCACTGGTTCGAAGACGAACCGGCAACCGAGGAGGCCGCCGATGCGGAATCCTCGCAATGAGCGCGTAAGCTCCGACATCGATGGCACCGGTCCGGAGAGGAAATGCATTCTCTCCGGCGAGACCGGTGCGCGTGAAGACCTGATCCGTCTGGCGATTTCGCCGGACGGTCTGGTCCTCCCCGACGTCCACGCGCGTGCCCCCGGGCGCGGCGCGTGGATCGGCGTTTCACGCGAGACCCTTGAAATTGCCCTTGCGAAGGGCAAACTAAAGGGGGCGATGGCGCGCGCCTATAAGGGTGCACAACTCACCATTCCCGAAGACCTGGCGGACAGGATCGAACAGGCGCTGATTCGCGCGCTGACCGATCGGCTGGGGCTCGAACTGAAGTCGGGCAAGTTGCTCATGGGCTCGGACCGCATTGCGCAGAACGCGCGTGAGGGCCGGGTCACGTGGCTTGCCCATGCCGCCGATGCGAGCGAAGACGGCTCGCGAAAGCTCGACCAGGCCTGGAGAGTCGGGAGCGAGGCGGAAGGAAGCGGTCTCAAGGGCACACGCTTGCCACTGGACCGGGAGACGCTGTCTGTGGCATTGGGCCGCGACAACGTCGTTCACCTGGCGCTCAACGATCGCGGCTCGGCTTCCCGAGTCGCGGCGCAATTGCAGCGCCTACTGCATTTCCAGGGGCAACCCCGCGCCGATGCGGCCGGGGGCGATATGGCTAGTGGCACGGATCCGGCACAGGCTGCCGCATCCGCGACGACGAATTGAGACCGAAGGGCAAGACGAGAGATATGAGCGAGACCGACAACAAACCGACCCTGGGCCGCAAGCCGCTTGGGCTTAAGCGCTCAGTGGAAGCGGGTGAGGTCAAGCAGACCTTCAGCCACGGCCGTACCAACAAGGTGGTGGTCGAGGTGAAGAAGAAGCGCGTGATCGGCAAGCCCGGCGAGGGCGGTGCCGAGGCTGCCCCGGCTCCGCAGGCTGCACCTGCACCCGCACCGCAGGCGGCTCCCGCGCCGCAGGCCGCTGCGCCCGCGCGCCCGGCTCCGCAGCCTGCGCCCCGCAAGCCGACCTTCATCCCCGGTGAAACCCCGCAGGAACGTGTCGCCCGCCTGCAGCGCGAGGCCGAAGAAGCCCGCCTTGCCGTGCTGGAGGAAACCACCCGCCGCGAGCAGGAACAGAAGCTGCGCGCGATCGAGGAAGAGAAGCAGCGCGCCGAAGCCAATCGCCGCGCCGAGGAAGAAGCCGTCAAGGCCCGCGAAGCGGCCGAAGCCGCAGCCAGCGCCGAAGCGGCTGCTCCGGCCGAACAGCCGGTGGCCGCGCCCGAGGCTCCGGCCGCTCCGGCTGAGACGCCCGCTGCCGCGGCGCCTGCCGCCCCGGTGGCCGCGCCCGCTCCGGTCGCCAAGGCACCCGTGCAGGCCGCCGCTCCGGCTCCTGCGCCGCGCCGCTTCACCCCGGTGCAGCGCCCCGAGCCGGTGCGCCGTCCGGAAGCGCCTGCCGCCAGTGCCGGTAACAATGCGGGTGGCAACACCGGCGGCACTGCGGCTGGCAACGCCGGCGGCAATGCCACCGGTTCGAGCAGCTCCGGCAGCGCGCCCAAGGGCCCGGCCGGCGTCAAGAAGACCAGTGCTCCGCCGCCGCGCAGCACGCCCGAGCGTGACCGCAAGGGTGGCGATCGCCGCCAGTCCGGCAAGCTTACGGTCAACCGCGCGCTCAACGATGACGAGGGCGCCCGCGCCCGTTCGCTGGCGGCGCTCAAGCGCGCCCGCGAGAAGGAACGCCGTGCCCACTTCGGCGGCCAGTCGCAGCAGCGCGAGAAGCAGGTCCGCGACGTGATCGTCCCCGAGGCGATCACCGTCCAGGAACTGGCGAACCGCATGGCCGAGAAGGGCGCCGACCTCGTGAAGGCGATGTTCAAGATGGGCATGATGGTCACCGTCAACCAGACGATCGACCAGGATACCGCCGAACTGCTCGTCACCGAATTCGGCCACAACATCCAGCGCGTTTCGGACAGCGACGTCGACATCGACACCTCGGTGGACGTCGATGCACCCGAAACCCTGAAGTCGCGTCCGCCCGTCGTTGCCATCATGGGCCACGTCGACCACGGCAAGACCTCGCTGCTCGATGCCCTGCGCGGCACCGACGTGGTGAAGGGCGAAGCCGGCGGCATCACGCAGCACATGGGTGCCTACCAGATCAAGACCAAGGGCGGCGATCTCGTCACCTTCCTTGATACCCCGGGCCACGCCGCCTTCACGCAGATGCGTATGCGCGGCGCCAACGTGACCGACATCGTGATCCTGGTGGTCGCGGCCGACGACGGCATCATGCCGCAGACGATCGAGGCCATCAATCACACCAAGGCCGCCGGCGTGCCGATGATCGTGGCGATCAACAAGATCGACAAGCACGAAGCCAACGCCCAGCGCGTCCGCGAGCGTCTGCTCGAGCACGAGGTCGTCGTCGAGGCGATGTCGGGCGAGGTCCAGGACGTCGAAGTCTCGGCCAAGACCGGTGCCGGTCTCGACGAGCTGATCGAGAAGATCCTGCTCCAGGCCGAACTCATGGAGCTCAAGGCCAACCCCGACCGCGAGGCCGAGGCGACCGTGATCGAAGCCAAGCTCGACAAGGGCAAGGGCCCGCTGGCGACCGTGCTGGTCAACCGTGGTACCCTCAAGGTCGGCGACATCCTCGTCGTCGGGACCGAGAGCGGCCGCGTGCGCGCCATGCTCGACGACAAGGGCCGCCAGGTGAAGGCCGCACCGCCTTCGATGCCGGTGGAAGTGCTGGGTATCGGCGGCGTGCCGATGGCCGGTGACAAGCTGACCGTCGTCGAGAGCGAGCAGCGTGCCCGCGAGGTTTCGTCCTACCGTCAGGAACAGGCGACCGCCAAGCGCACGGCAACCGCACCCGCCAACATCGACACGATGTTCTCGGCGCTGGCCGCCAAGCAGAATGTCATCGAGTATCCGGTGGTGATCAAGGGCGACGTCCAGGGTTCGGTCGAGGCGATCAGCGCCGCGCTCAACAACCTGTCGAACGACGAGATCAAGGTTCGCATCCTGCAGTCGGGCGTCGGTGCAATCACCGAAACCGACGTGGCTCTGGCTTCGGCCTCGGGTGCACCGATCGTCGGCTTCAATGTCCGTCCGAACGCCAAGGCGCGCGAACTGATCGCGAAGACCAAGACGCCGATGATGTACTACGACATCATCTACGAACTGACCGCCGAAGTCGCCAAGCAGATGGCCGGCATCTGGGGCCCCGAGCGGATCGAAACCGTCGTCGGCCGCGCCGAGGTCAAGCAGGTCTTCCCGGCCGGCAAGCGCGACAAGGCCGCCGGTCTGCTGGTGGTCGAGGGCTACATCCGCAAGGGTCTCAGCGCGCGTCTTACCCGCAACGACGTCATCGTTTCGGCCACGACCATCTCCTCGCTGCGCCGGTTCAAGGACGACGTGGACGAAGTGCGCGCCGGGCTCGAATGCGGTGTCGTGCTGGCCGACACGAACGACATCAAGGCGGGCGACCACCTCGAAGTCTTCGAAGTCAGCCACCGCGAGCGTACCGTCGGCTGATAGACGGTGCCCGTTTCGCGCGGGCGCCGGTCGAAAGGACAGCAGCGGCCATCGTCGGGCGACAAGCCCGGCGGTGGCCGCCTTCGTTTGCCGCGCCTTCGCGGCTGTCTCGGGGCGGCGATGCTGCTGCCAATAGGACTGATGATACTGCGATGACCCGCTACTGCGCCTTTTTCGAGAGCCTGACCGTTCGCGGCGACCGCCTGTCGATGGCGGACCTCAGGTATGCCTTCGAGCGTGAGGAACTGGAGAATGCCGAGACGGTGATCTCCAGCGGCAATGTCCTGTTCGAGTACGAGGAGCGGCCGAGCGAAGGGCTGGAGGACCTGCTGGCCTATCTGATGCGCGACCGGTTCGACCTCAAGGCGTTTGTCGCGGTGCGGACCCGCGCGGAAATTCGCGCGGCAGTGGAAGAGAATCCGTTCGCCGGGGAGAGCGGTGACAGCTTCGTGCACACCGTGCTGCTGTCGGGGCAACCGACGCAAGCGCAGTTCGAGCGGTTGCAGGCCGATCATGGCACGCTGGGCGGCGAGCGTCTGGCGCTCGGCACGCGCTGCCTGTTCATCGATTATGCCTGTCCGCCGGCGGAAAGCCTGCTGACGATGGAATTTGTCGGCAATCGCCTCGGCTGCCGGGCCACCGCGCGCAATGTCCGCTCGCTGGCGCGGATCGACGCCAAGATGTGAAAAAGGGCGGCGCCTTTGCAGGTGCCGCCCTTTTCGGTTTTCAGGTCCGCTGAAGGATCAGTGGAACATGTTCATGGTCACGGCGGCAACCAGGCCGCTGGTGATGCCCACGAGCAGCAGGTCATTGCCCGAACGCACGTAGTGGTAACCCTTCGGCGGCGCCTTCACGTTGCGATACTTGCGGTAGTCGACCGTCTGGTAGTGCGATGCGCGGCTGCGGTCGAACTTCTCGCCCTTCTTGAAGCGGTGCGGGGTCTGGCTCGGCTTCTTGGCCGGGGTCGCGTGACCCTGATTCGAATGACCCTGATTCGAATGAGCTTGGTTGGGCTTGCCGGGCTGCGCCATCGCCGGGGCTGCCAGGCTGGGCACGACGATCGCGGCGGCGAGCAGGGCTGCGGTGAATTTACGCATGGGTTCGGCTCCTTGAACGGGTGGGGGGAATGTGTCTCTTGCAGGCCTTAACCACAGGAACGGCGAATGGAGCCGTAATCATTTGTTGCAAATTGTCGCATTACGCCCACATGGAGGTCGTCATGTCCCGCCAGCAGATCACGCCCGAGCAGCAGTCCGTCCGCCTTCTCAAGGTTGGCGAGCAGGTGCGCCACGTCATTTCGGAAATCCTCACCCGCCAGCAGGTCCACGACGCCACGCTGAGCGGGCATTCGGTCTCGGTCACCGAAGTGCGGATGAGCCCGGATCTCAGGATCGCGACGGTCTATGTGAAGCCGCTGCTGGGTGAGGACGAGGAAGCGGTGCTCAAGGCCCTGCGCACCAACACCGCGTTTTTCCAGCGCGAGGTTGCCCAGCGTCTCAAGCTGCGGTTCGCCGCCAAGATCCGTTTCCGGGCCGACGAGACGTTCGACGAGGCCAGCCGCATCGACGCGCTGCTGAGCGATCCGCGCGTGAAGCGCGACCTCGACGAAGAGTAATCCTCCGCGCGGAGCCGTTATTCCGGCAGGAAGGTCAGCGTCACCCGGTCCCAGCGCCGCTGGGCGATGTCCCCGGCGGAAAGGCGGAACTGGAACAGGCCCTGGTGGGCCCAGTTCCATTCCATCATGTCGTCGCATCCGAGCTGGAGCAGCAGCACCTCGCCGCCCGGCGCCTGTGCGTGCCGCGGACGCGGCGCCCCGATGCCGAAAAGCTGGTGCTGACGGCCGATGGCAAGGCGGTGCTGCTTGTTGATCCGCGCCAGCTCGGCCTCGGGCACCTGCGCGAAGGCCTGCGCATCGCCGGTCATCATCGCGCGCAGCGACAAGCTGGTGAGTTCTCCCAGCGTTTCGGGCACGTAGAAGCGGACGAGGGCGGGGCAGTCGCGCTGTACATGGGCAAGCAGTTCGCCCAGCACCGCGACTTCCTCGGCACTGAGCGCCGTCCACGGATCGCGGTCGGCGACAAAACCGTCCATCGCCGTCACCACCTGTGCCAGACTGGCCTGTTCGGCCTGGATCGCGGGCAATTGCCGTTCGCAGGCGGCAAGGGCCTCGCCAGCCTCGTCGAGGTCCTCGATGCTGGTGGTCGGATCCTGTTCGAGCCGGGCCAGCCGCGCGCCTGCGAGGGTTCCCCGCTCCCGCTCGGTGGCGACGACATGGGCTGCGCCGTGGTAGGCCATGTGCAGACAATCGGCCAGGTGCACGGCGCCGTGCCACCAGAGGTGCTCTGCGGGCTCCGTTGCGGTGAAGCCTTCGCTGCGTGGGGCCTCGTGCTCGGGCCGGTCCGCAAGGAGCGGTTCCACCGGCCAGAACGGGAAAAATGCGCGCGATAGCGGACCGGCATGGGCGGGCAGGGGGTGTCCGCCCTCGTCGAAGGCGGGGGGCAGGCCGGGAGGCGGCTCGGTGAAGAGTTCCGGCGCGCCGGGCACTTCGACGACGGCGCCGGAGCCGAGGAAAAAGGCGAGCGAACCGGACCGGGGCAAAGGGCTGTCGGGGCAGGCGGCGGCGATCGCGGCGAGGTCCAGCTGGGCCGCGAAGGGCAGCGGGCCGCGTTCGTCCGCGGGCCAGGCGGCCGTGCCGAGACGGGGCAGGCCGCCGAGCCAGCTGGTCTCGTCGAACCAGGCCTGCTCGCTGGTGGTGCGCTCGCGCGGTTTGCGGGCCAGCACGATTGCGCCGGGGATCGGCGGCAGGGAGTCGTCCGGGCCAGCATTCGGGCCAGGTTCGTCGTCAAGCTCGGGCATCAGCGGCGGTGCCGCCGGGGCGCGAGCGGCGGCGACCGGGGCGCCGGTGCCGTTCCCGGCTTCCCCATCGCTGGCGGCGCGGCGCTCAAGGCCGGGGACATGGTCCATCTCCGCCTCGACGGGTTCCGGTTCGGGGCGCCAGACGGCATCGGGGTCGGGGCGATTGCCCTTGCGGCCTCCCGGCATGCGCCGCCGTCCGCCCCTGGCAGCGGCCAGGCCGGCGCGGCGGGCGCTGGCGGCGAGCAGCAGGGCGAGGATGATCCCCAGCGCCAGCGGCGTGAGCACTGCCAGCTCGCGCCCCGAACGGACGACGAGGTTGGCGGCGGTATCGTCAAGCCTGGACAGCAGCGGGGCAAGCGCGCCGCCTTGCGGTGCAAGCGGGAACAGGGCGATATAGGCCGCAACCAGCACGGCCAGTGCCAAGACCGCAAAGACGGCGATCCATCGTCTCATGACCACCTCCACTCCCGGCCACGCGCCCGGGTCCCCAGCCGGCGATGCACGCGCGGGGGCTGCCGGTTTCCCGGCACCCGCGTGCCGCCCGGACCCATTAGATAACCTTGGTCCCGTCCATTCAAGCGGGGACAATCGCGGATCGTGCCCGTGCGCGGGGCAAACCGGCATGTTATCCCCAGCTGCGATGGCCAAGCTCTATTTCTATTATGCCAGCATGAATGCCGGGAAGTCGGCGACCTTGCTCCAGGCGAATTTCAACTACCACGAACGCGGCATGCGCACGATGCTGTGGACTGCCGCGCACGACGACCGGGGCAGCGGCGAGGGGGGCGACGATCACGCGATCGAGAGCCGTATCGGCCTGCATACGGCGGCGCATCGCTTTTCGCCCGATACCGATCTGGCGGCGCGCGTCGGGGCGGTCCACGCGGTGGAACCGCTTGCCTGCGTGCTGATCGACGAGGCGCAGTTCCTCACGCCCGAGCAGGTCTGGCAATGCGCGCGTCTGGCCGACCGGACCAACATTCCGGTGCTGTGCTACGGACTGCGCACCGATTTTCGCGGGCAGCTGTTCCCGGGATCGGCGGTCCTGCTGGGCATTGCCGACGCGCTGATCGAACTGAAGGCGGTGTGCCACTGCGGCCGCAAGGCGACGATGAACCTGCGTGTCGATGCCTCGGGCGCGGCGGTGCGGGAAGGCCAGCAGACCGAGATCGGCGGCAACGACCGCTACGTGGCGCTGTGCCGCCGGCACTTCGGGGAATCGCTGGGGTTCTGACGGCGGGCATGCCAGCCCCGCATCCCGGCCCCCATCCCGGCGGCGCGCGGGGCTGTCATTTCGCCGCAAACTATGCGAAATTCGCAGGCAACTTTTACACCGTCCCCTCGTTGGCAGTGCGACAACGGGTGCAGACGGGCCGAAATGCAGAGTGCGATAGTTCATCTGGGGTATCACAAGACAGCCACGACCTGGCTGCAGAAACAGCTGTTCCCGAACGCTGTAAGCCATGACTATGTGCCCCGGCAGACCGTTCAGGATGCCTTCCTCAAGCCTTGCGGCATGCATTTCTGCCCCGAACAGGCAAGCGAGGTGCTCTCGTTGCATGGCCGCAACCGCCCGGTTCTGCTGAGCGAGGAGAACCTCTCGGGCTATCTCCACAATGGCGGGCTGCACGGTTTCCTCGCCCCGGAAGTGGCGCGGCGGATCAAGGCGGTGCTGCCTGACGCGCATATCGTCATCTTCATCCGCAACCAGTTCGACATCTGCCGGGCGAGCTATGCGCAGTACGTCTCGGGCGGCGGCACCTGGGGCTCGCACCGTTATTTCGAGACCGCGCGCAAGGTGCGCGGCGCGCTGACCCGTCCGTGGAAGGCGCCGGCCTTCGAATTCGAGCATTTCGAATATGACCGGCTGATCGCCCATTACGATGCCCTGTTCGGGCGCGATCACGTCCACGTCTATCCCTATGAATGGCTGCGCGAGCGCGATGTGCTGATCGAGCGGATGCAGCGGGACCTCGGCCTCGCGATCGAGAGCCTGCCGCCGGAGGGCTCGCGCGCGAACCGATCGCTGGGGGCGGTGGGGCTGGCTATGGTGCGCGGGGTCAACCTGTTCTCGCGCCAGTCGGTGGTGAACAAGCACTATGTCATCGACCTGCCGGGCAGCCAGGCCTTGCGCCACGGTGCCAAGTGGCTGGCCGGCCGGGTGCCGGTGATCAACAATCGCCCCGCGCGGCTTTCGCCGCGCATGCAGGCCCGCATCGCCGCGCACTATCCCGAGAGCAACCGCCGCCTGATGGACCTGCGCGACCTGCCACTGGAAGAACTGGGCTATCCGCTTTAGGTCGTAAACCCATAAACGGCACCATCGAGGTTTGAGGCAAAATGGCTCAGCGGCAGGAGGGAAGGCGCTGGAATATGTCGATATTTCAAGACTTCCCGGCGCGGCGCTGGGCCATTTTGGGCAAACCCCGAAGGGGCGCCCAAATGGCTTCCATCTCGAACCGAAGCGGCCTTGGACGGGCATCCAGCCCGCCCGGCGGCAACTTCGGCCCGAGCTGTTCGCCATTTGGGCGCCTCGATGGTGCCGTTTATGAGTTTACGACCTAGGTCATTGCGATAGCGCGGTACGCTTCCTAGATCGACGGCATGGAAAACACCCTGCTGCAAGCCGCGGCGCTCATTGTTCCCCTCATCATCGCAATCGTCTTTCACGAGGTCGCGCATGGCTGGACCGCGCTGGCGCTGGGCGACCCGACCGCGCGGGAGCAGCGGCGGCTGTCGCTCAACCCGCTGCGTCATGTCGATCCGTTCGGTACGCTCATCCTACCGGGCTTCCTGGCGCTGACGGGCGCGCCGGTGCTGGGCTGGGCAAAGCCGGTGCCGGTCAACGCCTGGCGTCTGCGCAATCCGCGCCGGGGCATGATGGTGGTGGCCGCCGCCGGGCCGCTCAGCAATCTCGTGCTCGCTGCGGTGGGTTCGATCCTGCTCGGCCTGCTGATGCGCTTGTTCGGCGACGCGACCGGGCCGGTGCTGTCGTTCACGGTGATGAGCCTCGGCTTCTTTGTCATGATCAACGTGTTCCTGGCATTCTTCAACCTGCTGCCGATCCCGCCCTTCGACGGTTCGCACATCGTCGAGGGACTGCTGCCCGATGGTCTTGCGCGCCGCTATGCCCGGCTGCGTCCTTACGGGTTTGCGATCATCGTGCTGCTGATCGTTGTGGTGCCCTGGCTGGCGCCCGACCTCGGGCTGGTGCAGCGGGTGGTGCTGCCACCGGTGCTGTGGATGCTCGATCATTACGAGGCGCTGGCGCGCGCGGTTGCCGGGGTTTGAACCGTCGGGCGTTGACATCGCCGCCAGCCTCGCCTTGGGGAAGGGCATGAGCGAAACCCCGAAGACGCCGCATGGCTGGATCATTCTCGACAAGCCGCTGGGCCTCGGCTCGACGCAGGCGGTTGCCGCCGTGAAGCGCAACTTGCGCGAGGCGGGCTATGGCAAGAAGGTCAAGGTCGGCCATGGCGGCACGCTCGATCCGCTGGCGACCGGTATCCTGCCCGTCGCGCTGGGCGAGGCGACCAAGCTGACCGGGCGCATGCTCGATGCCAGCAAGATCTACGCGTTCACCGTGCGCTTCGGCGAGGAGACGGATACGCTGGACCTTGAGGGCAAGGTCATCGCCACCAGCGACGTGCGGCCAGCGCAGGCGGACGTGGAAGCCGTGCTGCCGCGCTTCACCGGCCCGATCGCGCAGGTGCCGCCGATCTATTCCGCGCTCAAGGTCGATGGCGAGCGCGCCTACGATCTGGCGCGCGCCGGGCAGGAAGTGGAACTGAAGTCGCGCAGCGTGACGATCTTCGAATTGAACCTCGAGCGATTCGATGCGGAGGACGGGGCGACCCTGCACGCCCATGTCTCCAAGGGCACGTACATCCGGTCCCTTGCACGCGACATCGCACAGGCCCTTGGAACTTGCGGAACAGTCTCCATGCTACGCCGCGTAAAGGCGGGCCCGTTCGACCTGTCTCACGCGATTTCGCTGGACAAATTGAACGAAATCGGCAAGGGGGCACCGCTTGAACAGATACTCTTGCCACTGGAGGTGGGGCTGGACGACATCCCGGCCATCGACCTTGGTTCGGAGCAGGCAAGAGCGGTCCGACAGGGCCGCGTTCTGACCGGACTGTCTCAGGAAGACGGGCTGCATTGGGCGCGAGAAGGGATCGTTCCCGTCGCGCTGATGGAGCTTTCGGGCGGAGAAGCCCGCGTCGTCAGGGGATTCAATCTATCGGATGTCGCGGAGTAAAGTACTATGTCGGTTACCGCTGAAAAGAAGCAGGACATCATTTCGGACAACGCACGCGTCGCTGGCGACACGGGCAGCCCGGAAGTTCAGGTCGCGATCCTCACCGAGCGCATCCGCAACCTGACCGAGCACTTCAAGGCTCACCACAAGGACAACCACTCGCGTCGCGGTCTGCTGGCCATGGTCAACAAGCGCCGCTCGCTGCTCGACTACCTGAAGAAGAAGGACGTCGCGCGGTACAACGCCCTGATCCAGAAGCTGGGTCTGCGTAAGTAAGACTTAACGGGAAGCGGCCCCTAGCGGGCCGCTTCTTGCATTAGGAGCGTTTTCCAATCGGGTGAGATCTCCCGATGACTCGGAAAACGCGGCAAGACAAAAAGTAAGGGTCCGTCCGCAATCCGGCGGAGGGCCCGGGGGCTCCAAAGCGGCCCCATACCGGACCGGGACGGCATACCCGGCAGTAAACCCCGCCGCGCAATAGGGCCGGTGGGCTGAGGAAAACCTCTTATGTTCGACGTCAAAACCGTAAGCATGGAGTGGGGCGGCAAGACGCTCACTCTCGAAACCGGCCGCGTGGCCCGTCAGGCCGACGGCGCCGTCCTTGCCACCTATGGCGAAACGGTCGTGCTCTGCGCGGTTACCGCCGCCAAGTCGGTGAAGGAAGGCCAGGACTTCTTCCCGCTGACCGTGCACTACCAGGAAAAGTTTTCGGCCGCCGGCCGCATTCCGGGTGGCTTCTTCAAGCGTGAACGCGGCGCCACCGAAAAGGAAACGCTGACCAGCCGCCTGATCGACCGTCCGGTCCGTCCGCTGTTCCCCGAAGGTTTCTACAACGAAATCAACGTCATTGCCCAGGTTCTGAGCTTTGACGGCGAGACCGAGGCCGACATCGTCGCGATGATCGCCGCTTCGGCCGCGCTCACCATCTCGGGTGTGCCCTTTATGGGCCCGATCGGCGCCTGCCGCGTCGGCTTCGTTGACGGCGAATACACGCTGAACCCGAAGCAGACCGCCGCGCTGGCCGACGGCCGCCTCGATCTCGTCGTCGCCGCCACCGGCGATGCCGTGATGATGGTGGAATCGGAAGCCAAGGAGCTGACCGAGGAAGAGATGCTGGGCGCCGTCATGTTCGCGCATGACGAATGCCGCAAGGTCGTGAACCTCGTGATCGACCTCGCCGAGCAGGCTGCCAAGGACCCCTGGGAAATCGACCTGTCGGACAACACCGCCGACATCAAGGCGAAGCTCAAGAAGGCCGTCGGCAAGGACGTCACCGCTGCCTACAAGCTGACCGACAAGTCGGCCCGCGCCAACGCCCTCAACGCCGCGCGCGCCAAGGCGAAGGAAGCGTTCTCGGACGAAACCCCGCAGACGCAGATGGTCGCCATCAAGACCATGAAGAAGCTGGAAGCGGAAATCGTTCGCACCGCCATCCTCAAGGACGGCAAGCGCATCGACGGCCGCAAGCTCGATCAGGTCCGTCCGATCGAATCGATGGTCGGCTTCCTGCCGCGCACCCACGGTTCGGCGCTGTTCACCCGCGGTGAAACGCAGGCGATCTGCACCACCACGCTGGGCACCAAGGACGCCGAGCAGATGATCGACGGCCTCGAAGGCCTGTCGTACTCGTCGTTCATGCTGCACTACAACTTCCCGCCCTACTCGGTGGGCGAAGTGGGCCGCTTCGGCGCCCCGGGCCGCCGCGAGATCGGCCACGGCAAGCTGGCATGGCGCGCGCTGCACCCGGTGCTGCCCGCCAAGGAAGACTTCCCCTACACCATCCGCATCCTCTCGGACATCACCGAGTCGAACGGCTCGTCCTCGATGGCGACGATCTGCGGCGGCTGCCTTTCGATGATGGACGCGGGCGTTCCGCTGGCCCGTCCGGTTTCTGGCATCGCCATGGGCCTGATCCTGGAAGGTGACGAGTTCGCTGTCCTTTCGGACATCCTGGGCGATGAGGATCACCTCGGCGACATGGACTTCAAGGTGGCCGGCACCGAGAACGGCATCACCACGATGCAGATGGACATCAAGATCGCCGGTATCACCAAGGAAATCATGGGCAAGGCGCTGGAGCAGGCGAAGGCCGGCCGCGCGCACATCCTGGGTGAGATGAACAAGGCCCTCGGTTCGGCCCGTACCGAACTGTCGGCCCACGCACCGCGCATCGAGACGATCCAGATCGACAAGTCGAAGATCCGTGACGTCATCGGCACCGGCGGCAAGGTGATCCGCGAGATCGTCGCCGAAACCGGCGCCAAGGTCGACATCGACGACGAAGGCGTGATCAAGATCTCGTCCTCGGACGTGAACCAGATCGAAGCCGCCAAGAAGTGGATCCTCGGCATCGTCGAGGAAGCGGAAGTCGGCAAGATCTACACCGGCAAGGTCGTCAACATCGTCGACTTCGGTGCCTTCGTGAACTTCATGGGTGGCAAGGACGGCCTCGTCCACGTTTCCGAAATGAAGAACGAGCGTGTCGAAAAGCCGACCGACGTCGTCAAGGAAGGCCAGGAAGTCAAGGTCAAGGTCCTCGAGATCGACCCGCGCGGCAAGGTTCGCCTGTCGATGCGCGTCGTCGACCAGGAAACCGGCGCCGAGCTGGAAGACACCCGTCCGGCCCGCGAACCGCGTGAACCGCGCGGCGATCGCGAAGGTGGACGTGGTGGCGACCGCGGCGGTGACCGTCGTGGGCCCCGCCGTGATGGTGGCCGTGGCGGCAACGACCGTGGTCCGCGCGGTGAAGGACGCGGTCCCCGCGGTCCGCGCGGCGGCGACAATGGTGGCGGCGACCCCGACCACATGCCGGCGTTCCTTAAGGAAGACTGATCGCAAGGCGATCAGTGGCCTTTGATGGGCACTGACGGCGAAGCGGTCGGTGCTCCGAGGTCGCTCGGACCATGAAGCGCGCCCGGACTCTTGGAGTTCGGGCGCGTTTTCATGTGCATGCACGGTGCGCTGCCGCTTGTGTGCGGGGGGCGTGACGATATGAACGACGCCTCTGTCCTTCGGGGGAAGGACGATTGGGGTGTGACGGATGAAATTGCGATTTGCGGTAGCCAGCCTGGCGGCGGCTGCCCTGTTCTGTCCTGCGAGCGTGCAAGCAGGGGGGCAAGCAGGGGGGCAAGCAGGGGGGCAAGCAGGGGGGCAGGCCGGGGTATTGACGGGCGCCGCCGCGCCTTTGCCCGGCGATGCGTTCCGGGTCTGTGACGGATACGATCCGCCCAAGGGCAAGGGCGACGGTATCACCACGGGAACGATGCTGTTCGGCCTTGCCGCGAAAGAGCGCGATATCCGCCGAGGGGTGGTGAACGCCGATTCCCGCAAGGCCATCGAGGCGTGCGACGCGGCGCTTGCCGATCCGCTGTTGCTGCCGGCGTTCACGCTCCGGCGCGCGCACCTGATGCAGGCGCGGGCGTTCCATCAGATCGGCGCGGGCGCTTTCGACGAGGCTCTGCGCGCGATCGACGCGGTCGATGCGCTGAAGGGCGAATTCGACCCGATCTACTTCGAGCGGGGGCTGGGCTTGGGCAATCGCCTGCTGCGCGCCTATGTGCTTATCGAAACCGGCCGCACGGGCGAGGCGGGCGCGCTGCTGGACGCCATCGACGCCGAGCGGGCCTATGCGGCCAGCGTGCGGCGCACGACCGAGGTTCTGCGCCACCGGATCGATCCGGATCTCGGGCATCAGCTCGCGCGGATGCGGGCGATGGCGCCGGTCGTTCCCTCGATGGCCCTGATGGCGTTCAAGTATGCGATGCTGGACGGGCGGATCGAACAGGCGGTCGAACTCGGCGCCGGGGTCAGTTTCGCAAAGCCGCAGATGCGCGGCAACTGGACGGCCCAGAATTCCGACGATTCCGCCGATCGGGAGATGCAGCTGGAGGCGATGTACGCCGGATTTTATGCCTATGCGCTGGCGGCATCCGGCAAGACCCGGGAAGCGCGCGCGCATCTTGCTGCCGTCAGGGCAGGGCTGGACGCGGCAATGGCGCCGCCACCGCCCAGCCCTGACGGTCGTCCGCTCTCGAAGTCGGCCCGCAACGCGTTCGAAATGCGGGCGGTGCTTGCCAAAAGCGGCCTTGAGCAGATGGAGGGCTGGGAGAAGATCATCGCCCTTCGCGAGGAAGCGCCGGGCTTGGACCTGCAGGGCCTGCTCGATCGGCTGAAAGCTGCGGGCCCCGAGGCGGGCGTTGTCCTGATCGATCTGGTGGGCCAGCTCGGCCAGGCAAGCCAGGCGGACAAGCGTGCGATCATCGAAGAGATCCGCGCCAGGCACAAGCGCGAGCGCGATCGGGAGTTCGCGACCGACCTTGCGCACCTCGCGCCGATGATGCCGCGCGCCGAGACCGAGGCCACGCAGGTGCGGCTCGGCGACAGCTATTTCCTGACGGGCGAAGGATTTACACTGCGCGGCGACAAGGACGATCCGGGCGACCGGACGGTGCGTTTCACGCACGGGCTCGCCACGTTGCCGACACTGGAAGAGCACGCCATGCTGGCAGCAGCCACGGCGACCAAGGCCAAGGGCTATGACGCGATGCTGGTGCAGAGCCAGCGGGGGCTGGAGCGGACCTTGCACGTCACCGGCTGGGGCAGCAGGCAGGACGTCAATTCGGGGCGCGAGGCGCAGATGCGGGTGCGCATGGTTCACAAGGCGGCGCTGCCTGCGGACATCGCCGGCGCGCAGTGGCGCTTGCTGGATGCCGACACGGTGATCGCCGATCTGGCGACGCTGCCGCGCCGCTGAACCCGGCGCTTGTCGGGATCAGCCGGTGCCGGTCAGGCGCGGCGCCGGGACTTCGTCCCGCTTGCCGCGCCGTTCGGCGACAACCACACGGTTCTTGCCGCCTTGCTTGGCGGCGTAAAGCGCGCAGTCGGCACCGGGGACGACATCCGCGGCTTTGGTCGCGGTCTCCGGCACCGAGGCGATGCCGAATGAGGCGCTGATCGCCACCCCGTGCGCCTCCGAAAGGCTCTCGATCCGTTTGCGCAGGACTTCCGCCTTGCTGGCAGCGTTCTCGAGACTGCACTTGGGAAGGATCAGGACGAGTTCCTCGCCGCCGTAGCGGGCAACGACATCGGACGGACGCAGGGCTCCGACGAGCTGTGCGGCGACGTCGCGCAGAACGGCATCGCCCTTGGCATGGCCGTACTCGTCGTTGACGCGCTTGAAGTTGTCGAGATCGACCATGACCACCGAGGTGGCGGTGCCGGTGCGCTCGGCAAGGCTGATGTAGCGTTCGAGCGCGTCTTCCATGTAGCGGCGGTTGTAGAGCCCGGTCAGCGGATCGCGCAGCGACTGGGTGCGCAGTTTCTCGCGCAGGGCGATGTTGGAAAGCGCGAGCGACATCGAATCGGCCAGGGCGCGGGCGATGCGGTGGATGTCGGTGTTGCCTTCCACGGCATCCGGCGCCGCGCTTGCCAGCATCAGCAGGCCGACCACCTGGCCGCGCGCCATCATCGGTTTTTCGATCGTGGTCCCCGAGCCGACCGCATGCATGCAGTTCAGGGTGCCGTGGGCGGGCGCATTGACGTGGGCCTTGCCGCGCTTGAGCGCCCAGCAGTTGCCGGGCAGCAGGCTGGCGGCGGGCTGGAACGAATCGGAGTGTCCCCAGGACTTGGCAAGGTCCAGGCGGTCGCGCGAATTGTTGAAGACGTAGAGGGCGCCGCCGAATTCCGGCAGCAGGCGCAAGGCCGTGGCCATCAGCACGGCACCGGCGTCGTCGTAGTCCTCGGCGGCCTGGAGCATGTCGGTCATCGCGAACAGCTCCTCGACCTGGCTGTGGGCGTTGCGCGCCTCGTCGACCAGCCGGATGTGGTCATCCAGTTCGGCGACCGCGCGGCGCTCCCTGAGCACCCCCACAAACAGCGTGAAGAGCGAACAGGCGGCGGCGACGGTGGCAAGGGCGCGGGCGGTTTCGCCCTGTGCGAACATGGCGGTGAGGGCGCAGGCGGTGCAGACGGCCTGCGCCAGGTGCAGCGTGAAACGCCGGGCCGAGGGGGGCCTTTCCGTTGGTGACAGGATACTTTCGTGCCGCACGATCGTTCACCCAGGTTCGTTTCAAGGGAGCCTAGGTAGGAGTCGCTAATAAACAGTAACTGTCGAAACGGGATTTTTGGATTACATTTTCGACACTTGCGTATGATGAAGAGTGTCTTGCAAAATACTGATGTTAACCATGTTCAAGTTGCAATGCCTTCGCCCGGATCGTCGAGGCTGGCAATGAACACGCGGTTGCGCCCGGCATCCTTGGCCCGGATCAGCGCTTCGTCGGCGGCGCGCAGGGCGGCGCGCGGGCTGTCGTAGGCGTGGACATCGGCGAGACCCGCGGAGAAGCTGACGCGGCCGAACGGCGTGTCGGTCCAGCGATTGACCAGTTTGCGGGCGGCCATGTCCTCGCGCAGGGCGTCGAGCGTGGCGAACGCTTCGTCCAGGCGTTTGCCGCGCAGCAAGGCGACGAATTCCTCGCCGCCGTGGCGGGCGACATGGCACGTGTCGCTGGAAATCCTGGCGAGTGTCTGGGCGACCGTGCGAAGCACCCGGTCACCGGCATCGTGGCCATGCATGTCGTTGATCCGCTTGAAGTGGTCGATGTCGCAGAAGGCGACGCAAAGCGGCTCGCCGGTGGCATGGCACTCGGCGTGCTGCTCCTTCAGCACGGCTTCGAAGGCGCGGCGGTTGGGCAGGCCGGTGAGGTGATCGATCTCGGCCTCGCGGCGCGCGTCGATCAGGTTCTTCTGCAAGACCTGGGTTTCGCGTTCCGAGCGAGCCAGGGCGCGTTCGATGTCGCGGGTGCGGGTGATCATGTCCTTGGCAAGCGCGGTAAGTTCGAGGATCGTGCGCTGGGCCTCCTCGTCACTGCGCGCCGCGCCGCGCCGGGCCGAGGCGCCGTGGAGGCCGACGTGATCGGCATGGGCCTCGAGCGCGGAGTTGTAGTCGCTGGTGGCGCTGCGTGCGGCGCTGGCGGTGGCGGCGAATTCGCACAGCGTGGCTTCCAGCCGGTGGATCAGAACGTGGATCTGCTCGATGCCGTCGCGGCGGCCGAGTTCGCTGATACGGTCCTCCAGCCAGTAGAGCGTCACCGGTTCGCGCTGGCCGACCCGCTCCGCCACGTCCTTGCCCAGGCAGGGGTCGGCTCCGGTGATGATGTCGTGGGCAGCCTCCAGCGTGAAGGGCGTGATCGGCAGGCGGTGGGTGAGCAGGAAGCGGGCGATGTCTTCCAGCGTCTGGCGCCGCCGCTTGTCGCGCGAGGTTTCGTGGAAGAGCGGCGCCGGGGGCTGGTCCTCGGGCGCATCGACCGGGCGAGAGCCCGCGCCGCCCAGTCCGAACCAGCGGCGCAGGCCGCTGCGGGCCATGGAGGGATCGTAGGCGGTCATCCCATGCGTCAACGGCCGTGAACGCGTAAAATTAAGTCCGGAAAATCCCGGATTCCGCTGGTCGGGACGGGAAGGGGGCTATTGTCCGGGGGCAGGAGCGCGGCGGGCGCTGAGGATCTTCACCGGCGGCTCCAGCATCTGGCCGCGCATCACGCCTTCGCCCTTGGTGGCCGAGCGCGGCGCGTCCCAGATCTTGCGGACGACATCCATGCCCGAGACGACATGGCCGAATGCGGCAAAGCCGGGGCGCAGGTCGGGATTTTCGGACGCAGGGCTGGCGTCGAGCGACAGCACGTCGCCGATCATGATCGTGAAGTCGGCGGTGGCGGTGCCGGGGGCATAACGCGCCATCGAGATCGTGCCCGAGGTGTGGTGCAGGCCGGTCACGTTGGTCGGCTCGTGCGCGACGGGGGCAAGTACCTTGATGCCCTGGAGGCCGCCCTGCAGCAGGCCCGAGGGCTCATCGCCCCAGTCAAGATGCATGGCGCGGTAGAAGGTGGTTCCGTCAAGCTTCTTCGCGTCGACGTACTTCAGGAAATTGGCGGTGGTGAGCGGCGCGTGAGTCTTGTCGAGCGCCAGCAGGATCGTGCCCTGGCTGGTGACCATCGCGACATAGACGTATTCGATCGGCGTTGCCGCCGGGGCAGGGGGCGTGGCCCCTGTGGTCTTGGTCGTGGTCGCTGTTGCGGCCGGTTGCGCCATGGCCGGAGCCACCGCGGCAAGTGTCATGGCCAGCGCGGCGGCCATGACGGGCACGGCAAGACGCCGGTGGAAGCGGGCGCCAGGCCGTGCCGTCGTGGTCATCGGATTAGCGTACCCGCGGTCCGCCGAACGGCAGCGGCGGAGGGGGACGGCGCGCACCGCGCGGCAGCTGGGCCTGATAGGCGCGGCCGCAATGTTCGACGCAATAGGGGAAACCGGGGTTCACCTTCTCGCCGCAGAAGTGGAAGTCCGGTTCGCCCGGGTGGCCCATCGGCCAGCGGCAGACGCGGTCGCTAAGGTCGAGCAGGCTGGTCTTGTCGGCGATTTCCGGGCTCGGCTTGGCCGGAACCAGGCGGCGCGGCGGGGCCGGCGGGATCGGCTGCTGCTGATCACCCGGGCCCTGGCGCAGGAAGCCGCCGGGGCCGACCGAAACGACGCGCGGGCCGGTGGGCGCCGGCGGCGGCGCATCGGCGGCCTGCGGAGCCGAGGGAGCCGGTTCAGGCGCACGCGGCGCCGGGGTCGGTGCGGGGGCTGCCGGGGCTGCGGGTGCGGCGCGCACGACGGGCGGCGCGGCCTGCGGAGCCGGAGCGGGCGCTCGCTCTTCAGCGGGCTTCACCTTTTTCGGTGCGGCAGGGCGCGCCGGCTTCTCGTTCGCCTTTACCGGCGAAGGGCGGGCCTTGAGGCCGAGGCGATGGGCCTTGCCGATCACCGCGTTGCGGCTGACGCCGCCAAGCTCGTCCGCGATCTGGCTGGCGGTGGCACCGCCTTCCCACATCTTGGTCAGCTTATCGATCCGCTCGTCCGTCCAGCTCATTCCTGTTCCATCTCGTTCGTCAGAGGCGATACGCGAGAATCGCCCCGAAATTCCTAGCCACGACTTGCGTTGGGAAGTCGCAGCCGATACTCGCCGCTCCATGGTCGATCAAACGAATTCGTCCGATCTGCAGACCCCAGAGGGCATCGTGCAGCCACGCCACTTCCCGGCAAAGGGAGAACCCCTGATACACCAGGTGAACTGGGAGGGGCTCAAGACCCTTTATATGAAGGAGGTGCGACGCTTCTTCAAGGTCCAGACCCAGACGATCTGGGCACCGGCGATCACCACGCTGCTGTTTCTGGTGATCTTCACGGTGGCGCTGGGCCGCGGCGGGCGTGAAGTGCTGGGCGTCAACTTCGCCACTTTCGTGGCGCCGGGCCTCATCGTCATGGGGATGATGCAGAACGCTTTTGCAAATTCCAGCTTCTCGTTCCTGGCAGGCAAGATCCAGGGCACCATTATCGACTACCTGATGCCGCCGCTGAGCGAAGGCGAACTGATGCTGGCGCTGGTCGGTGCGTCCGTCACTCGCGCGGTGCTGGTCGGCCTTGCGCTTTGTGCCGCCATGCTGCTGTGGCCGGGGGTCGACCTGACCGTGCATCACCCCTGGGCGGTGGTGTGGTTCGGCCTGTGCGGTTCGGTGTTCCTGGCGCTGCTGGGCCTGCTCTCGTCGATCTGGGCTGAGAAGTTCGACCACAACGCCGCCGTCACCAACTTTGTCATCGCCCCGCTCTCGCTGCTGTCGGGTACGTTCTACGTGATCGACAACCTGTCGCCCGCGTTCCAGGCGGTGAGCCGCTTCAACCCGTTCTTCTATGTGATCTCGGGCTTCCGGTTCGGTTTCCTGGGGCAGAGCGACATCGGCAATTCCAACGAGGCCGTGCTGCACAGCGCGATCGGCCTCGGTGTGGTCAATGCCCTGTTCGCCTTTGCGGTCTACCGCGTGCTGCGTTCGGGCTGGAAGCTGAAGGGCTGATTGTCCCGCCCCGAACGGGCAACAAAAAACCCCGGACGCAGGCAGCGTCCGGGGTTTTTTGTTGCCCGTTCGGGATTAGGCCCTAGTGCGCGAGGCCGTGGCGCAGGCGGTAGCGCCCGTTCTTGAAGGCCTCGAACAATTGCGGGAGCGTCGGATGGTCCACCGGGCCGCCCTCGGCATCGCCGGTCAGGTTCTGCTGGCTGACATAGGCGACGTAGCTCGATTCCTCGTTCTCGGCGAGCAGGTGGTAATAAGGCTGGTCACGCTCGGGACGAATGTCTGCGGGGATCGATTCGTACCATTCCTCGCTATTGGCGAAGACCGGATCGATGTCGAAGATGACGCCGCGAAAGTCGTGACTGCGGTGGCGGACGACGTCGCCGATCGCAAAACGCGCCTTTGTCTGGCGCGGTGCGTCGATGATTTTGCCTGCCTGTGGTGAGAAAAACGACGCCCTGTTCATGGACACAATATAGAGGTGGGGGTGGGGGCTCACAAGTTTGCCTGTGGATTGTTCCCCATTTTTTGAAAAAAGAGGGCTTGGCAAGAGCGATTGCGCCAGCTAGAGGCGCGCTTCCCGACCCGATGGAGACCTTCCATCGCTATCGCATCTCTAGCGGAGAGGTGGCAGAGTGGTCGAATGCGCTGCACTCGAAATGCAGTGTACGGGCAACCGTACCGTGGGTTCGAATCCCACCCTCTCCGCCAAGAGCCTTTCCCACAAGTTCCCAGAAGTTCCCCAACCCCTTTACAAAGCGCTGATTTCAGCGGATTTTGCGGGTGGAGTTGTTCCCAGTAATACCCAGGAGTGCGACAGCAATCCGGGGGCATTGTTGGGGCACCGGAACCGGCGAGTGGGGGCATCGGGTGCTAACCGATCAGCAGTGCAAGAATGCGAAGGCGGATGGCAAGGACCTGAAGCTTGCCGACGCACAGGGCTTGCATCTGTACGTGACGAAGTCCGGCTACAAAAGCTGGCGCCTCAAATATCGGTTCGGTGGCAAGGAACGGCGGATCGTCTTTGGGGCTTACCCGGAAATCTCGCTGAAGCTGGCTCGCGAGCTCAAGGACGATGCGCGCCGGGATCTGCGCGAGGGACGCGATCCGGGGGACGAGTACAAGCGCAGATCTGCACGTCGAACGACGGCCCCGGACGAATCGACGGCGTTCAAGGTGATGGCGCTGCGCTGGCACGAGCTCCAGAAGCCTTTGTGGAAGCCGGTGCACTTCAACGACGTGCTGCTCAGTTTGGAGCGGGAAGTGTTCCCTGTGATCGGGCACATACCGATCGGCGATATTCGTGCGCCGCAGATTCGCGAATTGCTCCAGGCCGTCCAGGCCAAGGGTGCAATCGAATCGGCGCATCGCCTTCGGCAGCGGATTTCGGCGATCTTCAGGTATGCAATCGCGCACGACCTGGCCGAGAGCGATCCGGCGTCAGCGATCAGCGATGCGCTTCAGCCCGTGGTCAAGGGAAAGCAACCGGCGCTGCTGAAGCTGAAAGCCTGCAAGGGCTTCATTCGGGCGTTCGAGCAGGAACCCGGCCATCCTCAGACGAAGCTGGCCTCGCGGCTCTTGGCACTGACGGCCGCCCGGCCGGGGACAGTGCATATGGCCGAACTGGACGAGTTCGAGGACCTGGACGGCGAATCGCCGATCTGGCGGATACCGGCGCAGAAGATGAAGCTCTCGCGGGCGAAGTCCGAGCGCGAGGAATTCGAGTTCATCATTCCGCTGTCTCGGCAGGCAGTGGAGACGGTCAAAGTCTCGGCCGAGTTCGCCGGCAATCGGAAGTTCTTGTTTCCGTCTGCCAGACATTCGCATCGGCCGCTGACCGAGAACACGTTGAATGTCGCGTACCGGCGCTTGCCGCTGTTCGCCGGCCGGCATGTTCCGCACGGGTGGCGGTCCAGCTTTTCCACGATCATGAACGAGCGTGCCGTCGATCTCGATCGGCCGGCAGACCGGGCGATCATCGATCTGATGCTCGCGCATCAGCGCGAAGGGGTAGAGGCTACCTACAACCGAGCGGCCTACATGGTTCGCCGGCGCGAGCTCGCGCAGGAGTGGGCGGATTTGCTCATGGACGGAATGCAGCCAGCCGCGGTGCTGATCGATATCAAGCGCCGCGTGCGCTGACGCAGGGCGGCCGCGCATGACGGCCGCCACCACTCCCCGGCACGACGCGTCGCCGTTTGGCCTGGTCGCCGCCCGCGTAGCCAAGACAACGCTTTGTAGGAAGGCGCGCGCCCTGCTCGAGCGGGGCGACAGTCCACGTTCCGGCGAAAGGGTCTGGCGCAACTCGTACACCGAAGGAACGATCGAGGATCGGGTTTGGAAGCCGATTCACGACGGGTCGAAGCGCGGAGGCAAGCGCTGGACCAAAGCGCTGCTCAAGGCGGCGAAGGATTTCGAGAACCGCACGCGCCGTGAGCGCCGTGAAAAGGAGCCCGGCGTGCGCAACGGCGCGCTGGGCGAAGTCGGCGTTGCCGTGCTCGAGTATCTCTATGACCTGGTCGACTACGCCACCGGGCGGCTTGAGCCTTCGATCCAACGCATCGCCGATGACATCGGCCGCTCCTACTCGGCCGTCCACGAAGGGCTATGCCGTTTGCGCAAGGAAGGCTTCATCCATTGGATGCGGCGCTCGCGTCCGGTCGACAATCCGGAGCCCGGTGGTCAGCAGGTAGAACAGATACAGAACGCCTATGCGCTGCTGATCCCGCACGGCATGAAGTCGTGGTTGGCGTCGTTGCTCAGGAAGGCGCCTACGCCGGCCTGTGAAGAGGATCGCCGTAAAAGCGACAAGGAAGCCTACGAGGCGATGCTCGCGTGCCTGACGACGGAGGAGCGCCACGTGACGACCTGGAACGGCGACAGGCTTCTGGGTGAGACGCTGCGGAGCCTCGCGGCCTCCCTCGACGCGCGTGATTTCCGCAGGGGCGAATCTTCCACCAACGGAGAGACCGTGGGATCATACTGATCCAATGACGAATTAGGGCGCATCGGCGCCCTAATGCTCCGGCTTCGCCTCGGTTTGTTCCGTCCCCCGAGGCCTCTAGGTCATATCCGTATCTACACCTAGCGCCGGCCGCACCGGCGCGTGAGGGCGGCTGCGCCGCCCAGGGGTGTCCAGGGGGCCGGGAGCGAAAGCCGTGCCATTCTGCGACCTGGCCCCGGCACCTACTGGCGCTCTGTCAAACGGGCGCGAAATTGCTGATGATCAACTCGTTCACGCGCTTTGCGCCGCCGGTCGAGGCGGTCGACAGGGACCACGTCGTCTCGATGTCCTTGATGTCGAAGGCCGAGAAGATCTCCCGCACTTCAGGCGTATCGTTGATCGAGAGAAGGAACTTGCCGCGCGCGGCGCCGAGGATCGCGGCCAGGCGTTCGAAGTCGGCACGATCGAATGCGCCGGCGCCGTAGTCGGTCTCGCAGCCAAAGTAGGGCGGATCGAGATAGAATAGGGTGCCCGGCCGATCGTAGCGCGGAATGAACTTCTCATAAGGCAACTGCTCGATCACAACGCCGGCGAGCCGCTCATGGATTTCGGCGAGGAGCGGCTCGAGCTTGTTAAGGTTGAAGCGCGCGCCATTGGCCGCGTCCACGCCGAAGGTCCGGCCCACGATTTTGCCGCCGAATGCCAAGCGTTGAAGGTACAGGAACCGCGCAGCGCGTTGGAGATCCGTCATGCGATCGGGGTCCATCCCACGCAGCCGCTCGAATTCGGCGCGGCTTGAAACACGCCACTTCAGCATGTCGATGAAATACGGGTAGTGCTCCTGCAGCACACGGAAGAAACTCGCGACATCGCCCGAGATGTCATTGATGACCTCGGCCTTCGGCCGCCTGGACCGGCGCAGGAAGATCCCGCCCATTCCGACGAACGGCTCGGCGTAGGTTTCGTGCGCAGTGCGATCGATCTGGGCGCAGATTCGGCGGGCGAGATTGCGCTTGCCACCTTGATAACCAGCTGCCGGGGAAACTGGTTTAACACTCTGTATTGACATGATTTTTGTATTGGTATCCAAGACCCCGCCCGCGAGCGGGTGCGGGGCGGCCGGTAGGCCAGCTGTGTCGTGGCGAGCCAATACTCGTCGGTGACCGGGGTGCATCCCGGAAACCCCCGCCCTCCGCCGGAGTGGCGAAAACCGGACGAGGGTGATGGAGAAGGGCGCAGAGCGCAGAGCGCAGAGCGCAGAGCGCAGAGCGCAGAGCGCTTGATTATGCGGTCAGGAGATCGCCCCACGTATCGAACAGCGCTCGGCGGCGGCCGAGCAGTTGCGCGCGGTTGTATGCGGCTTCGACCTTGTCCTTGGGTGTGTGGGCGAGCGCCCGGTCGATATCACTCGCGGCGTCCGGGCCCAGCGTTTCGTTGAGGATCGTCGAAAAGCTCGATCGCCAGCCGTGGGGCACATGCCGGCCAGAAAAGCCGGCGCGATCGTACAGGGCGCCGATCGCGCTTTCGCCGATCGGCTTGCCCCGATCGCGACCAGGGAAAACGAGCTCATCGGGACAGGAGGAAAGGGCATCATACCCGAACTCGTGCGCGGCCAGACGTAGTACAGCGATTGCCGCGCGTGAGAGGGGCACCGCATGGGCGAAACGATCATCGCCTTTTTTCGAGCGCTTGAGCTTCATACGTGCTGCCGGCACGCGCCACAGCGGCTCGGCGCCGTCCAACTGCTCCACTTCGCTCCAGCGCATGCCGCGCACCGCCTCGAGGCGAACGGCGGTGAGTGCGAGGAAACGTGAGGCGAGGCGCGTGCTGGCCCGTCCGGCCTGCCGATCGGCTGCGTTGAGCAGGTCTCGGCACTCTGTGGCTGTGGTGAGCGCCGGCTGCGGCCGGACCGGGCGCGCGGCAGTCATGGCGCGGCCGACGTGAAGCGCAGGATCTTTGTCGGTCAGGCCATTGGCGATGCCATAGCCGAAGATGGCAGATAGGCGCTGGCGCTGGCGGCGGGCCGTTTCGATCCGGCCACGTTCTTCCACCTGGCGAAGTACTTCGAGGATTTCGGGCGGCTCGATTGATGCGATCGGCCGCGCGCCGATCGCCGGAAAGATGTCGCGTAATAGGCTGGCAATGACGTCGGCCCCGTGCGCCGGCGACCAATTGTTCTCGTTATGTCGATACCAAGCGCGCGCGACCTGCTCGAAAGTGTCGAGTTTTTCCTCGGCCACAGACGGATCTACACCTAGGCGGATCTTTACCTTGGCCTCGTCTCGGCGCTGGCGGGCTTGAGCGAGCGAGATCTCGGGAAAGCGGCCGATCACCAGAAGCTTTTCCCTGCCTTGGAACCGGTACTTCAAGCGCCAAGACTTCGTTCCTTTGGGGGTGACGAAGAGGAAGAGGCTGCCGGTGTCGGCCATCTTGTAAGCGCGCGGTCGCGCGGCAGCGGCTTTCACCACACCATTGGTCAGCATGAATTTTCCTTAGGGATGCGGTCGTGCGCGAGTGGTAAAAATATATGCTGTTAGCATATTATTTAATTGACGCTGTCTGGGTTGTAAGTTATACGTTCACGGCATATACAGGAGGGCCGCCGTATGAAGATTGGATTCGCAGATAAGAGGCTAAAAGAGCTGAGTCGCACAGGGCCAGGAGAGCCAAGCAAGTACTTTCAGCCCAAGGTCGCATTGACGATCCATATGAGGCTGACGGTGCTCAGTGCGGCTAATGATCTGGCCCAAGTTGCCTCTGCCAATCCGTCATGGAGGGTTCACGCCTGGAATGGGCGGAAGAATTATTGGAGTATAGACATCACTGGGAACACTCGGCTCCTGTTTGACTACGATAAGAAGGCAAAGGAGATCGCCAACATGATTTACGATGACCCGCACTAGGACGAAGTGAGGTTGCGATCCGCATCATCGCAAACCTGCTCAGTAACTATTCGTTGGAAACGTAACATGGCCACCACATCGACCGCGGAGAAGCACGACTTCATTGAAGAAAATGAGTTCCTGACGGATTATTTTCCCGTCCATCCGGGCATCATCTTGAAGCTCGACGTATTGCCGGCACGCAAAGTCACCGGAAGGGCCCTCGCGGCTGCTATCCGTGCGACGCAGCCTAGCATTGCGAAGGTTCTCAACGGTAAGGGGCCGGTCACGCCGAACCTTGCCGCTCGTATTGAAGCAGCAATTGGCTATCCTGCAGATCTGCTTTGTAGCATGCAGGTCAATTATGACTTGGCCGAGGTTCGGCGCGAAAACGCCGAGCGGCTGAAGGATATCCCCCGCATCGCGGTTCTGGCTTAGCCTTCAGCTTCGCTGGAACTCTTCTGTATATCGTTGTGGCGGCCGTCATTAATTTGGCGGCCGTTCTTCGTATGAGGGCGGATGATCCCTCCGCCGTGCAGGACAGGAAACCGGCGGAATTACACGGGTTTTGGCTGGCTTGCTGTTGGGTGATACCCCAAATCAATACCCCCGTTATTGCGTCTTTGGCCATGCCTCGGTCGCTCGAAAATGCCTTGCCGCGCAATCTCCGTACATTGCGATCATCGTGTTTTCCCAGACGCTCCGCTCTGGATCAGTGAGCGGCGTCGGCGGCTTGGGTAGCGGCGGGCAGGGCTGCCGCAGGTTGGCCTGCAGCTCGGGCGTTGGCGGCGCCGACTGCGTTGTCGAGCACGCTGCGAGCAGCATCAGGCACGGCGCAGTCAGCAGGCACAGGGCGATCCTTGTAAATCTCGCGGAGCGTGCTTTCGCGCACGGACGATTGAGCGGCTGCAATGGGCTTCTCCTGTTCGTAGGCAGTGGCGGCGCGGTCGACCGTGGCGCGCGCCGCATCGAGCTTCTTGGCGGCCGTCTCCACGGCTGCCAGCGCCTTGCTGTCATGCCGCCAGTCGTTGACGGTCCAGCCGCCCCATGCGCAGAGCAGCGCAGTTGCGCCGGCGCCCGCAAGGCACCAGGTGATCGGGATGGGGTTCATCGCGGGAACTCCGGGATCGCCACCGTCTGCCCGGCGAGCGCATGCGTGCAGTCGCCGAGGAATTGGATCATGCCATCGGTAACGAACGAGTGGCAGACACGGCATTGGAGGTCTGGATGCTCGTCCTTGTCCTCCCAATTGCACCAGCAAGTGTAGCCTTCATGGCCCGGCACATAGTGGCCGGATCGAACGAGGATCGAAGGCGTAAAGGTCGGTTTGTCGGTGTTGCCGTTGAAGCCACAGCGCGGCCCCGGTCCATCGCCTATGGGCACGTGATGGGATTCCTTGCAGCCCGGGCACCAGAACCTGAAGCCGCCGCCCTCCATCGGGCGCAGGATAGCCGAGCCAGTCATGCGCAGCTCGCCCGGTCGACGTTGCCGACACGCCAAGCGATCCAGCCCTGGAGGAAGATACGCTGCGACGGGTTCCGGTCGACGATCCATTCGTATCGGCGCTTCTGCTGGTCATCGAGCGCATCGAGGATCTGCACGCAGAACCGCTGCTTGCCGATGGCCGCTTGGCAATTCTCGTAGGCGTTGATGGTGCGGCCGCCGACCTTGCCATCGACTGCTATTTTCGCTGCGGGGCAGACCTTGTTGATACCGGCTTGGAGGAACTTCGACGCGACGCCGGGCCCCATGTTGACGCCGGTGTCCGCCACTTCGGCCGCAACGCCCGGGTCCATCGTCAGCAGCGGCCGGAAACCGGGCTTGTCGATGTAGGTACCGACATAGATCTTGTCCCCACAGACCGTGATCTTGTCGTAGCAGTGCTTTGGGAAGTTACGCATGTCGCCGAGATAGCCATGCTCACGCGCTACCTGTTCGGTGACGCCGAGGTTCGTCGGACCGCCCCGGTCGGCCTTGTTGTTCACATAACCACCTTCGGCAGCGTAAATACCGCCGAGAATGATGGCGATTGCGCCGGCCGCGCTGGTGCCGCGCTGGATGAGAACCTTACCCATTGCACTTCCTTTCGAGCTTGGGCTGTCGGATGTGGGCGAGGATCACCGGCGCGGCCCACGTGAGCAGGCCGACACCGACGGCCCAGAGTGGCCGGTGACGTTCGGGCAGAAGGCGGCCAACGGCGGCGAGAGCCTGCGGATCGCTCAGCACGAGCGACACGAGCGCAGCCCACGCGCCGGCAAGCCACGTCGACCACCGGCGCCACCAAAGGCGCCAGTGCGAGACCAGCGTGATCTTCATTGCAGTCCTTTCGGGAGAGGTCGGGGCGGTCAGCCCCGGGGCGAGGTCAGGCCTCGCCCTCTTCTTCGTCGCGGCGTAGCAACTTCTGCACCGTGTCGGTTTCGTAGATCCGGATCGCCATCCAGATGACGGTCAATAGCATCGAGATGTGCGGCAGCACGCTGATAAGGCCCCCCAGCAATGCGGTGAATGAAAGAACATCGAGTAGGTGCTTGATGCTGTCCGGCAGGTTTTCGACGGCGTGCTTCATGCGAGATCCATTCGAAGGGGATTGAGGCGGGATTCTCGGCTGTGGGTCACGCGACACACGCGATGGCAACGGCCAGCGCCTCGGCGATTTGCTCGCGACCAACGCCGGACGTGATCGTGGTCGGAACAGGAGGATGGATGATGTCGGTATTGGTGGCGCCAACCGTGCCGGTCATGGTGCCGGTGGTGGCGTCCGTGACCATCGGCGTGTTGAAGTCACCGATCGAGTGCATCGCGTGGGTAGGCACGAACCAGATGTTGGCGTCACCGGCATCGCGGCGCGCCTTGATGGCGTCGCGGATCACGCGCAGGATCGGCGCACCCGCGCTATACCAGCCAGTGTTGCTGGTGTAGCTGTCCGGCATCACAGTGCCCCAGCACAGGATCTTGGCGCTTGGCATCGCGCGCCGGATTTCAGCGAGCAGCATCGGATAGAGCGTTGTCACGTCCGAGATCGCAGCCGCTGCCGCCAGTTCAAGCTGGTCGTTCTTGCTCAGATTGAGGACAACGATATCCGGCGTGGCCAACGAAAAGCGCGAGAGATAGTAAGCGAGATCGAATTTGTAGCTCTGGCCGCCATAGGTGATCGTGGTGGCCGCGCTGCTCGACGAGGCCGCCAGTTGCAGGAATGGATTGACTGCCAGCTTGGCGGTATTGGAGAGAGCCTGATAGGCTGCCTCCCCGCCTGCCGTAACGATGCTGGTCACGTCGGAATCCTGCCGGGTCATCAGGAAGTCCGACAGCGCCCAGCCTTCACGGCCTTCGCCCAGCGGACCGGTCCCAGCGGCGTTGCCTGACCCGTTGCCGTTCATGGTGCCGATCCAGTTCACGGCGAACCCCCACGCACTGAGCAAAATGTTCGCGAAATATGCCTGCTGACGGGTGGGGAGACTGTCTCCGATCATCAGGATATTGCGGGCCGGAGATCCCGTCACCGGAACCGCCTTTTTCTTGACGGTGATGACCTTCTGGATCACGCGGTCGCGTCGTTCTGCGGGATACCAGCGCATGTACGCGGCTGTTCCGCACCGCGCATAGTCGATCACCAACGGCGCATCCTTCACCGGGCCGAGTACGAGCGGCTGCGTAGGCAGTCCCTGGCGGCTCTCCAGCATGACCGACGGTGGATCAAATCCTTCGCGATTGGCGAACATCTGGGCGGGGTACAGAATGGTCGGGCGGTCAGACACGACGAACAAATCCTGCCCGATGATCGGGAAGATATCGGCATCTACTGCCTGAGCGGAGGGGTAGTCGTCGCGCATGATCCACCGGGCACGTTCGCCGGAGTGGTGGAACTGGAACCCGGTGACGATCGGCATCGTGCCCGCCGTCACCGTGGTGCCCATGTACAGCCACACTGCGCCGGCTACATCCGGGAAGTCGAAGGTGCCAGAGTAGATCGCGACGTTATCGCTGATCTTCTTCTCCAGCGTCAGATTGAACGTCATCAACGGGCTGGTGCTGGTCGCCGACCAGAGATAGGCGCGGGGGATGCCGAAGGAGCCGGCAACATCGGTGTAGACATATTCGCGGATAAAGATCGAGCCGCCACGCCGGGCGTCTGGAAGGTCCATGCCCACGAAGATATCGCCCGCCCCCGTCAGTCGGGTGAAGCCGCGGGTGAAGCCGAGCGCGGTTAGGTTCGCATCGGTGATCGTCGTGGCAGCGACGTTGGTCGGAGCGAAATTGCGCGGCATCGCATCGATCGAAGCCTTGCCGAACGGGCACTGATTGGAAACCGAGCCGCCCGGAACTGCCCCCGCGATCGCGTGCTGCGTCTTGACGTTGTAGCCGGATACAGTGGCGATATCGTTCGACTTGAAACCGGCGTGACTACCGGCCGCGCCATCGTAAGCCCGCTTGACGAAGGTGGTACCAGCGTCAGCCGCAAGGCCATCGTGATAGATGCGCGCAACATGGCCGATGGCTGCGGTGTCAATCTCGACATAGCGCGAACCATCGGAGACGGGATCTCGCGCTGTCCAGGTCGCGGAGCCGAAGCCGGTAGACCAGTACGCCGGGACAAGCAGCTTCCCGTCTTTTTCGAGGATGAGGCAGTTCTCCTTGAAGGTAATCGCACCTTCAAGAAGGTCGTCCGCCTCGAAAATACGAAGCCGGCTAGACGTGATGAATTTCCCGCGAGCCACTGCAAGCTGGATAAGGTTATTCCCCTTTTCCGTGTGCATATTCAAGCCAGAAGCGTAAACCTCAACTTTGATCGTGTTGTCAGTCAGGTCCAGCCAGACATACGAAACGTTGGCGGCATCGAGCGATAGCTTGCAATAATTGCCGCCCGCAATTTCCGACGCCGCAGCGTTTGCGACCGTGATATTGTACTGAGCTTCAGTCCCGCGCTTGAAGTAGATGATGCGGGGAACATAGAGCGCATTGGCGCCGCCGCCCAATAGATTGGTGTTGTCGCGGATAGCAGCGAAGAATGTGTTATCGGATGTGAAAACCGATGGACTGGCAGCAGCAGCAGCGCTGATGGCTGCTTCAGCCGCCAAGGTCTTCGCGCTCTTGCTCGTCGGGTCGTCGGGATCTGGCGCGGTATCGCTTTCCGCCCAGTCCTTAGCCTGTTTGGCACTTGCAGCAGCGTTGCTGGCCTGCGTTTCCGAAATCCAGTGCCAGGCGAGCGCCGTAGCGTCCCACTTGTAGAATCCCGAATTGGGGACGACTTCATTGGTCACGGGGTCGGTATGGTTGCCGGGGTCATTCGGAACCACCGCGTTCCGGTCGGCCGAGCCGGTAACAGCCTCGAGCGCCACCCAGGTCAATTGGATATCGGCGCCGACGTACTCCTGCATCAGATCGAGGCCGGGCTTGAGCACCTGGTCAGTGGTTGCCGACTTCTGGCTGCCATCTTGCCAGACGGGAATGATGTCGGTTCCCGCTAGGTCGACTGCCGGCGGGTAATTGGGGAGGGTGGTCATCGGTGATTCTCGCAATCAATTGCGGGGGAGAGGGGGGAGACGGAATTTCGGGCGTCAGGAAGCGGGGGGATCGGCCGACCACAACGCGTTGTTGGCGACGTCAAAGGCGCCGAGGCCCTCATCCGCGGTTTCGCCGATCTGCAGTTCGATCGCGTTGCTGGCGCTTCGCACCGCGTCGATCGCGATAAACCGCTCTTGTGCGTCTTCGCTTGGCGACCGAAGATCATTCAGTTGGCGCCACTCTGGGCTGATGATCAGGATCCGCCTGGAGGCTTCGCGCTTGACCGATGCAATGAGGCGCGCGCGGGTCGCTGCAGGAGTGTCCTCCGAAGTTACAACCTCCGGCAGGCCAGTAGTCGAGCACACGGAAATCGTTCCGCCGCTCGCTTGCCCATCGATCAGGGCATAATAATCCGCGTCGGATATCTCGACGCAGTCTTCAGGACGCGTTGGATGAACGGCATCGCTGTAGAAACCGCCCGTCGTGGCGGAATAGAAGAATGTCATGATTAGGATCCCACAGCGATGTAGCAGGTCGGGTCATTCTCATCGTCCGCGTTGAACACTGAGAAACCGGTTGCCGTGATCGTGGAGGCCACCACTGCAGGCGTGTTGTCCTGCGAACCGGTTCCCGCATTGATCACGCCGCTGACGACGACCGAAAAACACGCTGACGTGAATGCCAGGGGGAAAGTGACGGAGGTCGAACTGTTCGCTGCCGCGGTGAACCTGCCCCATGCCACCATGAATGACCGGGACCCGTCCGAAAGAACGATATGGCCGTTCTGCGTCAGACTGGCGGAAACAATTTTCACAGTAGCCGGGTCTTTGGCCTGGAACATCTGCTGGAGCGCCGCGAGCAGCTGCGCGCGATTGGCCTTGTCGAGCGCGATGCCCGCTGCGGCGACCACCGCCACCAGTTCCTCCTGGACCATGTTGGCCCAGTCGGCTGTCAGAATGGTTGGGATCTGGCCGGTGGCGGGGTCACCTCGGCCGAAGAAGCCGGGCGTGCCAGCGGCAAGCGCCGCCGGAAGCGCCGAAACGGCGCTGGCGTTGTCGATACGGAACACGGGGGGACCTCGTTACTGGAAGAGGACGTAAGTGTGGGCGGGCTTGAGCGCTTCGAACTCGCAGACGAGCACGTCGGTGCTCAGGCCGCTGGTGTTCGAAAGCACGGTCACCACCCAGACGAAGAGCCAGTCTTCGTCGTACAGCGGGGTTTCAACGGTGCTCATTTCCACCCTGAAGGGCGAAATCGCGGTGATCGAGATCTCGAAGCCAAGCGCCGCCGCATAGCCGATAAAGAACGGCCGGCTCTGGCCGCCGCCGCCAACGAAGCGGGCGAGGACCTGCGCCGCGCGCTGTTCGATCGTAGCGTCTTCGCCGGCGCATGGATCCGGAAGGCCGAGTGATTCTTCCCACTCGGTGATCAGGTCGAGATTGCTGCCAGGAAGCGATTGGTCGAGGACTTTCGTAGCGTCGGCATCGAGGCGGGCCCACTGCTGGGCAAGTGCGAGAATAAGGCGCTGCTGGCCGCTACCTGTTTCGGCCTGCCACACTCGGCCGCGCGGAAGCAGGGCGCGGATGGCGCCAGCGTAATCTTCAGCTGTGCGAGTCATCAGACGTACGTGATGTTGCCGGCAACGGGCAAAGCGCCGACGTTGGACGAAATGTTGCCGGTAGGACCAGGACTGACAGCGCCGGCCGATGCGAATACTTCGGTGATCACGAAGCCAGTCGCTCCGGAAACGGCCGCGATTTTACCCTCGATCGCGCTGAGCGGTGTGCTGTCGCCTGGGACGGCCGTCGCAAGAAGTGCAGCGGCGAAAGCGGCCGCGATTGCAGCCTTGGTCGTATCCGTTGCGTCGGAGATCCCGGCGATCGTCAGGTCGATCGTGTTGGCGGTGCATGCCCTTGCGATGACTATGGGGCCTACGGGTTGAAGATCGAACAGCGCGTTGGCGACGATCAGCTGATCGCCGGTTGCTGCTGCTGCGCGCGTTTCAGCCGAGGCAACGCCGTTGGTTCCCTGAGGGAAGCCCCCATAGTCGGCACGGGAATTGTCCATCATGAACAGGACGCCCACGGTACCGGAGCCGAACACGTTGCGCTCGCACCAGGCGCGGGTCACGCCGGAAATCCCCAGCGCCCAGTTTACATAGTCATTGGCGGAACCGCCTGACGCCGGCCGGGAGTATTCGGTGATCATGCGGGTGCGCAGGTCATCGTCGCGCTCGACATCGGAACCGCCGGCTATCGCCACGCTGACCGTACCGAGCGAATTCACGCCGGAAATGGCCGAGGCCAGCGAAAGCGTCGTGCCGAGGACCGTGTTGGACGACGATCCAGTAGCGACGGCGGTAACGGCAACGACGGCAACGCCGCCCACCAGCGCTACGTCAGCGTCTACGGTGAAGCTGGCGCCGTCCGAGCGCGTGAGCGCCGTGCCGGCAACCACAGTGCCGCCGGTGCCGTTTAGCGTGACCTTGCCCTTCGCGGCGACTGCCGGCTTGCGCGTCACACCCTTCAGGGCCGACCAGCCTTCGAGAAACTCGTCCTCGGATGTGAACGGCACTGATTGCCGCGTGATCCAGTCGAGATAGCCATAGCACCCATCGACTAGCCCGGCCTCAACGTCGCCAAGGATGGTCAGATTGTTGTAGCGGAGCAGCGCGTTCAAGCCGGGGAGACCCGCCGCGATATCAGCCGCCACCTGGCTGCGCAAGCTGGAGAGGGTGGGGCGGGAAAAAACCATCAGATCAGGTCCCAGAGATTGGCGAAGCGGAGGGCAACGTTGGTTCCATCGGGGCGGTGGATTACAACCCGCGTCCCGAGCATTCCCGGCTTGGTGAATTCAGCTTCGACGTCGATCGAGGCGGCAACGCCATCGTCGATCATCCATGCCAGGGCCGATTTGATATCGTCCTCGACCAACTGAAGCAGCGTGGGGCTTTGCTTCGAGCGTTGTCGTAGCCAGAGCTTGGAGCCGATTTCGCCTCCCCACCATCCGCGCCGATCGCCGGACTGGTCAGGAAGGGTATCGTCGTCGCTGGCGAGCGCGTCGCTGAACAGGCTGATGAGGACGGCCGTGGCCAGGTCGTGAGAAGACGGCAAGGTCGGGGCGACCACGGCGTTGATGAGGCCGCCATTCTCGTCGACGATCGGATCTCCGTTCTCGTCCGTCCAGAGCATCGGGTATTCGGGCGTGAACAGCCAGTCGCCGGATCCGGTCTGGGTATCCCAGGAGGTGACGATGTCGGTCATACGGCGTGATCGGTCTTGCCAGAGGTCGCGGTACCGGTGCTGACGCCGGTATGCCCATGATCGTTGTAGGCATCGCGTAGCGCGCCGAGCTCGATCGAGGCGCCGTCCGTCAGGCCGGTGATGGTGCCGGCGGCCGCAAAGTTGCCTTCGGTATCGATGTCGCCGGCGACGTGGAGATTTCCAGTCAGGTAGACATCGGGAACGTCGATCGTCGCCTTGGTGGCGTTCTTGACCGTGACCTCGAGGCCGGCGGCATCGATCTCCATACCTTCAGCGGACAATAGGACCTTCGCGCCTCGTACGTCGTAGATCACGGTGTCGCCCGGCTTCAGGTCGCGCGGCCGGGACGGGCGATGGCTCGTACCCATCACGAGGGAGCAGGAGCGGTCGCCACCGCGGCGGATCATTACGACTTCGCTGTCGATCGGCGGCACTGATCCGAAGCCGAATTCCGTCACGCGACGGACCTTGTCGGTCACGCGCGCAGCGAAGCCGGATCCCGCAGCGCCCTCGGTCACCTGCAGCAGCTGAAGCTCGCCGCTGTCGTCGATTGTCGTGGCGCGACCGATTCCCATCAGGTTGGCGAGGAATTGAGGGATCATTGAATTGCCGCCGCATCTGTGTCTGAGAGATTTACGGGAACGAGCGTGATCGGTTCCGGCATGAAAGCCTCCTTCGGCATGCACACCAACTCCGCTGTCGTTCCGCGCTCTTCGTCGCGGCGGAAAGTCACTTCGGAGATTACCAAGGTGAGGTTTCCCCTCGCTCCCGGGACGTTAACCGGCACCAATGTGTTGGGTGTCCAGAGAGTTCCATCGCTATCCCGCCAACTGTCGACGGTCGCCCTGACTACGAAGGCGCGACCGGCGCGCCGCTGGGCTTCCCATCTCGCGCGGGCTTTCACGAATTCAACCGGATCGGTCGCGACTGCTTCTGCAACCAGGTAGGTCAGACGATGCCTGACGACGTTCGGATCGTTCTCGGTGTGGAACATGTCCGAGCCATCGAGCTCCATCATAGCATCCATAGAAAACATGCAGCAGACATAGTCGGAATACCGTTGGTCCATCGATCGCTCGACGGTCCAGGCTTCCACGTTTTCGCCGAACACGATTCCGCTCGCTGCTTCTGCCGTGCCAACGGAAGCGAGCAGGATCTTTCCATCTTGGCTCTCGTAAGCCAGCAAGCCTGCATTGCGTGCCAGGCGCTGGATTATCTCGGCCGGGCTTTCACCGTAGTTCAGTGGCCACTGGGGCACGTCCGGGCCGGGTGAGGCGCCGTTCGCCATTTCTACCGATATGGAATAGGGCAGGGCCAACTTGGTGGCGATCGACTGCGCATTCCCCCCGATCAGCTGGTGGGAGGGCCACTCCGCGCCGCAGTCGACCAGGTCCTGGGTGCGACCGCGGCCTTGGATCGTAATGGTATGGCTGTCGCTGTCGCCGGTATCGGTAACGCGATCGACATAGCCAGAGATCACGCTGTCGTTACCGAGCAGGACAATGCACTCGTCGCCAGCATTGCAAGGGATCTGGTACGACGGTGGAACACTGGCACGCACTTCGAACGAATTCGGGAACGCCTCCGCGCGCACCGTAACTTCGATCTGCTCCCACCCTCTGAAGGAAAACCCTGCGACGTAGAGCGTGAGTTCGTCGTCGTCGCGTTCGTCCGATTTGCCGTTCACGACAATTTCGTTGGTGCTCATGACGCGAGGGCCTGAAAACTGGCTGGCATAAATAGCGGGTGCGGTGGGTTCGCCTGGGTGACCAACTGATTGGCGCGGGAGGCATCCGAGTAGATGGACTGCGCCAGGACAAGAGAAGGCAGCGCGCCTGCAAACTTGAAGTTCCGCATCTGAGCCAACGTGCCCGGTCGATTGCGAAGGTCGGTGGCAATTGCGCCGCGGCATTGTCGCAGTGCTGATGCGCAGCTGTCCGATCGGGCATCGGCGGCAGTCAGCATCATGGCATCGAGAACAGTGCCGATCTCAGAAATCCTTGCCGCCGCATCATCAGCGCTTTGCGGTTGATAGCTGGCCACTGCAGCTGTGAGTGCGGCAGCGGCAGAGCGCAGGACCACTTGGGCGATCGCATCGGACATGGCGTTTCCCAGTCCGAGGGTTGAGGAGCTCATGATTCCGAGCAGCAGGCGTATGGTGTCTGCCGGGTCGGCGCATGAAGCCACGAGCGCTTCGAGCATCGTGTCGGCTGCATCGATCACATTGCCAGCGTCCGAGAGATCTGCCGTAGCGACAGCTTCGATGAATGCCTCCGAAGCATTGATGACCGCCTGCCTGTTGGTTGATGCGATCGGGATGATGTCGGCAACGGTCGTGCCAGCAGCATAGGGGGACGCATTGCTGCCCGAGATGCCTGCGTTGGCGCCCTCGGCATAACGACCGTAATTGCCGCTCAGCTGGGCGACCACCCGGTGCATTGCGGTGGCGTCGACCGCCGCCGAACTCACATTGCTCGACCAGGCCGAAGCTGCTGTGACCGCTTCGTCTCGAGATCCGCCGCCAAGGAACGTGTTGGAGAGTAACGCTACCGTTTCGATAGCTGAGGCGGCTTTCAGCGCAACGGCAGCGACCTTGTTCAGCGTGGAGGTAACCGAACTCGTCGGGAAGGTCTGGGCACCCGATTCAACGAATTCCAGTTCAACATCGGAATAGCTTTTGGCGCCAAGTCCTTCGCTGATCGATGCGCGCTCAACCACAACGTTCATCGCGCCAAGCGTTGGATGAACCAGAGTGCCGGAACCCTTTTTCTCGACGGCGTTGATGAGTGTGGCGCGCAGCAAGACGACCGGAAGCCCACCCAACAGAATGTCGCCATCGAGGACAAAGCCCCGAAGGCGAAATCGGCGAGGAGCGCGGCCCATGTCTTCGGCCCACGGCTTGTCGCGGCCGGGATACTGGTGAAGCGCGATCCGCCGCCCGCCCAGGGCGTCAGATTCGGTCACCGCGAACGGAACGCCGCGGAAGGATGCCGGAAGCAGCATAGCAAGATCTCGTTGGCCCGATGGCCGGGGTCAGTAGCGGTAGGCGCCGATATTCATGGAGTGGCTGACAGCCGGTGCGTTCCCGTTGCCTTGAGTGGTCTTCACGCCAGTGACCTTGCCGTGCTGGTTGACCTGAATGTCCACCTTCACGGGGATTTCGCCGCGCTCGCCATAGTGGCCCTCCATCACGCGCTGCACATAATTGCGCGTTTCCTTGAATGGGATGCGAGCCGCAAACTGCTGCTCGGAAATCCCACCCTTGCGAGGGTCGCCGATCGATTGCAGCCACTTGTCCACGCGGCCTTCGCCGGCATTGTAAGCTGCCGTGGCAAGGGTTTCGTTTCCACCATACCGACGCAGCAGAAAGCCCAGATGCTGCTGGCCGAGCATCCGGTTGTAGCCTTCGTCCTTCCGGTACCGGCCCTCGTCGAACGGGATGCCAAGCCGCGATGCGGTAGCTCGGGCCGTGCCCGGCATAACCTGCATGACGCCGATCGCGCCCTTGGGGCTGATCTGGTTTTGCCGGGAACGTTCGCCCAGCTTCTCAATCCGCGCTGCTATGCCACTGACCGTGGGGCCGCCGCCGCTGCCCAGCATGTTCCGAGTGCCATCGACCAGGTTATCGACGGCGCGGCCGAAATCTTTGACTGCCGGTCCAAAGTCCCCGTGAATGATTTTATCGATGCCTTGGGCGGCATCAACGACGGCATCTCCGACTTTACCGTCCAGAAAATTGCGTGCGGCCTCCCGAGCGGTATCATTGAGGCCGCGGTCTTTCAATTGGCCAACCAGAGTACCTTTCCGAGCGGCCCTTTTCGCCATTTCTCCATCAGCGTCATTAATGACAACACCAGTGCTATCGGAGTCTTTCATGTCTGCGGCGAGAGCTTTGCCGCCTTGGCTAAAGGCGGGAAGGGCTGACTCAGGGATACCGAGGAGGCGTGCAACGGTACGACGACCGCTGGAATTTTGACGCTGGATGGCGTCAGCGATCGCCGGCAGCATGGCAGCCGTGTCGACGGTACCATCCTTGTTCAGCTTCATGCCGACATTGAGCCGTCGAAGTACTTCGAGCGCCTGCGTGTTCCGGCCGTAGCGTGCATCGTTCAGCGTCTGGGACAGACTGCCGACTGCACCCACCGCAGCGCCCTTGTCCACGCCGGCGCGCTCGGCAGCAGACGAAAACTCCGTAAGAGCCTTCGTTGAAATGCCGATGATCTCAGCCGTACGGGCCAGTTGGGCGGCACCCTGTGCCCAGCCATCCGTGAACTTGAACGCCGCATAGGCTGCGGCGCCGAGGACCGCGATCGTGCCGCCCACAGCCATCGCCACGCCGCCGGCAGCCGTTTCGAGAAGGCCACCGGCGGCAGATGCACTGGCCAGTCCTTCGCCCATGGCGGAGGCGGCCTGGCCGGTCGCGCCGAACCGACCAGCAAGGCCTGCAGTCAGCGATCGGCCGCCGAGGGCCCGGGCTGCGGCCTGCTCGATCCTGGCGAGCGAACTGACCATCGACTTCGTGCTGCGGGCAGTTGCGCGATCGTTGTCGTTGAAGGCCTTGCGGTTGAGGCTGCCGACACGCTTCTGCGACTGTTCGGCCCGTTTCTCCGCCGATTTCCAGCCCGCTTCACTGCGATCGTTGGCAACGATCGCGACGCCGATCTTGGCAACTTCTTCAGTCATCAGCCCATTCCAGCCATGCATTCAGGACCGACCACGGCCGGTTAGCGACCTCGTCGGGAAGTTTGCCGAACATGCGGCCGATCAGGATCAAGCGCCGGCGCCAGTCCGGCGGCCTCACTCCAAAAAACGGGCGATGAACCTCGAAGCGGTGATGAGGTCTCGTGCGCCGATTTTGGCGACGGCCTGGCTTGGGATGCCCGCGACCACGGAGATCGCCGTGATATCCGCGTCGACGCCCTTCTTGCCGTCCCATTCGTTCCACTGCGCGGCCGTGGGTTCCTTCAGCGTCAGCTGGGTGTACGTCATGCCGCCGTGTTCAACGGGCTTCCGGAGCGTCAGAACAAGTTCGTCCAGGGTTTCAGCTTCGGCGCTCATGTCACTTCACCTCCTTCACGTCGGCAGATTCGAACACGACGTTGAATGTTGCATTTTCGCTGTTGACTTCGACGGGATCGCCGGCGCGCCAGGCGTTGCGGGCGATCACGTTCTTGCCGTTGGCGAGCTCCAACTGGACGGTGACGTCGACGGCATCATTCAGGTCGGTGATGCTGAGCGCACCACTGTCGCGGCCCTGCCAGCTGATCATGCCGGCTGTGGGCGTTTCGGAATAACCGTGAACGCCGTCCTGACCGATCAGCGTGTCGCGCTTGTTGGTCGAGATCCGGTAAGTGCCTTCGCCGGCGATCGCGTAAGAGGTGCCGTCGATCGTGATGAAGGCAAAGCCGGCGATAAGATTGTTGGTGGCCATCGTGGGGTCCTCAGGTCAGGCGGAACTGGACCAGCATCGCGAAGACGCGCAGCTGCTCGATCAGGGTGCCCGGCCAGAGCACGTTCACGCGGTTGGGGGTGTTGGCGTCCTTCTCGACGATCAGGTTCGCCGCGAATTCGTCGGACTTCTGGACGTAGCCGCCTTCCTCGAGCTCTCGATATGCGGCGATCTGGTCAGCGCGGATCGAGGAGGGCGTAACGACCTTGCTGCCGGCGATGAGGCGCGTGCCATCCGCCGCCAGCTTCATGCGGCCGAACTTCGTCTCGATGCGCGATCGCATGAAACGCAGGACGTACATCAGGGTGAACATCGTCTCGACCTCGAGGTACGAGTTGTCGCTGTTGCCCTGCGAATTCGTGACGTAGGTCGTGATGATGTTCTCGATCACGATGTTGCCGCTGGCATCGACCTGCCACGTCGAGATTCCGCTGTAGAGCAGCGTGGAGTTGCGAACGCCGATCGAGAAGCGCGATGCGATCGGCGGCGCCAGGACACCCGAGACAGTCAGGTACTGTAGCGGCAAGGCGGGGTCGCCCCGGAGGCTGACCGCGGCCTGACCGACAAGTGCAGCTGCCCAGACCCAGAACGGGGAGGGGCTGTCGTTAAAGCCGATGATCGACAGATGCTGATCGTTCCGACCCACGCCGAGTGTCGCCAGCGTGCCAGCAGTGCCGCGCGCTGCCGTGAAGACGTGCCCGTAAAGCTGCTGCATCGGCGACCAGCGTCCGGTCGTATCAAGCTGCAGGGCCTTCAACGCATCGAGCGAGGTGGCGTCGTTCAGTCCGGAGACGATGAAGTCGAACGTCTTGTCGCCCAGTGCAGCAAGCTGCGTCGTGATTGTCGGGTTCGTCGCGCCGCCCGTCAGGGCAACGATCGCGACCGCGACGCCTGCCGGAAGCGTCTCGCCGCCGGCACTGCCAAGATAGGACAGGCGAACGTCGATCTCATTGCCCACCAGGCCCTTGTTGCGCGCGGTGAGGGTCACGACGCCGGCGGCGGCCGTTGCCGTCACAGGTACCAGGGCCGCATTAATTTGCGCGGCAACGTTCGTGGCGATCGCCGCGATGGTGTCGCCCACCGCGACGGCGACCGAAACCTTCGTCCCGGCGATGTAGAGCGGGATCGTCCCGCTGCCGGTGGCGGTACCGGTGATGGTAAGCGTCCCGGCTGCAGCGGTAGCGGCGCCGGCGTCCGAGATGGGGAGCACCCATACCTCGCCGGTTTTGTCATTGTCCCGCCAGGCCTGGATCATGCCGGCAAGCACCGATCCTGCACCGGCGCCCGCGATGCCGTCAGCGACCGAGGTCAACTGGACGGGCACGCCGGGCGTATAGGTCCCGGCTGCGGTCATCTGGCCGACGAGCAAGCCGCGCTGGGCGATTGGAGTGGTGTTGGCGAACCTCGGATCGAGCTCGGCATAAAAGAGCGGGACGCGCAGGTTCGACGGGATGTTTGAGAAGTTGATGCTCATGGGGGCTTACTCCTTCTCGCCCTCGGCATCGGCGGTGCTGACGGGTTCGTCGGCGCCGATCGCGACGTCACCGTCATCGATGAGGCGGGTCCAGTGCGGATCGTGGGGATTGACGACGATTCCTCGCTCGTCGACGACGCGGCGGGTCACCGGGTCGACGATGCGTCGTCCCGGCACGCTGACTACGCGCATGGCGGTCTCCTGTTTACTCGGTGAGCCCCGCGGTCAGGGTGACGGGCGGGTAATTGGTGGCGGTGAGCGAGATCTCGTCGAGATCCTCGGCAAGCACTGGCGCGAAGTTGTCGGGGCCTTCGTAGAACTCCAGATCCAGATCGAGGACGACCATGGCCAGGTGCATCGCTCCCTCGGCCTTGAACGCGAACTGGGCGCGGATGCTGGCGATCTGCTGGATCTGCAGCGTCAACGGATAGGAGTTGACCACTGCGACTTCGGCCTGCCGCTTCAGCTTCCAGGCGGCGGCTTCAGCAATGCCGGCGCCGGCGTCATCCTCCGACGCCGGTTCTTGGAGCTCAAGAAACGCACGGATCGTTGCAGTCGTGGTGAACTGTGGTGCACCGCTGCGCGAAATCGATGCACGGTTTTCGCTCAGCAACCGCAGTTTGATCTGCGGCGCCGTTGACTGCTGCGACGGCCAGTCGCCTGGTCGGTAGATCCGATCGCCTGCATCGGTGCCAGCAGCCAAAATGGCGGCGTGGACGAGATCGAGGAGGTCCAGGGAGGTCGTCATGCGGTGGCCATCAGCTTGAGGTGTACGTGGCCGTGGCCATCGGGGATGGGCTCGCGCACCACGTAGACCTTGCCGGTCTTCACGATTTTCACCCGGTCGCCCTGTTTCGGCTCGACGGGCAGGGCGCTTGCGCGAATTCCCAGAACGGGACGGCGTTGGGTGGTCGTTTGGCCATCCTGGTCCAGCTGAAGCTCGATCGCTTCCTCGTCGAACACCGCGTCGGGGATCGTCACAGGGGCGCCCCCGCGCGGTGTGTAGATGACCTTTTCCCCGAAGAGGCCCATCGCCGGGCCGAGGACAAGGTCATCCCAGTCGATCGACACGGATCAGGCCTCGTCCTTGCGGACGCCGTCTTCCTGATTCACGGCCGGGCCGGAGGCCGAAACCGCAACGGTGCCGTCATCCTCGGTGAAGAAGCCGCGCGCGCGCAGATATTCGCCTTCGGTCGGATCGAGCGAGACGGTCTGCCCCGGGCCGAAATCCTTACCGTCGATATGCACGGTGCGGCGGGGTGCCACGGTGAATTCGGCCGTATCGGCGGCGGTATCGTCTTCCGAGGTCGCGGAAGTGCTCTTGGCAGTTGCCATAGTGGTGTTCCTTCAGATGCGAGGGAGGTGGTGGGCCGGGCTCAGAGCACGGTTGCGCAGAGGCAGGCGTTGACGCGACTCGGGATGACGATCGGAGCCGACTGCATCATCAGCATCTGCTGTGCGGGATCTTCCTGGATCCAGGTCTTCGGCGCGTAGGCCATGGCACCGTATGCAAAGCGCGGATCGATGATCATGCCGAAGGCGCGGGTGCCCATGAGGGCATCGCCGCCCGACATGATCACGGTACCGTCGGCAAGCATCGGCTGCTCAACGCCGTTCGCGTCGATGTACCAGTCGTTGTAGACCCAGAGGTCATACTGGCCCCAGCGGCCCTTGTAGACGGCGCCGGCCTTGACCTGCGAACCCGGGTTGATCTCGTTACCTTGGCTGGCAAGGGCAGGGTAGTAGATCGCGCCCTGGACGCCTTCCGCCATGAGGAACTTCGACCAGGGCGTGGTCGTGAACACGAGGTCCGTCACCACAGCGCCCGACGATTTCAGGATCGCGGCAGCCCATGCGTCGATCTGGCCGACGATGTTCGTGTCACGCCCGGCGGCGTTCAGCGTCTGGCCCCAGCGCGCGGCGCCGGTGAGCGCGACGGTCAGCGTGGACGCGCGGCCGAAGTCGATGACGGTGGTGGGGAAGCCATCGCCCGAAATCGTGATGGTGCCGGAGGTGAGGGCGCTGGCGGCCATCCACTCGAGGCGGCGGTTCACCATGTCGACCTGATCGCTCATCTCGAAGTTGAGATTCGCCATCATGCGTTCTTCGCCGGAGAGCTCGCCGCCGATGCGTTCGCCGATCTGACGGCGGACCGGCTTGCGAAGATCCGGTGCGCGCTTGTCCTTGATGTAGGCCGGCTTGAACTTGTTGGTCTGGTAGCGACGCTGTTCGACCAGCTTGCCTTCGACCAGGGGAGAGCAAAACGGAGACATGCGGCGCAGACCGACATCGACGTCGATCGCGACTTCCTCGGTGTCGAATTCGACGAGATTGGGGAAGAAGCGGTCGAGCAGGAAGTTCTGCGCAACCTTGAGGTTGGGAACGACCTGGACGATTTCCGCGGTCGTATACGAGAGAGAGTCGGCCATTCAGCCCTCCTGAAATAGAAAAGGGCGCCCGGAGGCGCCCTACAATGGTGTTGGGATGAAAGGCCCGATCAGGTCGGGTCGGCGGCCGAGACCGAAGTCTTCAGGTAGATGTTCTTCAGTTCGAGCGCGGCCGTTGCGGCGGCAAGGGTGATGCCCGTGCCCAGGGTGACCGCATTGCCGTTGAATTCGCCCATCTGATAGAGGCCGGCCAATACGGCAGCGCCGCTGGCGTCGACGTCGTCGGCAAGAATGACTACCGGCGTCTGCGAGCCATCGCTCGAGGCCAGCAGGGCAGTCTTGTAGGTGCCGTCGCCCGAGATCTGGCCGAGCACGGTACCGCGCTTCAGCACGCCGGCGCCGGCCGCGATCGTCCCGGTCTTGGTAACGACCTTCAGATCGCCGGCGATCAGCTGGTCGGGGACGAACACGTCCTGCTGCATGCCGGGCTGGAACGGGTTGTTCCCGTAGTTGGTGGGGGTGACCATGGTGTTACTCCTGAGTGGCCAGCCTTAACGGCCGGCCTTCTTCACGGCCGCGGCAACGCGCTCGCCGAAATTAGGCTTGGAGGACGTCGACGAAGACACGTCGGCTCCAGGGCGTGCCTCGCGGCGGGCGTTCATGCGGGCATCGAGGCCAGAGCCGCGCGGCTGCTTGCCTTCGCCCACGGTACCGAGGATGCGGCCCGCTTCAGCGCTGCTGTTGCGGGTGCCGAAGGCCAAGGTGGCGGCAAGATCCGGACGCGGGCCGGCGCCCTGATGGCGGAAGATGCGGGCGCATCGCGAATTCTCGCGCGCACGGCCGAGGGCAACGCCCTGACGGAAAGCCTTGCGCTCGTCCTCGTCCATGTCTTCCTCGGCGCCGATCTCGTCCTCGTCGCCGTCGTCGGCTTCGGGATCCTGATCTTCGTCATCGTCTTCAGCGCGCTTGGCCTTGCGGGCACGACGGGCCTTCTTGGCCTCGTCGTCGGGCTGCTCGTCGTCTTCCGAGGCTGCGCGTTCCTCTTCGGTCTCTTCGCCCTCGGGGATTTCGGGTTCATCGTCCTCCGCGCGCTTGGCGCCGCGGAAGCCGGAAAGCAGGTGGGCGAACGGGGACGTTCCCGTCGCCAGGGTTTTCTTCGACATCGGGTGTCTCCGGTAAGTACTGGTGGTCAGGCGGCCTCGGCCAGCAGGGCTGCGAAGGCCTGCTCGGGCGCCATCACCGCATCGGCCAGGCCGTGGGTGACGCCGAGTGCGCCCATGAAAGTCCCGGCCTTCAGGGCCTTGACCTTGTCTGTTGTGAGATTGCGGGCACGTGCAATCGAGTCTGCGAATATCTCGCCCATGGCGGATATCTCCGCCTGGAAGTTGGCCAGGGCTTCGGCGCTGAGTGGGATCTCAGCGTGCCCGTCGGCTTTGCGTTCGGCCCACTCCGGCGTGATGAAGGTGACCTTCATACCGGCCTTCGAAAGCGCTTCGGACCAGTCGACGTGCATGCAGATCACACCGATCGAGCCCGTACCGCCGGTGCGGGGCACGATGACCTTGTCCGCGGTCGAGGCAAGCCAGTAGGCAGCCGAATAGGCACTTTCAGACAGGATCGACCAGCAGGGCTTGTTGCCACGCATGTCGAGCATGGTTTCGAAGAGGTCGGCGCAGCCTGCGACTTCGCCGCCACCGGAATCATAGACACAGGCGATCGCCGAAACGTCCGGATCATCGTGCGCTGTAAGGAACGCCTGGCGAATGCCGTCATAGCCGGTCATGCCCGACCATGGGCGGAGCGAGCCCAGTTTGTGGACCAGCGTGCCCGAAACCGGCAGCACGGCAACGCCGTTGAAGACGTCATAGCCCGGGTCTGCACGCGTTTCGCGGCCGCCGGTGAAGAAATCATCATCGTCGTCGAACCACGCTTGCGGCCGCACCGGCGCGCCGTCGAGGTGGGCGATACTGGTGATGCCGAGGCGGTCGGCCAGCCCCGCCATCACAACCTCGGCCTTGCGAGGGTGGATGGCGAGCGGCGTGTTGAACAGACGGGTGGCGAGGTTGGCGAAGCGGGTCATTGCGGGGACGGATCCTCGATCGTCTTGTTGGCCGGGACGTCGTTGAGGCCCATGCCGGCCCAGCTGGGCGGTTCGAGCCCGGCTTCCTTGAACCGGCGGATGGTGTTCTTGCGCGCGAGGATCATGTCGTCGCCGTCAACGCCTTGCTCGGCGCAGATCTCGTCGTAATCCATGACGGCGGCATCCATGCCTAGGATGGCGCCCTTCACCTCGTTCACCGGATCGATCCAGCCTCGGCCGGGCCCGATCCACTTGGCCCGGGAATAGGCCTCGGGATGTTCGAGGAATTCCGGTGCGCCTGCGGGCAGGGGGAGATCGTCAACCTCGTGCGCCTCCTCGACGACTGCGCCGAAGATGGGCTGGCAGAAGCCGGCGGCGAAATCGTCGCGCCGGCGGGTCATCGTTTTCCAGAACTCGAGCATGGCACCGCGCGCCGAGCTGTAGTTCACGTCGCTCCAGTCATTGCTGACCTGCTGCGCGGACATGCCGGCGGCCGACGCTACGTTGCGAAGCACCGCTTTTTCGAAAGTGGCGAAGTTGGTTGAGGGCCGTTTGGCATCAAGTGTTTTGATGCCTTCGCCCGGGAACAGCTTGGGAAGGATCGAGCCGGTGCCAGGAACACGGATATTCGCCTGTTCGTGATAGTCCAGACGTGCGTCTTGGTACGCGCCAATTTTGTCGCCACCTTCCAGCGCTTCCTGAGCGAACTCCTGGTCAAAGGGGCTTTCAAGCCAAGCCCCGAGAATTGCATTGAGGATCGCCGAATCCAGCTCCGCGATATCGTAGCGGTAGAGCATCTTCAGGCGGGTCATGACGGGGCCGAGGATCCCTACGCCGCCACGGTGCTGGTTAGAGCGCTCCGTGTCGAAATCGTGGACTATGACGGGGCGGCCCCACTCGGTCTCACGCTCGATGCGGTCCCAACGCAGACTGTCTGCCGCCGAGAACCAATCCCCCTGATGAGCTCGGCGCACGTGGTAGCCAACGGTAACGCCATCGTCGTCGACTTCGCAGCCGCCGCGCATCAGCTGATCGTCGAACTTGTAGTTCGGGTTGGACAGCCGATCCGGATCGATCATCTGCAGCGCGGTGGCGTAGCGCGCTCGACCGCGGCCGAGACGCTCCGGTCGCCACTGGAGCATCGCCAGCGCGTCGCCGTCGATCAGCTTGTGACGGAAGCCGAGCCTGAAAAGCTGCGATGCCGACTGCCGCCGCTGAACATCGCACCATCGGCCCCGGCTGTTCGCCCAGGTGCGGTAGCTGGCATCGAGCGCTTTCGAGTATTCATAGGCCCACTGTTCGTCGAAGCCCTTGATGCCCGTCAGAATGGCGAGCGCGCGATAGTCTGGCTTTGCGATCGGCCGAAAGTTGGCGCCGACGGCATTGTCCAAGATGCGGGTTACCGCGCCGGATGCCCAGCCATCGTTTCGCACCAGGTCGCGCATGCGGGCAACGATGGTGTCGCGCCACGGATTGAGCTCGCCATCCGGCGACCACAGATAGGGCTGCCACTCCCGGGTATGGGAACCGAGCAGATCTGCCGCGTCGTAGGGTACGCTGCGGCCGCCGCCGGCGAGACCCATGGCCGGCCGGCGGGCAGGCGCCATCGGGTTCCCCTGCGCATCGAGGATCCTCACAGGAGCCTCCATCAGAAGACAAACCTGAAGGCGCGTCGGCGTTGGCGCATGCCGAGGGCCGATTGCAGCTGGGCGATGAGGGCCGTGCATTCGGCCACGGAGGTAACGCGCCTGGTCACTGCCTTCGCGCCGTCGCCCTGCGAGTACGAGACGGAGGCGAAGGCCTTGCCGGTCTGAAGCTCGATCAGCGCCTGCTGCGCGGCGGTGAGGGCGGCTTGCAGCTGCTCGCGCGGCATGCCCGCAAATACGCTCATTCTATGCTCCTCGGGCAAGCATCGCGCCCAGTGATCGCTTCTTCGGCCGCTCTGCTGGGGCAGCGGTGATTGTTGGGCCGGTGGCTTCGGTGTTCGTGGCGGCGGCCGGCGTGTCCGGCGGCGGCAAGATGGTCTGACCCTCGGCGGTTGCGCCGACCCGATCGGCCTCGCGGTTCAGCTTGAAATTGCGGTGCATCAGGCCGTGCAGTGCCGCGTAGGCGTAGACACGACAGTCGAGCGCTTCGTTCGCGCGGCCGCCTGGAAGTTCCCAGATCCGGAACTTCTGGCCGCCGATGACTTTCAGGACGATCTGTTCGGCTGTCAGCTGGGCGAAGTAGATCGCATCGCGATCGACGTTGAAATGCATGTACCCCGGCCCGGGTTGGTCCTTGCCGAGATAGTTGCGGATCGTGTCCTTTGCCGCGTTCACGCCGACGATGATCGGCCGGTAGGTCTTTTTGCTCCGGGACGATGGCCGCTTGGTAGGCCAGACCGGGTTACGCTGTCCTGTTCGCGCGCTCTCGCCTTTTACGCCCCAGATGAAGCGGCCCAGGCGAGCTTTCGCGAATTCGTAGACGGCGTTGGTATGGTGGCCGCCGGTATCGATGCACGCTGCATGGATCGCGAAAGGGCGACCGTCAGCACGGTAGAACTTCTTCTGCAGGTACTCGTCCAGGCGGGCTTGGAGCCGAGGATCGTCGAACTCGCCGTCGAAGATCTCGTAGTCGATCGACCAGCTTTCCTCGTCGCGCCCCCAACCGACGGTTTCAAGCTCTACACGGTAGTCCTGGACGTCGATGCCGCAGGTGATGACGGCAACGCCGTCGGGAACCTGAGCGGCCCAGATCTCGCGCCTTGCAGTGAGCGTATCCGGGTTCATGGCCTTGCCGACGTTCTGCCGGTAGGTCCGCGCAAGCTGCGTGTTGTAAAAGGTCTGCTTTCCGTCCTCGTCGGTCGCTGCCAGCCATTTTGCTGCTTGGCGCGGCGGGGCATCGTTTGCCCAAGGACTGAACAGTTTGCCGGCCTGGAAGCCCGCGTGCTCGTTCGAAACTGCCCAGTCGCCACATTCGCGGCATCGGGCCCGATAAACCGCGTGGCGGGGGCTTTCCCACCAATCCCAGACCAGGCCGAGCGGATCCGGATGCCCTTCGGTTACGGCAGCTGCGTAGGCCTCTTGCGGCACCTGCCACTGGTCGCAGCATTGGAACGGCCGCGTTTGGTGCCAGCGGATCGTTGTCAACGCGCGGAGGCGTTGCCCTTCAGTCCAGCCAACGCCGCACTTCTCGCAGTAGACCCGCGCCGTTTCCGGCCGGTGTGAGTTGTCGTCAGCGCCCTTGTCCCAGTGAACGTGGGTGAAAAAGTCGGGGAACTGACGGTGCCCGCACTCCGGACATTCGACCGAAGCGCGGCGCTGATCCGAAGCCAGATAGCGCACCTCGATCTTGCTCTCGCCGGTAACGGTCGGCGAGCAGACCGCAACGTTGAGTGAGTTCGAATCAAAGGTGGCCTGACGTTCCTCGACGATCGCGAGGGGATCGCCCTCCTTCAGCGGAAGGTATTTGTCGACCTCGTCGCAAAGCACGATACGGACAGGGCGGCGTGCAAGGTTGTCCGGACTGCCGGCGCCGACAATGCCCAGGAAGCCACCGGGAAAGGCCTTGTAGTCGATCGTGTCGCCGGCATCGCGGCTTTTGGTCTGGCCTACCAGCTTGCGGAGAGCCGGTGTGGCTTTGATGAATGGTCCTACACGTTCCTTCGAAAACTGCTCTGCTGCCGCATCCTTTGGCTGCACGATCAGCATGGGGCAGGGATCGAGGTGGACGTGAAAGCCCACGATGTTCTCGATCAGCGTGGTCTTCAGCAGCTGCGTGGCGACCATCGCCGAAATCTTACGAACCCCGGGCTCGGTGGCTGCGAGCATCGGTCCGCGCGCAATTTCCACGCGCCCGGTTCGGTATTTGCCCGATGTGCTGCCGGCTTCGCGCGCCAGGACGCGGAAGCGGTCCGCCCACTCTGGCAGACTGATGCGGGGAGGCGGCGTCCAGCCTCGGCGCGCTGCCCGGCGCAGCCGGTCAGCCTTCTCCGTCTCCGGTGAAGTCGAGCAGCGGCTCGCCGAGCTCGTCGAGCTGCTGATGGACATACGGCTTCAGCGCTTCCGTGAGCTTGGCGCTATCGATGTCGAGGTCTGCGGCCAGCAGCGGAGCGAAGCGGCCGGGCCATGCCATCCAGGCATCGCGCGCCGCGCGCCGGTCTTCGAAGATGACCGACTCTGCGACCTCGATCTCGATAAGCTTGCTGGCCTCCTTTTGGGCCACGAGGAGATGCTTCAGCGCGAGCGCGTTTTCCTTGATCGCGCTGGCCTGAACCTTGGTTCTGAACTGGCCGGCGAGCAGCTGCTCGATGAAGCCGCCGGCGATGTCTTCGTCGATCTCTCCACCGTCAGCGGCGGCGCGCAGGTCGTCGACCACCTCGTCAACCGCAACCGCAACCTCAGACGCAACCGGGTTGCGGTTGCGGGTTGCGCTTGCGGGTGTCGGTTGCGCCGTCTGCGCCCCGTCCTTGAACCGACCTAGGCCAGCCTTACGCATCCTCTCATCGGATGCTGCAATGTCGATGCTCTCTCCGGAAAAGACCAGAACTCCGCGGGATTTCCACTTCGCCGCAGCTTGGCGGCTCGCGCCGTGCAACGCGGCGTAAGCGGTCAGCGATACCGTCGTCATAGCGCCCCGTGAGGATCAGGTTGCCCCCGCAACCAACTTTTTGAACCCGTAGCTGGGCACACAACGCGGTCGCGCAATACCCACGTTGTCAGACTCCCGGGAGGGACCCAAACCGCCTCGGTCGCACCCCGACGCGTCCGAGGCGGGCGGGCGTTCAGACGGCGGCCTTCAGCACCCAGACCAATGCCATCAGATCGAGGAGGTTGATGAGCCAAGGGGGAAGGCGATGGGTCAACGCGGTATCCTTCTTCAACGGCGCCCCCTCGATGTCGCCAGTGCCTGGCGCAGCGCGGCACGAAACTCGTCCGCGGCGTGCCGTGCCACGTATGCTCTGGCACTTTCAAAGAACGGGAGGTGCTTGGGAGCCTCAGTCGTGTCGCTGAAGCGGATGAGCAGCTTCAGTCCGGACTGGGCAGCGCGCCCAGCGTTCCGTTTACCACGGCCGGCGCTGGCGCTGGGACGTTGCCACACGCCGGCGATCTGCTGCCCGCCTTTCGTCGCGACCGTACCTACGAACACGTTAGGCTTGCCCTTGAGGGTCTTGAGCTTGTTGCGCGGCAGGTTCCCGTATTGGTTCGTGCCGGACGCCTTGGGGACAAGCATGGTGCGCTTTGCCCCGAGGGATCGCTCGCCTCCGAAGACATACGGCGCGAGGTACTGTACCGCTATATCTTTGGCGCTGACATAGGCGATGGGTACCGCCTTGGTCGCGGCACGGACGGTGAACGCTTTCTGGGTGAACGGCGTCGGATTGTCGAACGTGTCGACGACAGCCCGGCTTTCCTCTGCCGAAACACCCTTGGCGAGCCGCGTCAGCGCGAGCGCCTCGGCGAAAGGCATCTGCTCGGCGCCGAATGCGCGAGCGGCGCGCTGCAGCACGGACAGATCGAAATCAGCACGGATGACGGTCATCCGGTATTCCTATCCCGCGGCAACGTCGATCGAGATCGCGGACCAGGCTGCTTTCGGGTCGGTACGCTGATACATCCGGACGTAGCGCTTGGAGCCAACCACGCGGATGCTGTCACGGATGGCGCGCATGGCGTCCTGCCAGCGGGCATCTTCGATTTCGAGCCGAAGCAGGCTGAAGAGATCGTTGCGGTTGATCCGGCCTTGGTTGTCGACATCGAATGCGCGGTTGATGATCGCGCGGATCTCATCACGGCTGCCGGCGGACCACTCGCGAAGGCATTGGTCGACCAAGCCCTTGGCGACCTGCAGTTCCGGTCCGAACACGACGTTCTCGCTCACCTGCACGCAGATCTTCAGGAGGCCATCGAAGCTGGTGAAGGTCAGGTTGCCCTTCGACCCACCGCGGCGTGCGCCGTATTCCTGTTCGAGAAGAACAACGAACTCGTCGACCTCGTCCAACGTCTTCTGGCGGAAGTCGGATACCAACGCCGAGAGCGGCAGCGCGCCACCGATGATCCGTCGAACGATCTCGTCTTGCAGTTTGTCGGCCGTCTTGACGGTGCCCTCCGGGATGAGGGAGCCGTCGCCAGCGACAAAGTAAGTGTGGCCGTCGATGGATCGGCGGCCGGGTAATTGCTTGTCCTGGTCGCTCACGTGCGGGTTCCTCGAAATTGTGGGCGGCGGAAATCAGGCAGTCTCAAGCGTGAGAATGCAGATCGTGACGAGAGTGCAGGGCGCAGGCCGAAGGTCACGATCGACATGAACGACTGCCGCTTCGGCAACGAGTACGTCGGCGAGGTCAAACTCATGGGCGGGGAACGCCACGATGAACGCTTCGGCGGCGGTAACTTTTGCGCCCCCGACAAACTCCAGCGCTATTGTGTGCCGATATCCCCTGAAGGTGCCGTGTCCCCATTGGCGCTCACGATGGAACGTGACGTTGCCGGCAGGGCCGGCCAGATCGGTCACGTACGAAAGGACGGCCGACACGACTACTGGGTGAGGGCTGCGGCGAGCGGGACAACATCGAGGTGAGGCACGATCGGCTGCCGGCGCGCTGCGTCAGCGCGGCTTGCAGCGAGCTCGGCAACAACTTCCCGTAGCCAGCTGCGGGATACGGTGACGGCGAATTTGTCATCGCCTTTGGCAAGTAGCGCGGCGCGTTGAAGGTCGATCATGTCGGAGAACTCCGATTGCTTCGAAATGCCGCGGTGATGCCGCGTGCTACTGAACTGGCGCGCTCCTCGAGCGCGTCGTAATGGCCAGCGCTGCGTACGCCCAGTTGAAGCTCCGAAAGGATCTCGTCGAGCTGGCAGCGCTGCTCATCTAGCTGAGCCGCAAGGCTCGGCCGGGCGTCTACGCGGCGGAGCACGACAGGTGACGCTTGACGCGGATCGGCTTGCGATAGGCCGGATCATCGCTGCGGGAAGGCTTGGGAAGGCGATAGCTGCGGCGCCCGAACGGCACTGGCGGCAGTTGGCGCGCAACGGCGCGCTCTGCTTCTTCCATCGCCTGGGTCGGCGTCAGGCCCAGTTTGATCTGCTCCAGGTAGGCGATCTGCAGGGCCTGCGCGACGCGCACGTTCGGGACCGGCGAGAAGCCGACGGAGGCACGCTGCCTCGCACGCTTGTCGAGGATTTGGGCCTTCTTCGTCATGTACTTCCCCTGTTGACGCAAAAAGCCCGCCAACCGGATGGTCGACGGGCTTTCTCGGGCTTCAGACTGCCGCCTACCGAGGTTGGGCGCAGCTATCGCGGGGTCGGATTTGCCTGTTATGGTGACGGTTTGGCAGGGTCTATTTTGCGCAGGGGGTAAGCTATGGCGGCAGAGATCAGCGTGACATGGTGGCAGGTACTGAGCCTGGTGGCAGGATCGTCATTCCTTACCACGACGTTTTCTCTTGCGGTGAAATGGCTGGGCGATCGCCGAAAGCGAAAAACTGATCGGGAATTTTCGACGATCTATCTCGTCGCTTCGCTTGAGGCCTACGCCAACGATCTATCGAACGCGATCAGCGACTCTGAGAACTATCAGGGGTCCAGAGGCGAGGCGGGACAGTGGGTTGGCAATGTTCCGGAATTTCCAGATTTACCGGAGACCATCGATTGGAGAGCGCTCGGTCCCGACGTGACGAGGGAAATGCTCGACTTCCCCGTAGCGGTAAACGGAATACGAGGGATGATTGCAGCGTTTTCAGACTCTCCTCATAACGATGAGGATGATGAAGTTTCCCCATTGGTGAGAGAAAAGGCTGCATTATTAGGACTTCGAGCTTTGCAAATCGCAGCCAGCCTTCAAGGAAATCCGACTGGCGAAGCCATTTCTCTAGACGACGGTGATTGGGATCTAAAAGATTGGCTCACCGATACTCATAACAGGTATCTGACCAAGCGTTTGGTGCATCAGGCGGCTATGGCGCGCACCGCAGACGACATGAACGCTTTGATCGCTCAGGCGACTGACGTTGCCTAAAGGATTCCCGCTTGCGCGGCGAGGAGCGTGGCATCATCGATCGACTTACATGCTTCGATTGAGAACTGTTCCCAAAGGTCGAGGGCATCGATCAGGATTTTCTTTGCCCGCGCATTGCGCATTCCGAAGCGCTTGGCCGCGATAGAGATCCCGACGTCATCAATGAGGATCGCGAACACCAGTGCCTGGTGCTCGATGCGTCGACGCCAATTTGTGTACGCAACTTCGGCCCTTACGGTGCCGAGTTTTTCGAAGAAGGAGGCATCTGCTCGTCCGCTTTGGTCAACACGCGTTTCGAAGCTCACAGTGCTGACGGTGACATCGCCAGTTATCCGCGCGTGCGTCGCGGCGATCGAAACGGCGGCCGACAACTGGAATGCATCGATGTCGCCGGTTTCGAACAGACGGGCGACGGCGCCTTGGCGCGTTGCCGCGGCCTTTGCATGGGTTTCTGGAGTGCCGCTGGTTCGGTGCGCCCAGTTCTTTTTCGTCGAGGCGTTGTAGCGCTGAAGCTGCTCCTCGTCGCGCGCTTGGCGCGGATGGCGTTCAGCCCACCGTCGATAAGCAGGGGATTGCAGGTGCGTCGGTTCTTTGGCCCGCTCTCGAATGCGCCGTGTCTTCGCTTTTCCCATCGCCCCTGTGTCTCCGCCTAAGGATCAGGGTGGTAGTCCAGCATTGGCGGTGCGAGCAGAGACGAATCTGCGCAGGGGGGCAGGGCGAGGCCTACAGAGTCATCGACCTGCCAGCCGAGTTCGCGCAGTTGGCGGATTGCGTCCTCAACTTGCGTCGGAAGGGAAAGGCCACGCGGGCCGGCCTTGCGGAGCAGCTGGCCGGACTTGACCAGCGCCTTCACAAGTTGCCGCGCCCGCGTGGCGCTGATGGCCAGACCGTTCGCGATCTCGCCGTAGGAGGGGCTTTCGCCCCATCGTTCGATGTAGTTCCGGACGAAAGCCAGCACCAGCAGGCGCCGGCTCGTCATCTCAGGCCTCAGCCGAAGCGAGGCGTCAGTTGCCACCTCGCGCATCGGCGCCATGTTTCCCTGTTGTCATCGTGGTTTGCCCCGGCCCCGCAGAGCAGAACATAGCAAGAATTCAGGGGATTTACAGGGGCTAGTCTCGCGAAGCTTCGGCGTCGGCGATCGCAGCGCGCACCAGGTGCGCAGCTTCTTCAAGTTCGCGATCCACATTGATGGCTTCGCGGGCGTGCGCGCGGCCGATCTCAGCGATCGGCGCGAGTGCGAAGATCGCACCGTGCCGCAAGCGATGCAGGTTGTCGGACACATTCAACTCTTCAAGCGGCGCAATCACTGCTCGGCGTACCGTCTGCGACAGATAGCGGCTATCCCAGCGCATGTGTTCGCGGCGCGCATGCTCGATGCGACGGAGGATCAATCGCAGGTCGACGATCGTCGTTGTGATCGTCGCTGGCACGGGCTCGTCATGGGTGTGGATGAACTGCGCGACGACGCGCTGTAGCCAAGATTGGGCATTGGCGGAAACGACGTGAATGGTAGAGGCAGCGATAGCCATGCTCGATCTCCTCGTGATCGGTTGTGGTTAGGGCGGCGGAGAGGTGCAAACTCTCTTGCCGCCCGAACTTTATGCGCGCATAAAGTTGGCATGGCAATAGTTGATACGCGTAAAAAGTCGATGGGGCGGCCGAGGGTCGATAGCCAGGAAGTTAGCGTCCGGATCAAGCGTGATCAGTTAGATGCGATTGATACTTGGCGTAGCCGTGAGGTTGATTCGCCAGGGAGGCCGGAAGCAATCCGCCGTTTGATCGCGATCGGATTAGTGCAGGAGAATGATTGATGTTTCTCTATGTGTTGAAAGTTATGGAAGCCCAAATTGAGAGCGCCGCAAACCAAGGGCAGACCGTGAAAGAGTTCCGGCTTCGAGACACTCATTGGAATGATATTGCGGCGCATCTCGATACGCACCCGTTCATTGCTTCAGAAATTCCAGGCGCGAAGAGATTTAAAGGAGTGCCCGTTGAGATTTGCGAGCTTCGTGGTGACGAGCTTGTAATCGCCGAGCTCTCAAACGGAAAAGTTCTGATTCCCTGAGATCGACGCGGTGCGGATCATACTTGTGGGGGCAACGGAGTTGATCCCGCCCGTTGAAAGGCTTCGCGTATTTGATGTTGGATATGAAGGGCGTCGCGAAATTGGACGGCTGCTACGCCCAAATCAGCGTATACGCGTTCTGGAGTTATGCCAAAGAGCGTAAGAGCGTGCAGGATTTCATTCTTGGCGGTGTGCGGGACTCGGAAAACTGCCTTTCCGTCGAGCGGCGGCTCGTCCGGACCATGTAGAGACATAACACTGTCTTGCGCGGTAGAGCGAATGTTCATGGTCGATGTGTCGATGATCAAGGGGGGCTGTTTCTCGCGATACAGGATTTCTTCAGCAGACAGCCCTTCGACATCGAGTGCAGTCCCAGTGATTTGAATCACCACTCCGTCAACATCGCCAGCATCGCTCTGGCAGGCAAAGAAAAGCGCGATTAACGGGTTAGTCGTCCAATCCAGAAGGTTGGTCGCAATGCCGAAATGTTGGGCTAGCACTAGGTACTCCAGCGGGCCGTGCAATCCACCGGGAAAGAAGCGCCGAGCAGTTTGCTGCCAAGCGCTGAGTTCGGCAATCCGGGTAATACCGACGGTGCCAGGCCTGAATACCGATGCCTGAAGTTTCCAGTCGGTTGATGCGTGCCCGCGAAAATACGACTGGGGGAACAAGGGGATCTCGAGGGACTGTAGATAGCTCGCGACCCATTTGAGCCCACCGACCTTCAAGCTTTCAAAACCAAGCGACATTTGCCCCCCCTCATTCGGAATTTCTTGAATACTAATTACTGCGGATGGGTCTGACCGGACAATCACATTCCAAGATAAAGAGCACTTATAATCTCGGTTTGTTTTATGATCGCTTCTTCTTCGGATATACCATCGATTTCGCAATAGAACGGTATGATGACTTGTCCGCCTTTCCCATAAGGCGGTTCCCTTTTTAACGCATTTTGGGGGATATCGAGTGCATCGGCAATGCGCACAATTTCCTTCCAGGCACGGTTTAGGTCCCAGTATCCTTGGCAGGCGACAGTGGCTGGTTCACGCATGCTTACTCCTTCTGGAACCTTTCGCGGCGGATAGTCCGTCCGCCGTGCTTAAGGCTCAAAGCCGCAGGGTTCTGCGGTTTCGGCGATAGCCGGAAAAGGCCGGTACCCCCGGGGTGTACCCCCACTTTTCGCTAGTATCAGGCGGCCTTGGCGATGCGCTCGACGACGAGCTCGTCCCCGTGCTCTCGCACCTGGGCAAGATCGTAGGCGGTTTGCATGCGCATCAGCGTATCGGCCGAGATCCCGAATGCCTTTTCGAAACGCAGCGCCATCTCGGCGGAGAGGGCGGCCTTGCCGTTGAGCAGGTTGCTCATCGCCACGCGGGTCACGCCCAGCGCGGTCGCCGTCGCCTGAACGGTGAGGTGATACGGCTCGATGAACTGGCGCCGGAGCCAGGGGCCTGGGTGGACGAAGATCGAGTGGTGAACCTTGATCGCCATCAGTGATAGTCCTCGAGATCGAGGTCGGCGATTGTCTGCTCGTCGACCTTGGTGAATGTCAGGCGCCAATTCCGCGTTACGGTCATGGCGAACGTGCCGGCGCGATCGCCGGTCAGGGCATGGAAACCGAAGTTCGGCGGGACGGTCAGTTCGTTGAACGTGGCGGCCGCAACGATGAAGGCGATCATGTCGGTGATCCGCTCCGGCTCGATCATCCCCTTGGCCCTCCCGGTTTCGAGAAACTTGCGCAGGTTCTTGTGCGAGACGGTTTCGATTTCCATGCGGATTGTATAGTATGGCTTTACGGGACATGTAAAGCCATACTTTACATATTTGTGGAAAGCCAGTTCTCGGACAAGCTGTCATTCACCGCCATCTGGGTCGGTGGTGCCGTACTTTTTCCAGTTCGCTTCGTCGGTCGCGTTGCGAATGTCGACGCCATCGGGCGCGACGTAGGGGAAGCGGTTCGGGCCTTTGGGGAGGTCAACGTGTGCTTGGTCAGCGACCTTCGTGCTCTCGCTCGCCTCGGGAAGCGTGGGTGCTTCAAGCGTGTCCGGTGCCACGTCGTTTGCATCGTGGCCGTAGCAACGTTTCAGTGCTGCCGAAAAATCGCCGTGATCTAAATCCACGACACCGCTGTCAGCATAAAAGAACGGTTTGAATCCCGTGTATGCTCCGTAGCTGTTCTTGCCATTCACTTCGCCGGTGATCATCAACTGATCGGCGGGGCAGTGGCTTAAATCCCGAAACTGTGCCGCGTTGGGATCAAGCATGTCGTGTCTCACCACGTCCTTCGCATCGGCAAAAGGATCGACTGCGTCGCACCCTTGGAGGGCAATCGCAACCAGCCCGAGCGCTGATGCCCATTGTGGAATGTTGATTCTCATAGTTGCCCCACCAAGCGTTGCAGTTGTTCCATCCGCTCTCGGTCCACGCGGACCTGACATTTGATTTCTGCGATCTTGAACGAAGGCCGATCGCCGGTCGGATTCGCAGCCTTAATTCGACAGGGTAGGCACTTTGGGTAGTACGCCGCGCAAGATGATTTACAACTCGTCACCTTCCCATTCTGGTTCGATGAAAATCTCACGGGGGGCGCCTTGGATGGAGATGCCGTTGTGCCCGCCTTGGGTCATGAATGCGGCGTGGATCCCGGTGGCGAAGCTATCGTCCCACGGGCCGGCGCGCATCGTGACTGCGTAGCAGGCGCCAGCCTTGGAATCGCACCAGATTTCCTTGATGCGGCTTAGGAGCAGCGGGCTCAAGGCATCCACTATCTGTCTCATCTCGGCGAGTTCAGTTTCACGCTCGTAGCGACTAGAAAGATCCACGCCCTTATAATGGCTCATCCTGATGCTCCGTTCATGTTAGTAGTGATCGCCGCTCATTTTTGGCAGAATGGCAATGTGGGAAGGGCTGCTATCCGGCGGCCAGATGTTTGAGGTGAAGGTGAGCGAGCATATCGAAGTTACATCGGAGATGGTCGCGGCGGCGGCGAGGGTGCTCAACGAGTCTGGGTTGCTCGATGAGCATTTCGCCGCCGACGAAATCACTGTGCGGGCGATGCTCGAAACTGCTTTTGCGCTACGTAGATCTTCTCTCGGTGGGTCTGGAGATCAAACGCCAGGCTGTGAAACCGCCCCTTCATTTCGACCAACTGCTCAACGCTGATGCCTTCCACTAGGAGTTTCGACGGGTTGGGCGGAAACTCTCCGTCCTCCAGAGGGTCCACAAGGCGTGCGCCAACCGCCGATGCGACGCCGCCTTTGGGCTTCCCCATCACGATCACTGCTTGGCTATGTGCAACAGCGTTTCGGCGCCTCGCGAGTTTGCGAGCGCGCGCGTAAAGGCTATTCCATTCATCTAGCAGTTCCGCGGCGGCGATCTCTTCGAGGCAGTGCGTCACAGCCTCGTTCGTCATCGATAGGCGCGCGTTGGCATTAATCGCCGCGCGAAAGACCGCCTTCATCGCCGCGCCATTCCGTGCTTCAAGTGCAGCGCAAAAGGTTTGCTGAGCCTGTACCTCGACATTCATCCAGAAGGATAGAACTTCTCCAGCTTCGCGATGCAGTGCCTCGTATTGCTTCTGGGCGGCCGGGGTATTGAGTGCAACGCTCATGCGCGTAGGCTCCCGTTGCAATTGCGGGGAGGATGCCCTTCCAGCCAATCATTGGCTCCATGAAAGACTTCTGAACCTGCAAGGCCGTCCGCAATGATCTCAGAAATCAGTAGCCTATCGTCGCTGTGCATATGCGATTTCAGTTGGTCATGCAGATCTTGGGCAGATAAGTGCGTAGAAACGAACCAAAGCGAAAGCTGAACCCTGATTGATTCCAGTTTTTCAAGCTCGTCCCAGAGTTCTTGATAGTCCTGTTCGTCTTTCTTGTTCACCAGATCATAGGCGACGATGTAGCTTGCCAAAATATCCCCCTGGAATTCGAGTTTAATATGACTCTGGGCGTTGGGCTTGCGGGTTCGCTGCTCAGAAGTTCGAGCAATTAGAACCCTAAAATGTGTGACCCCGCCTCCATGGCATAATGCCCCTATCCATGGACGCTCGGTGACCTCGCGCTGGTGGCAATTGTCCGCACAAGCGTTAGCGCCGCAGCTCGCTCCTTAGAGGGAATCGCCCTTAGCAGTTCAACCCAATCCCGTTCTTCAGCGGTAAGGTGAACGGGATCGTCGCCGAACTCCGCCTCAGGATCATCGCTTTCGCCTGTTAGGTAGGCGGGTGTGGTGTGCAGTTCTCGGGCTATGCGAACGAGATGAGGAGATGAACGTCTCCCGCGCTTTATGAGGCTATTGATCGTTGATTGTGGGATCGTTGCGCGACGTGCCAACTCGGCCTGCGACATTCCGAGGACGCCCAGCCGTTCCACAATGCGAGTTCCGAGATCCATGCTTCTTTCTAACGACAGGGCGTTAGATAGGATACGCGGCGATGGCGCTTGACGGACCTAACGCCCTTGCGTTAGGTAAGCGCAATGGCGTTAGAGCATGAATCTGATTCTGCCTTAGCAGTGGCGGTCCGCAAGGTCGGCTCGCAGTCGGCGTTCGGTCGATTGCTCGGTAAACGCCAGTCGACAATTCGAGGTTGGTTGCTGAGCGACAAACTGCTCCCGGCGGAGAATGTCCGGACAGTTTCGGATGCGACCGGCATCCCGGATTATGTTTTGCGTCCAGACATCTTCTCCGCGCCGGACCCCATGTCCGAGCCCCACTCGGGCGGATCGCCGTCAGCAGTGCAAACCCCCGCCGCTGCTGACGGCATCCATAATCCGCTTCGAGGGCTTGAACGGTGATTGCGACCATGGGGCATGGAATTATCGCGATCCGTCCGTCGCTTATGCTGCAATTGCGCACAGTCGCTCCAGCCGTCGCTGCGCGGGGCGTTGAAGTTTCCGCCACTTCCCGAGGCTGGTCAGCCGAAGGGGCCGTCGCTCTTCTCGGCGGCCCCGGAGCAGTGGCATGAGCAGGCCGCACCGCCGTCAGCGAGCTTTAGCCCTGTGGCGTGCGCGACGCATGCGCCGCGCAACCTCGCGTAAATCGCTAGGGGTAGGGTGGCTCAATCGCCTCCAGCTTGATCTGCTTCAGGAGATGGAGCGCCTTTCCAATTTGCGCGAGCTGCTTGGTAAAGCTGCGCCATCGCTGGATCGAGCACGTTCTGGTAAGCGCTGCGGATCAGTTCGGCGTACCGGTTCCCCTGTAGCCCTTCCAAGGAAAGGGTAAGGCCGTGGACCATTTCATCCAACTCTTGCGGATCCAGCAGACCATTATTGGCCAGTATTCGCCACGTTTGAAGACTGGCGATAGTTGCGGAAATGTTTGCAGCGATAAGTGCCTGAATCGCATCGTCGTTCATCATGTCTCTCGTGCTGGCGTTGACAACCGCACGATGGCCGAAGGGGCTGCGCCGTCAAGGGGCAGCCCCGGAGGCATGGCATGACGAAAGGCCGCGCCCCGCTGACTATTGATGCTGCCCTGGCGCGCATCGCCGGCGAGATCCCCGGCGGTTGGTCGGCGATGGCCGCGCTGCTTTGCAACCCGAACGGGAAGCCGCGCAGTGAGAGCATGGTCCGTGCCTGGGGCGATCCCCTGCGGCGCGAGAAGATCCCGCTGCACGATGCGATCAAGCTGGATCTGGCCTACCGTTCAGCCGGTGGCGATGGCGCCCCGCTTTTCGAAACCTACGGCTATCTGCTTGATGAAGCCGGCATGTTCCGTTTCTCAAACGAGGTTGCTCTCGGCCGTCTGGCTGTTGATGCGATCCGGGAAGGTGGAGAAGCGCACGCTGCGCTTGTGCTGGCATCGCAACCGGGTGTGGATCCGCGTCAGAAGCGCGCGGCTATCCAAGAGGTTGAGGAAGCTATCCAGGCGCTGCACAGCGCCCTGACCCTACTCGAGATGATGACGCAGGCGACCGGGCCGCCCGGCTGACCGGCGCGATCCCCAAGCAAGCAATCCAATAGCCCTGCGCTCGTACGGCCTTCGCCGTTCGATGCGTCTTTCTGCGTCCTCGGCACAAGGTGACCCACATGAAGCATTACGAGTTTTGCGGGGTGTCTACGCCGACGCTGATCTACGCCGGACCGGGCACGCGAGAGGAATTTGATCAGATCGCGCTGCCTGAGCGTGTCGCCGCCTGGCGAGATGATGAGGCGACGACCCTTTTCAAGAATGACGGCCAACAATGGCAGATCCAGATGCATTCTAAGATGCTCTGCGGAGATACCTCCGATGCCGTGATCGTCATTTTCCAGTGGCCTGAATACCGCGCGATCGAGGCGGCCTGAACGATGCCGATGTCACCCGGAACATACCTGAGAAAGCGCCGTGAGGCGGCCGGTCTCGACATGGTCGAGGTCGCGGCCGCGCTGATCGTCATAGGCGATCGCGTCCGGAGGATCACGTCGGCCGATCTGCTGAAGCTCGAGGAACGGCTGTTCGCAGCGGAGGCCGACGAGCCTTGCCTTTCGGTCGAACAGGCTCGCCTGCTCCGGCAGGTGATGGTGTTCGATCTCGCCGTCTACGAGCTCCTGCTGCTTCACCACCACTTCGACCCGGCGAGCGGTCTGCCCGAGCCGCAGATCTGTCGCAGCTGCGGCTGCACCTGGCACGACGCCTGCCCGGGCTCGTGTGCGTGGGTGCCGGGGGATCCGACGCTCTGCACCGGCTGCCTGGGCGACGACCACGTTCACACGACCCGACAGGGAGAATTTGCGTGACTATGCACCGGAAGGCGCACCCGCTTGCGGGGCAGGCCGTCGTCGTCGCAAGTGGCACCTACGAGGGCCAGGTCTTCGAGATCGAAGACTGGTGGGATCGTGTCGCCGGAGAATCCTGGATCGATTGCGACGAGAACCCGGTCTGCGTCGAATACGCGATGCGCGCCGGCGCGGACTTCGATCCGCTGGATGACGAGGTCGTCCTCGGCCACCTCGGCGATCTCGAAGCGATCATGCATGCCCGCCATCTCCCGACGCCGGCCGCGCAGGACCGCGCGCGGCGCAAACGTCGCGCGGGCGCTGGCTGGCTCAACAAGCACTTGGCCGATCGCAGCCTTCAGGGAGAATTCGCGTGACAAAGTATGGTGAGAACACCCGCGCCCAGCTTCGGCAGTTAATGATCGCGAACGGCGTTGCGCCGGCCCGCGCTGCCCAGGCAGTGGACCTTGCGTGCCACGGGGCCGAATCAGCTGTTATGGCGCTGACTGAGGTCTGCGATCGGGCGTCAGATACTGCCTTGCGACTGATGGCATACGAGGTGGGGCTGCAGTTGGCGGCCAGCCAACTGAACGAAATTTTCGCTTCGGTCCACGCGCTTGCAACGGCGAGCGGCTGCACGACCACTTGCGGCGCTGTGGAGGTGCCGGCCCATGGCTGAAACCACTGACGATCGCCTCCGCCTTCTGATCGAGCGCGTCGAGCGCCTCGAGGAGGAAAAGAAGGGCATCGGCGACGATATCCGCGACGTCTACAACGAGGCCAAGGCCGTCGGGTATGACGTGAAGATCATGCGCCAGATCGTGCGCGTCCGGAAGATGAAGCCGGACGATCGCCGCGAAATGGACATGCTCATGGATACCTACAAAACCGCGCTGGGCATCGACTGATGCGCCGGGGCGGCTCGACAATCCTCCGCGCGATCGTGGCGGCCATGGTCTTGAAGATCATTGGCCGCCGGCGCCGCGCGCGCCGCACCACGCTCGGCCCTATGTCGGCCGAGGATCGCTACTTCTGGGACGAAATGGACCGGCGTCGGAAGGTTCGCCGCCCGTGAAGCGCCGCGAGCGGCTTTGCACTTGCGCCGAATGCGCGGAGCTCGATCTCGAGTTCCCGGGCGAGGGCAGGCAGCTCGCCTTTCCCCTGAAGCCCCAACCCCGCCGCAAGCGCACCAGGCGCGACCAAGCGGCCAATCACCGGAGTGCCGTGCAATGACGTACGCTACCGTACGAGTGAGTCAGCTGGTTGTTTCGCCTGCCAATGTTCGCATCAACCAGGAGGACGCGGAAAGCGTTGACGCACTCAAGGCGTCAATTCGCACTGTCGGATTGATGCTGCCCATGGTCGCCCATCACATGCCCCCAGATAGTGAGGCCGATTACGGAGTGTTGGCGGGCGGCCGCCGGCTGCGCGCACTGCAAGGCCTGATTTCGGATGGCGTTCTGCCAGCAGACCACGAAACCGATATCGTGCTGCGTGACCTTTCGCCGGACCAGATCACGCAGATGTCTCTCCACGAGAACCTGCTGCGGCGGGATCTTCGGCCGTACGAGATCAACGCGGCCATCGCGCGTGCGCACGCTGAAGGCGCTGCAGTTGAGACAATAGCTGCGAACATCGGGCAGGAAGCAGTCTGGGTCGCGCGTCAGCTTCGACTGGGGCAGTTGGAACCGGCGATTTTTGCGGCCTATGCCGATCGCACCATTTCAAGCGAGGTCGCGGAGGCTTACGCGGCAACCGAAGATCGGGATCTTCAGCGCGCGGCCTGGAAGCACTTTTCTGCTCTGCGTGACTACGACCGCACGCCGGCGCGGATCCGCGCGTACCTGAAGGTCGGGGATGCCGAACTGGAGCGGCTTCTGCGGTTCGTCGGGCCCAAGATCTATCAAGGGCAGGGCGGCCGGATCGAGCTCGATCTTTTCGCCGATGGTCCGGAGCGCGGCCGGGTGAGTGACGAGGGCATTCTCCGCGATCTCGCAGAGAGTAAGCTGGCGGACTTCCGCGAGAGCATCAAGGCAATGACTTGCCGGCCAGGGCTGCGTTTCGTGGCGAGCGCGCCGGGCAGCCATGGATTTGCCGATACGGCACTCGAGCTTTTCCCCGCCGCTGGGCAAAATGATTCGGAGCTTGTGCTACCGGACGGCGACATCGTCGCAACTGTCGAGATCGGCAACGATGGCGCCGCCGAAGCGCACTACTGGTGGGCAAGTCGGAAGGCGAAGCGGGAGGCGGAGCAAAAGCCGAGGCAGGTCGCCAGTGCGGCAAAGGTCGCGACGTCGATCAGCACTACGGTCACTGCAGGAGCGGCCTTCAATGCCTCGGCAAGCCCGGGCGATGCAATTGCTGCCCGGGCGGCCGCGAAGGAAGAGCATGGGGTCAAGGCCGAGGGCCTGCACGTCATGCGCTCGATTCGCCGCGAGATCCTCCGCGCGATTCTCGTCGACGATGCCGAGGAAGCAGGGACCATCGGCCGCGATTACATCGTGTGGGCCCAGTTGCGCATCGAGCTCGGCAAGACGGTGGGCGAAACTCATGTCGGCGCCCGGGGGCTGACTTCGACCTGGCGCGGATCCGACGAGGAGGAGCCGGCCGACTTCGTAGCGCCGTTCGTGGAAGATGCGGAGGCTCATGCCATCTGGGAACGTGCCCTCGACCGAATCGCGGCTGAGCCGTTCATGCGGATGGAACAGCCGGAGGAATCGCTCACTGCCTTCCATTCGGCGCCGGAGCATACGAAGCGGCGCGCGGGCGCGGTGCTTGCAGGCCTTGCGCTTCTCCGCTCCGCCAACACGCCGGGCTGGCGTGTAGCCGCACATGACGCGATTGCCGAGCTCGCCCGCGTCGATGATGCCGAGATTCGCCGCTACTGGTCGCCTACGCCAAGGTTCATGGCGCTGTTTCCCAAAATGCGCCGCCTCGAGCTCGCACAGCCGCACGTAGAGGAAGTCTCCTTCCGTGAGTGGCACAAGCTCAACGATCAAGTGCTGACCGGCGCCACGGCCGGCGCGCTTCAACAGAACCCGGGCTGGGTTCATCCACTGCTGTCCTTCGGTGTCGCAACCGCCCCCGAAGACGGGGCAACCGGACAGAGTGCAAGCAGGGAGGTAGCTGAGTGAAAGCCCAGCCCTTCACCATCATCGAGCCCCAGATCGAGCGGCTCGTTGATGGCTACCTCTCTCGCCTTTACCGCCCCATCGGCGGGCGCCTGGCCGACATTCGGCCGGGCGCGCTGCTTTGGGTGCGTGAGCCGTTTCACCTGCCACTGGAGTTCGACCATATTTCGTCGGCGCAAGCGCAGCTGAAGCGCGCGCGTCCGACGTTTGTGACCGACGTCGAGGGTGTGGGGCCGGGCCTCGGCCGCCGCCGATTCGCGCGCGAGCTCCTGCGCGATTGGCATCGCCAGCATCTGCAGGTGATTTGGGTCGGCCACGCGCTCCTGCAGTCGATCACGATCGACGAGATCCGCGCCCAGGGCTTCACCCATACCACCGCGTTTGCGCGCGCCTGGAACCAGAACCTCTCGCTTTCGAAGAAGCCGTGCAGCTGGGACGCAAACCCGGAAGTGCTGGTGATGGACTTCGTTCGTGTCGAAGCGCCCGTGCCGGCGAAGGCGGCGATATGAGGGGCGAGTGCCACACAGAATTCGAGTTTGAGGGAATGAGCCCTCAAGCGGAAGGGGAGGCCGCTTGCGACCGGTCTCCCCGGAAGCGCGGCATTGCCGCCAAAAATTTCCCAAAATCAGAAGGATCGAAGGCCAATGGCTGAAACCACTCAACCCGCTCCCCGGGCTGGGGGCATTGGCCCGCTGTTGCGACGCCCCGAGGTCGAACGTGAAACCGGCCTGAGTCGGTCCGCGATCTATCGATACATGCAGGAAGACACGTTTCCCAAACCCCTGCGCATTGGCCGCCGCAGCGTCGCGTGGCCGCTCTCCGACATCGAAAAATGGAAGTCGACGAGATCAATTCGCTCCTGAACTCGGGGGCATCCACGGGGGCATTCTGGGGGCAATCCGGATGCAAATCACACGCATTTCCAACGGTGAAACATCATGAATTCGAATTCCACCCTCTCCGCCAAGAGCTCATCCAAAATCATCTCTAGATCCTCAAGAAGCCGGCCGGGAAATCGCGGGTTTTGCGGCTTGTCCCACGACTGTCGGTCGTTGGTGTTCTTCGCCTTTCGCTTGCCATCAGGCAGATCGTGGTGGGATGGGCTGGACCGGCGGGCCTGACCCGCACGTGTCCATGGTGACGGCGAGGCGTGCTTGGGCCTTTGCGGCAACTTGGAAAAACCATCGATCTACAGCCATTTGCCATCGATAAGGAGGGAAGCTCCCCGCCGGTTTTCGGTCGTCGCGCAGTGGCCTGGGCGCAATCACCGATAACCGCGCCGTGATCGCCTTTGCATAATCCCGTCCACCCCCGCTGGATGAGGACGAATCATGGCCCTGAAGGAATACAAGGCAGGACAGGCGTTCAACGGTGTCCTTGGACGCACCTACGACGTCTCGGAACCGGCCTGGCCCGCGCCGCTGCGCGCCAGGGAAGGCGCGGCCAACGTGTTGTTCATCGTGCTGGACGATACCGGGTTCGGTCATCTGGGCTGCTACGGCAGCCCGATCCATACGCCCAACATCAATGCCCTCGCCAAGGACGGGCTGCGTTTCACCAACATGACCACGACGGCGCTGTGCTCGCCCTCGCGCTCGTGCTTCATCACCGGGCGCAACCACCACTCCAACGGCATGTCCTGCATCACCGAGGGCTCGATCGGCTTTCCCGGCGGCAACGGGATCATCCCGTTCGAGAACGGCTTCATCTCGGAAATCCTGCAGGAACAGGCTACAACCCTTATGCCATCGGCAAGTGGCACCTGACGCCGGCCGAGCAGACCTCGGCCGCGGGTCCCTACAGTCGCTGGCCGCTGGGCCGCGGGTTCGAGCGGTATTACGGCTTCCTCGGCGGCGACACCCACCAGTATTATCCCGAGCTGGTGCGCGACAACATGCAGGTCGAGCCCGAGGCGACGCCGGAGGAAGGCTATCACCTCACCCCGGACCTGGTGGACAAGGCCAAGGCGATGATCGCCGACGCCAAGCAGGTCGCGCAGAACAAGCCGTTCTTCATGTACTTCTGCCCCGGCGCCCAGCACGCCCCGCATCACGTGCCGAGGGAATGGGCCGACAAGTACAAGGGCCAGTTCGACAAGGGCTGGGACCACTACCGCGAGGAAACCTTCAGGCGGCAGAAGGAACTGGGCGTCATTCCGCAGAACACGGTGATGTCGCGCCACGATCCCGACGTGCAGGACTGGGACAGCCTCTCGGACGACGAGCGCAAGCTCTATGCCCGCATGATGGAAGTCTTCGCCGGCTTCCTGGAGCACACCGATCACTATCGCGGCGGCGTATCCGATCCCTTCATCATCTCCTGGCCCAAGGGCATCAAGGCCAAGGGCGAGGTGCGCACCCAGTTCTGCCACGGCATCGACATGGTGCCGACCGTGCTGGACTGCCTCGGCGTCGAGCCGCCTGCCACGATCCGCGGCGTGACCCAGGCGCCGATCGAGGGCTTCAGTCTCAAGAACACCTTTGACGACAGCGGTGCCACGGGCCTGCACCAGACCCAGTATTACGAGATGTTCGGCCACCGCTCGCTCTACCATGCCGGCTGGCGCGCGGTCTGTCCCTGGCCGGGTACCTCGTTTGTCGAATCCGGCGGCGCCTTCGGCGACGAGATCACCCACGACAAGCTCAACGCGCTCGATGCCTCGGGCTGGGAGCTCTACAACCTTGTCGACGATCCGGCCGAGACGACCGACCTTGCCGACCAGGAAAAGGCCAGGCTGATCGAGATGATCGGCATATCGAGTGAGGGCGAGCCGCGGCCGATCGCGGCGAATGGCCGGGGTGCGCAGCACCCCGGCCATTTCCTGTTCCCGGTTTAGAAGCCGTCCACGGCCTTGCTGACCAGGATGTTCACCGCCACGCGGCGGTTCTGGGCCTTACCTTCCGGCGTGCTGTTGTCCGCCAGCGGGTCGGCCTTGGCCATGCCGGTGGGGGTCAGCATGCGGTAGGGCTTCCAGTGGCAGGCCTGCTGGAGATAGTTCACCACGCGGGTGGCGCGCTTTTCGCTGAGCGTCTGGTTGTAATCGTCGCTGCCCACCGAGTCGGTGTAGCCGACCACCAGCAGCAGGGCATTGTCCATGCCATCGGCCGAATTGGCCGCGGCGCACAGGTTGCTCTTGGCTTCGGGCGAAAGATCGTACTTGCCGGTGTCGAAGTTCACGTTGGTCGTGCCCTTGACGTTGTACTTGTCGATGTCGCCCATGCGGCCGCGCAGGGCCTCGGTGGCGGCCTCGTTGCTGGCAAAGCGCTGGTCGGTGCCGTTGTGGATCATCGACGCGGTCTTCAGATCCTTGTTCTTGAGGTCGATCGAGTCTGCCAGCAGCGCACCGTTGGCCTGCAGGGTGTCGACCGAGACCGGCAGGCCGTTCAGCAGCGAGGTCGCCGCCAGCTTGCTGCGGCTGATGCCCAGGAAGCCGCCGCTGGCCTTGATCTTGGTGGCGTCATCGATGACGATGACGGTCTTGCTGCCGTCGGCGCTGGTCACCTGCATCTTGTCACCCATGCGGGCGGAGATGATGCCCTCGATCTCCGGGCCCTTGGTCGCTTCCGCCCGGTTGACCGGACGTTCGCCGTAGACGGTGGCCGCTACATCGCCCTCTTGCGGATCCTGCTGCTGCGCCGCGACGCTGCCCGAAACCGGGATAGCCAGCATGCCGAGCATGATCAGCATCTGCGACCTTTTGGAAATGCCACTCATAACGTCGTTCCTCCAAACCTGTTCAGCCGGTTTGTGCGTTTCCTCGGCATTTCGTCCGAACCCCCTGTTCGCGTTTCCGGCTTTCAAAACCCCCTTCATCTGGCCAGGGTGTCCATTGCGGCTCTCTTGCCGCCCTTGTGCACCGTGGGCTTTCTGGATGTTGACGGCAGCCTTTCCCGCATATGAACGCGCAGGGGCTGCACCCTCGATCTGCGGGTAATGCGAGAGCGCGGTGCGGTGAACGGTGGCGAATCGCCCCTCTTCGTGCGTGCATTCGTGGCCGCAAGAGGAGGGGGATGCCGCGTGGGCGCTTTGGCGGATGCGGCCACGTTGCAGGGCAGGCGGCCTGGGGGAAGGGCACCGCGGCAACTGCCGCTGCGGAATGCATCGGGCGGACGATCTCATCGCGGGACAACTGTCCGCCCGAAATCAGGCTATCGCCGGCTTGTTGTGTTAACTAATGTACGCAAATTCCGGCGGGGGGTCGTCGGAATTCATGAATTGCACTGGGGGCCATGCAATGTTTGCGACCAAGTTGAAGTGCCTGCTCGGGCGGCACAAGCCTGTCCGGAGAGATGTCGTGTGGACCGATGCCGGGTATGTCGGGGCATGCCGGGGGTGCGGCGGCGGCATACGCCGGACGGCTCCGGGCAAGTGGCATCTGGAGGACCATCCCGAGGCGGGCTGACCGATCCGGGATTTCGCGGCAGGGGCGAAGGGGCCCGTGCCGCGAAATTCGCTTTATGCGAGCTGGCGCCGCCGTCAAAATGCCCTCTCGGGCATTTTTCAAACAGCCTCTCAGGCCCTGGCGGCGATCACGATGATCTCGACCTTGTAGTCCGGGGTGAACAGCCTGGCTTCACCGGTCGCCCGGGCCGGGGCCGGGTGGCCGGCGATCCAGCCATCCCAGACCGCGTTCATTTCCTCGAAGTCGGCCATGTCGGCGAGCCAGATCGTGGCCATCAGCAGGTGATCCTTGCTGCTGCCGGTCTTGGCGAGCAACGCCTCGATCTCCGCCAGCGCCACCTTGGTCTGCTCGGTGATGCTCGCGCCCGGTTCGCCGATCTGGCCGGCGAGGTAGATGGTGTCGCCGTGGATCACGGCCTCGCTCATGCGTGGGCCCTGGTCGATGCGGGTAATGGTCATGTCGGGTCCTTCCGGATGAGGTTCAGTAGCGGCTGATGGCAAGGTCTGCCGTCTCGATGGCCGGCTTGTGGCCGCCGATGATGTCGGCGATGACATGGGCCGAACCGCAGGCCATCGTCCAGCCCAGCGTGCCGTGGCCGGTGTTGAGGAACAGGTTCGGCACCTTGGTGGCGCCGATGACGGGCGTGCTGTCCGGCGTCATCGGCCTGAGGCCGGACCAGAAGCTGCCTTGCGCCATGTCGCCCGCGCCGGGGAACAGGGTGCCGGCCGAATGTTCCAGCGTGGCACGGCGGGCAGGCGGCAGATCGCGGGAGAATCCAGAGATCTCGGCCATGCCGCCGATGCGGATGCGGTCTCCCAAACGGGTGATCGCCACCTTGTAGCTCTCGTCGAGCAAGGTGGAGACCGGCGCGCGCGGCTCGTCGACGATCGGCACGGTCAGCGAGTAGCCCTTGACCGGGTAGACCGGCAGGCGAATGTCCAGCGGCGCAACGAGCTGCGGCGAGAAGCTGCCCATGGCGACAAGGAAGGCATCGGCCGCCAGCTTGCCCTGGTCGGTCTCGACATGGGTGATGCGTCCGCCGTCCTCGATCAGCCGGTGGATCGAGGTGCCGTTGAGGAAGCGCACGCCCTTGGCGGCGGCCATGGCGGCAAGGGCATTGGTGAACTTGAAGCAGTCGCCGGTCTCGTCGTGGGGCAGGCGCAGTCCGCCCGCGATGGACGCCTGGCTGGTGGCCAGACCCGGTTCGGCGCCGATGCAGCCGGCCTTGTCAAGCACTTCGAAAGGCACGCCATCGGCCTTCAGCACTTCGATGTCCTTGCCGATCCCGTCGAGCTGCTTCTGTTCGCGGAACAGTTGCAGGGTGCCCTGCATGCGTTCGTCATAAGCGATGCCGGTGTCCCGGCGCAGCGCGATCAGGCAGTCGCGGCTGAATTCGGCAAGGCGCACCATGCGGCTCTTGTTGATCGCATAGTCGCGCGCGTTGCAGTTGCCGAGCATCGCAAAGAGCCAGCGCAGCATCGCCGGATCGGCGTGGAGGCGCAGGATCAGCGGTGCGTGTTCCATCATCAGCCAGCGCAGGGCCTTGGTGGGAATGCCGGGGGCGGCCCAGGGCGACGCGTAGCCGGGCGAAATCTCGCCGGCATTGGCGAAGCTGGTTTCCAGTGCCGGGCCTTCCTGCCGGTCGATCACCACGACTTCGTGGCCCGCTTCGGCCAGATACCAGGCGGAGGTGACGCCGATGACGCCGCTGCCGAGGATGGCGATCTTCATGGGGCAGTCTTCATGGATGCAGTGCTCCGAATGCGCGCGCTGGTTTCAGAGGGGAGGTAGACCCGTTCGTAGCGGCGGCTGAGTTGCGTCAGGATCTCGTAGGAAATGGTGCCCGCATCGGCGGCGACCTGATCGATGCCCTGATGAGGGCCGAGCAGTTCGACCGGCGCGCCGGGACGGAGGTGCTCGGCGGGCACATCGGTGACGTCGAGGGTAATGCTGTCCATCGAAACGCGCCCGGCAACCGGAACGCGGATGCCGGCGATATAGGCCGAACCCCGGTTGCCGAGGCAGCGCGGCCAACCATCGGCATAACCGACCGGGATGGTGGCGATGCGGGTCTCGCGCGTGGTCTTGAAGGTCAGGCCATAGCCGACCCCGGTGCCGGCGGGGATCGTGCGGAGCTGGGCGATGCGGGCTTCGAGGTGCACCGTCGCGCGCATCGGGTTCGGTGCATTGCTGCGAGGCGCGCCGCCGTAAAGCGCGATGCCGGCGCGCACGAGGTCGAAGTGGCCGCGTGCGTGGAACGCGCCGCCGCTGTTGTCGAGAGCGAGCGGGACACCGGGAAAGCTGGCGGCGATCGTGCGGAAGTGTGTTTCCTGCGCGGCGTTGGCGGCATCGCCGGGTTCGTCGGCGCAGGCCAGATGGCTGATGATGAAATGCAGGTCGATCGGGCGAAGCAGCTCGGGCCTCGCCAGTACCTGTGCGATCTCGTCGCCCGGCAGGCCCATGCGGGACATGCCGGTATCGACCTGAAGCACGGCTGGCAGGCGCGTGTCGCATCGTGCCGCTTCGGCCGACCAGCGCTCGATCTGGTCCAGCGAATTGAGCACCGGCACCGCGCCGAGCGCCGCGCAGGCAGCTTCGCCGCCGGGGAGGAGGCCGTTGAGGATGTAGACCGGAATGCCTGCGGGAAGCTCGGGAATCAGGGCTTCCGCTTCGCGCTGCAAGGCCACGAAAAGATGGCGGCAGCCTTCGTCGATCAGGGTGCGCGCGACTTCTGCAGCGCCGAGACCGTAGCCGTTTGCCTTGACCACGCCGCCGACCGCTGCGGGGGCCACACGGTCGCGAATCAACCGGTAGTTCGCGGCGAGTGCTTCGAGGTCGATTGTCAGGCGTGCTCCGGCAACCACATCATTCCCCTTGGAACCGGTTATCTCCTGATCGATCAGGGCCGGAATGAGGAAAGGCTATCGTACCCTGTTTCAAATAGGCTGCCAATTATTCGCAGGAATCGCTACGATATGCGAAATTTGGCATCGTTCTACGAAGGTTGTGATAGATCATGGCATGGGCCCCCGACGACGTGGACCGTTCGATCCTGCGTGTGCTGCGCCTCGACGGGCGCAAGCCCAATGCCGAAGTGGCGCAGGAAGTGGGGCTTTCTCCTTCCGCATGCCTCAGGCGGATCCGCATCATGGAAGATCGCGGCGTGATTCGTGGGTACACCGTGATCACCGGCGCGGAAAACGACGATGTGCGGGGCGTCGATGTGGTGGTGCAGGTGACGCTGGAGCGCCAGACCGAGGACTACCTCTCACGCTTTGAGAACGCCGTGCGGCAGTGCCCGGAAATTCGCGAATGCTTCCTGATGGGAGGGGATGTCGACTATTGGCTGCGTCTGCGCACCGAGAGTGTTGCCGCATACGAGGCGATCCACGGTGAAGTGCTTTCGCGCTTGCCGGGGGTGACGCGCATCAGTTCCAGCTTCGCAATGCGCGATGCCCTGCGCCCCAAGCGGATCAGCCGGTAGCGGCGGGGACCTTTCGCCGGTCCTGTTCGCCACCGCCTTGTTTGCCGCCGCCTTGCGTCGGCAGCTGGCTGGTGTGCCTTAGGCGATGCGCCAAGTAGATCGCTTGGCGCAGAGCGCGCGTGTGGGTGGTGGTTGCGGGGAGCGGCGAACTGTTCACGGCTTAGGTCGTAAACTCATAAACGGCACCATCGAGGTTTGAGGCAAAATGGCTCAGTGGCAGGAGGGAAGGCGCAGGAATATGTCGATATTTCAAGACTTCCCGACGCAGCGCTGGGCCATTTTGGGCAAATCCCGCAGGGACGCCCAAATGGCTTCCATCTCGAACCGAAGCTGCCTTGGACGGGCAACCAGCCCGCCCGGCGGCAACTTCGGCCCGAGCTGTTCGCCATTTGGGCGCCTCGATGGTGCCGTTTATGAGTTTACGACCTAGTAGCAGCCGCGTGAAGCGAGGACGGCAGGCACGGTGCGCAGACAGATTGCCATGTCGTAGAAGAACGACTTGCGCTGTGCGTAGCGGGCATCGAGTCGGACACGGGCTTCGTAGGAGACCTCGTTCCGGCCGCTGACCTGCCAGAGCCCGGTCAGGCCCGGACGGACCGAGCAGTAGGCCTCGAAACGGTCGCCGTAGCGCGGGATTTCCGCCTCGACGATGGGGCGCGGGCCGACGATGCTCATGTGGCCGAACAGGACGTTGAACAGCTGCGGCAGTTCGTCGAGGCTGCTCTTGCGCAGGAGTGCGCCGATCGGGGTGATGCGCGGATCGCTACGCAGTTTCTGGTCACGCGCCCATTCTGCGCGTGCGCGGGGGCATTCGGCGAGCAGCCGGTCAAGCACGTCCTGTGAATTGATCACCATGCTGCGGAACTTGAGGCAGGGGAACAGGCCGCCAGCATGGCCGACGCGGCGCTGGATGAAGATTACCGGCCCCGGTCCGGAGGCGCGGATGGCGCAGGCGACCAGCACCAGCAGCGGCAGGAAAGCAATGATCGCCAGCATGGCGACGGCGACGTCGAACGCCCGGGACAGCCCGGCTGTATTGCTTGGCCGGGGTGTGGCCATGGCGTCGTGCAGGGGACCGGCCACAGGATCGGCCGGTTCTGGCGAAGCGTGCGGGGCAGGATGGTCCGGTTCGCCCCGCAGCAGGTAGGAAGTCTCGTCCCGTGTGCCGAGCGGGATGGCCCGATCTTCCGGCGCGACGGGCCCCGTCTCGCCGAGCGGCCCGCGCCAGGCCCGATGCTCGAGGTTGGCCGGGCTGCCTTCCGTGGTGATGTCGAGCCCCTGCGAGCCGTTGGTGCGATAGGGGGGGGCAATGACCGGGGCCGAAGGGGCTAAGGTGCTTCCAACGCTTGCCGGAATGACGGGGTTCATGGCGCCTCCTTGCGGTTTTGCACCTGCACCCAAAAGAGAGCGCTTGTGCGTCCCATACGCTTCCGGAGGAAGGTGGTGCGAGGTCATCTCATCTTGCCGTGTCGAGATAGCGTCCATCGTTTCATCCGCTTGAAAAGGGAACACAATTGCGATGGCGACCGAATTGATTCTTTGGTTGATGAGATGGTAATAAAAGTTGATGTCTCGTCAATATGTTGATGCTGCATTGCAGCATGGATAAATGATCAATTGTGGCTTTTTAATGCGGATATTTCGTACGTTTTATTATGTGAAATTACTTAAGTGCCTGTGTTTATGGTGGGTGTGTTTCAGTCCGATTTGGATTTTGTAAATTTTGAACATTCATATTGGACTATTCATTTTTACATTATCTTCCTGTTCGTCCGCTATTGCCCGTTTGAGATCCTGCGTGAACCGGACCGTTCTGGGACTGCGTCGGCACCAGACCGCCTGCACCATGGCGCGTGTATGGCGGGAATGCGGCTAGAGCAGTTGATCCGATTGAATCGGATCAACTGCTCTACGGTTTTGGTTTTGCGCGTTTTTTGAGTCATCAGGTGATTCCACCGGATTGGAAAACGCTCCAGAGGGCCGGCGGGTGTGCCTGGACATCAGCCCCGGAACAGCGCCTGCTGTGTTCAATTCTCGCGGAATGCGCGGGAGAACTGGTCACTCAGTGGCTTGAGGATGTAGTTTAGCATCGTGCGGTGCCCGGTCTGGATGAAGACTTCCGCCGGCATGCCGGGTTTGAGCCGCAGTTCCCCAAGTTTCGCCAATTCGCCGGGATCCAGCGTGATGGTGGCGCGATAGTAGGTCGCCCGCGTCTGGCTGTCATCGGTGCGGTCGGCGGCGACATGGGTGATGTGGCCCTGCAGTTCGGGCGTGGTGCGCTGCGAAAAGGCGCTGAACCGCAAGATGGCAACCAGTCCTTCGCGCACCTGATCGATATCCGCAGGCTTGATCATGGCGTTGACGGTCAGCCGATCGTTGTCGGGGACGATTTCCATGATCGTCTGCCCGGCCGGCACGAAGCCGCCGATGGTGCGAAAGGCGAGCTTGTCGACCACGCCGCTTTGCGGGGCGCGGATGACCGCGCGGTCGTAGCTGTCCTGTGCGGCTACCTGCTGGCGGCGCAGTTCGCTGATCCGTGTTTGCGTGTCGAGCAGTTCGGTGGCGGCGGTGCTGCGGGCCTCGGCGTTGATGGAGCCCATCTGGTAGCGCAGTTCGGTGATGTGCGCGCGCTGCGACTGCGCGCTTTCGCTGGCGCCGGTGCGCTGGGCGGCGAGATCGGAAGCGGTACGCTCCAGCGCGCTCAGCCGGTCGAGCGTGGTGTAGCGCTTTTCGTAGAGCTTGCGGGTGGCGTCGAGTTCGTTGCCGATCATCGCGGCCTGTTCGCCCAGGCTTCGTGAGCGGGCGCTGTAGCTGTCGAGGTCAGCCTGGCTTTGCTGGATGCGCTGGCCCAGTTGCGAAAGCGCCGATTGCCGCGAACTGCGTTTGAGTGCCAGGGTCTTGCGTTCTGCCGCCATCAAGGCCGCGATCTCGGGCTGGCTTGCACGCCGCGTCAGTTCGGCAGGGAAAGCGATGGCGAAAGCGCCATCCCGTTCGGCCTGGAGGCGCGCAGCGCGGGCGAGCAACTGGTCGACATTCTCGCCGGTGTAGTTGGCTGCCGCGCCGGTGACCGTGGTGTCGAAGCGGATCATCGGCTGGCCCTGCGTGACATGGTCGCCATCGGCCACGAGGATCTGCGCGGCGACGCCGCCGGAAGGGTGGCTGACCTGTTTCACGTGCGATGCCACCGAGACATCGCCCGGCGCGATCACCGCGCCCGCCATCGGCAGGAAGGTGGCGAGGCCGCCAAGGCCGAAAACCAGTCCGCCGCAAAGCCACATGCCGAACCGGATTTCGCGCCGGAGGCTTTCCGCCGGTTCGTATCGGGGTGGCGGGAGCAGGGCGGTGGCGGGCGGGGGGAAGGGGCCGGGGCTGGGAATGGTGCTGTTCACGCGGTTATCCTTCCTCTGTTCCTGAAACCGCATGCGATGCAGCTTCCGTGGTGGACGGTGAAGGCGCCGGAGTACCTGGCGCGGCGGGAGAACCCGCCGGATTGCTGCGCACCGCCGGATTGAAATTGAGGCGCTGGAGCATCTCGGTACGCTCGCCCATCTGGCGGATCTGGCCGTCAGCCATGACCATGATGTGGTCGACATGGGCAAAGACGGAAGGGCGGTGTCCGACCACGATGACGATCGCGCCGCGCGCCTTGGCCGTGCGCACGGCTTCGATCAGGGCAGCCTCACCGGCGGCATCGAGGTTGGAATTGGGCTCGTCCAGCACGAGCAGGAACGGATCGCGGTAAAGCGCCCGGGCAAGGGCGAGGCGTTGTTTCTGCCCGGCCGACAGGCCTCCGCCCCCAGGGCCGCCGAGGGCATATTCATAACCGCCGGGCAGCGACAGGATCAAATCATGCACATCGGCGGCGCGGGCCGCGGCGATGATGGCGTCGGCGTCAGCCTCCGGATCGAACCGGCTGATGTTCTGCGCCACGCTGCCTTCGAACATCTCGATCGTCTGGGGCACGTAGCCGATGTCTCGCCCGAGTTCGACTGGGTCCCACTGGTCCAGCGAGGCGCCGTCGACGCGCACCGCGCCGCGCAGGCTTGGCCAGGCGCCGGTGATCGCGCGCATCAGGGTGGATTTTCCCGATCCGCTATGGCCGATCACCGCAAGCGCCTCTCCTGCCGCCAGGCGGAAGCTGGCGTTGCTGAGCGTGACGGCGCGCCGTCCCGGCGGACCGCAGAACACGGCCTGGACTTCGAGGTCGCGGCAGGGGCGGGGCAGGCGCAGTGGCGGCACGCGGGTTGGTACGGTGTCGAACAGGGCGTGAAGGCGGCGCCAGGCCTGGCTGGCCTCGGTCATGCCTTTCCATTGGCCGATCGTCTGTTCCACCGGCATCAGCGCGCGGGCGCTGAGGATCGAGCCGGCGATGATGACGCCGCCGGTCGCCATGTTCTCGATCACCAGATAGGCACCGACGGCCAGCACCAGCGACTGCAGGAACATGCGGAAGGCCTTGCTGATCACCTGCATGCGTCCGGAAACCCCGGCGAGTTCATCGTGTGCTCCGATGAGCGCGAGGCTGATCCCGTCCCAGCTGTCGTTGCGGCGGCCGGACATGCCGAGTACGCGCAGCACTTCGCCGTTGCGGCGGATGTCCTCGGCCATGGCAAATCGCGCGGCGGCCACCGAGGCGACCTGCTGGGCGGGCTTGCGGCTGCGTTGGTCGCCCACCAGCATCAGCACCAGCAGGACGGCGACACCGGCCAGCGTCACCAGTCCGAGCGCCCAGTGGAACACGAAGAGGATGAGCAGGAACATCGCGACATAGGGCAGGTCGAGCAGGGCCAGCGGCCCGGGGCCGGTGATGTAGCCGCGCACCAGGTCGAGATCGCGGACCGGGGCGACACCGGATGGCAGCGGGCCCACTTCGCGTTCGTGGCGGCTCAGGACGTCGTAGATGCGGTCGCAGAAGCGGCGGTCCGCCAAAGCGCCGGTGTGCATGAGCACGCGGGCGCGCAGCACGTCGATCCCGCCCTGCACGAGATAGGCGAGCGCCACCATCAGCAGCAGACCGCTCAGCGTTGGCACGCTGCGGCTGGCCAGAACGTCGTCATAGACCAGCAGCATGAAGAACGAGCCCGCCAGCAGCAGCACGTTGAATACCGCGCTGAACGTCAAGATCGGCCAGAGCACCGGCAGCAGCGTGCGCATCATCGCCTTGAGCGACGCGAAGAGGTTTTCGCCATTGGGCATCACGCCGTCTCCTCATGGGATCGGCCCGGGCGGGGCACAGGGGCGGGGCGGGTGGGCCTGCCGGTCATTGCTGCGCGGCCCTTGCGGGTTCGGGCGGCATGTCGTGGCCCGGTTCCTCGGCGTGTTCGACTGCGACAGCCGTGCGTTTGTGCCCCGCGTCGTAGCCGATCACGTCAAGGACCTCGATTACCGGCCCGGTTGGCAGGCCGGTGTAGAACAGCGTTTCATAGGGTGCCGGGTCAAAGGCAGGGCTGTTTGGCGAGAAGCTCTCCGGGCGCAGCTGTCCCATGCTGCCCAGCAGGAGCGCATGGGCGACGTAGAGCTGGGCTTCGGCCTGGGCCAATGCCTGCCGGGACGTCAGCAGGTCACGCGCGGTATCAAGCACGTCGAGCGAGGTGACTTGTCCGGCCAATTGCTGCTGCCGGGCGCCCTCCAGCGCAGCTTGCGCGGCCGACACGGCGCGGGCGTAGGCGGGAAGGGCGCGCCGGGTGGCGGCCAGCTGGTCCCAGTAGCTGGCGACGTTTTCCCGCAGATCGCGCGAGGTCTGCTCCAGTTGCTGGCTGGTGCTGTCGGCGTTCTGCTTGGCCTCGCGGACTTGCGAGGACAGCAGGCCGGACGAGTAGAGCGGCACGGTGACGGCGACTTGCACCTGTGTGTCGATCTCACGCAGGTCGTCGCTTTCGATCGAGAGCGGGGTGCGGGACACCGCGCCCTTGAGGCCGAGATAAGGCCTGGTCGCCCCGCGCGCGGCGGCGACCTGATGCTGGGCGGCAAGGAGGTCCATGCGGGCGCCCTCCAGCACCGGACTGGACGTGGCGGCGATCGCCTGGGCATCCTCGATCGTTCGGGGCAAGGGCGGCAGTTGCGGCAAGGGGGAAAGGCCTTGCGGATAGCGGCCGACGAGGTTGCGAAAGCCGTTGCGGCTGGCCTGCAGGTTGCCCTGCGCCAGTTCGAGCTGGGCCTGGCCGCTGAAGATGCGGTTGCGGGTCTGCTGCAGATCGGTCTCGGTGGCGTAGCGGGCGCCGTAGCGCGCCTGCGTCTGGTCGAGTTGCTCGGTCAGCAGGGTGAGGTTTTCGCGCGCGATGTCGACCAGTTGCTGGTCGCGCAGCACATTGGCGTAGGTGACGATGACCTGAGCTATCGTCTGCTGTTCTGCGGCGTGGAGATCCGCCATCGAACTGCCGTAGCCGGCTTCGGCCACGCGGCGTTGGGCGCTAAGCCGGCCAAACGTGAACAGGGGTTGTTCCAGCGATGCCGAGAAGTCAGGCGTGAATCCGTGCTGGCGGATCGTCGTCTCCCCGTTCACGCTGACGCGGCGCATGGCAAACGTGTAGGCGGCATCGGCACTGAGCGTCGGGCCGAACCGGGCCTTGCCCTGGGCGATCCGTTCTTCCGCGGCGTGGGTGGCGGCGCGACCGGCGGCGAGCGATGGATTCTGGCGGAAGGCGATGTCGATTGCTTCCGCCAGTGTCTCCCCTCTGGCCGGAGAGGCCAGGATCACCGGCAGAGTCAGGAGCACGGCGGGGATGGTTGCTGCCAGCAGGACATGGTGCATCGCGCCGTGCTTGCGCGGCAGCGATGGCGAGGTGGTCTGCGGCGTATGCCCGGCACCCTGTACAAGCGCCAGCATGGACGCCGGCGCGGATCGTTGCTGGGCACGCGGCTGCCAATCCGAAATCGGTTTCCTCAAGGCCTGTTGTCCCCCCGACGTGGTTGGGCGTGCACGACGTCACCAGCCATCCCGGAACCGATCGGCCTTGCTGGTCGCGCGGCGTATCGGTTCTTTTCCTGAGATGGAGTATTCGGAATTCGGGCTGACGATGAAGCGCTAGTGGAACCGTTTTGGGCGTAGATGGGGCGAAGACGGGGCCCATTGCTCCAACATGGAGCAGGGCTGGCCATGCCCGGTCGCATGGAGGCTGCGCCGCCAAGGCCGTTAACTCATGAGCGGCACCATCGAGGCGCCCAAATGGCGGGCAACTTGGGCCGAGGTTGCCTCCGCAGGGCCATCAGCCCGACGTGCGTCCCAGTGGCCCGAAATGTTCGTTAATTGGGTGCCTCGACGGCGCTGTCTGTGCGTTTACGGGCCAGGCTGCCGGTGAAAGTGATCCAGTAGCGATTGCCTGCGGAAAGGCATTGGCTGTCGAGCGGTCGGTTGTAGCGTGCGCAGTCCCACAGCACCACTTCCACCCCGGTGCGGACATCGCGAACGTAGAGGAACGATACCGTGCGCACCAGCGGCGTGGCAGGGGAGCCGTAGGCTTCCGCGCGCCGGTCCCAGCCAATCACCTTGCAGCGCAGTTGCCCTTGGCACAGGTCCAGCGCCCCTATCGCGAGGTTGCCGCCGTTGCCGCCGGCATCGGTCTGGATGAAGTGGTCGCCAGGGCCTGCCGCGATCATTTCGGCGGCCACGGGGCGTCCGCTCGTTTCGGCAGCTCCTGTCGGAGCGAGGGCACTGTCGTTGCCGGGGGGCGCATTGCGGTGCGCTTGGGATAGTGCGGCGAGTTCGGGTTCGACAGGTTCCGGTCCCACGCGAATCGCGGTGAAGGCCGGCTGGCGCCCCCAGTCGCCGCGCCAGCGGAAGAACAGGTGCGTGCCGACACGCGCCACTTTGTCGAGACTATCGCTCCAATATGGATGAACCCAGTCAGTGTGGTAGTGGGTGGCGAGGCCGACGGCGGGCTCCGCGCGGCCTTCCAGAAAGGACTCGGCCAGCTTGCGGGCGCGTTGCCAGGCGGCGGGCGAGGGCAGGCGCCGCAAGGCGCCGTCGCACGTGAAGGTGAACTGGCAGCCGGTCGCGCGCTCCGATCCCTGGTAGACCACCGCGCATACGGTGCGCGGAAACGCAGGGTGGTGCACCCGGTTGATGACGACTTGTGCCACGGCGGCCTGCCCCGCCGGATCGTCGCCCGCTTCGTAAAGCACGGCGGAGGCAAGGCAATCGAGCGCACGTGCGAAATCGCCGCTCTTTTCCGAGAACCTGACCGAAGTGGGGTGATCCGGTCCCAGCGGCACGAACGCGGCCGCCGCGTTCAACGTGCGGGCGGAATCGCTATCGATTTCGGTGGATGGATCGCCATCGCCACCAGGCGTTCCGGGCAGCACGGTCATGGGCGGCACATTGTCGGTTCCTGCGCGCGGTGGACCGATCGTGTTCTGGTGCGGGACGGCGGCGTGCAGCGGCGCATAAGTGACCGAAGATCCGGCCAGCAGCACGCTGGCGAGCGCGGCGATCACCGTGGCCAGGGCGGAATACATGAAGCGCGCCGCGCGCGGGGGCGGTGTTTCGGCCAGTTCCTGTACGCGGCGAGGCATAATCCGGGGAAGCGGGATTGCGATCATGGCGCGAGCGTGATGGTCAGCAGCGCATAAGTGCGGGAATAGCGAGGGAATGGCGCGATGCCTTGGGTGAAGCGGCGATCATGGCCAAGGGTCGCGTCAGCGCTGAGCCAGCGGTTCAGTCGCCAGCGCGGCCCGGCGGAAATCGAGAGGCTGCGCGCGGAATAGTCCTTCGACCCATAGTCCTCGGCGGTGAATTGCACCTTGCCGACCCACGACAGGGCGCGGCGCATCTCGTACTCACCCTCGATCCGGGCCGTGGTCAACGTGACCGCTCCGACGAGATCGTAGGGGCTGGTGGTGCTGGTCTGCTCGATGCTGCCGCGGATCGAGAGCAGGCGCGTGGGAAAGTAGCGCAATTGCCCCGCGATCGAGAGCCCGGAAAATCGCCCTAGTGCCGGATCGACAAAATCATATTGCCGCTCGCCCAGCGCCAGTTGCGCGATCAGCACCCGGCTGACTTCGTAACTGACCCCGGCAGCCGCGCTCCAGGCGTCGGCATCGCGGTTGGTGAGGGCTGGCGACATGCGGTAATCGAAATGGTCGTAGCTGCCGCCGGCAAACAGCGTGGTGCGACCGCTGAGCTCGTAACTCGCCGTCAATTGGACGGCATAGCGCTCACCGTTGCGAAAGCTCTGGTCGATCGCCAGGCCATTGCCCAGGCGGGCCTCCTCATAGCGCATGCGCACGAACCGGGCAGCGCCGTCGATCGCGAGCCGGTTGAAGCGTTTGTGCCCCTGTATTGCGGCCTGGATCGCTTGCCGGATCAGCGGGTCGCCGAAAGGCAGGTCGTTCTCGGCCGTGCCGCGCTGCACGACCTCCCGGCGATAGGAGGTGCTGGCCGTTATGGAATCGCCCGCTCCGGCGAACCGGGTATAGGAGGCAGAGGCCGCAAATTCGTTCGAATCCTGGCTGGCGAGCGATCCGAAGCGGCTGATGCGGGCATCTGCCTCCAGCGTCGTCCGGCTTGACCGGGTCAGGCGCCTTGCCGTGATTTTTGGTGCGAGCGAGAGGGCGATATCCGATCGGCGGCGCGTGTCGTCGGCAAAGACGTTGCTGTCGCCGCGTGCGGCGAAAGCCAGTTCGGGAAAGACATCAAGGCCCGCGAGTTCATAGCCGATGGAGGCATATCCGGCGATCTTGCGGTTGCCCGCGGCATCGTCCGGCTCGTGTATTGGCGGCGTCAGCGTTTGCGCGCCGACTACTGCGGGCAGCGCCACAAGTCCGCCGGCAAGGGCCAGTGCGAGCGGGCGTCTTCGGTGGCGGACGGGAAGGGCCCCGGCCCCGCCGCCTGAGGGAATGCGCGTGCGCACCGTGCTAGAACTTGCGTTCCAGCACCCGGATCGTGTCGCCCGGGAGCACGGGGGTGGCGCCGTCCAGCCGGTAGAGCGTCTCTCCGGCTTCGTCCTTGTGGCGGATGAAGACCCGGCGTTCGTCCGCGCGGTAGGTGAAGCCTTCCGCCTTGGCCACCGCGCTGAAGATGGTCAGGCTGTCTGCATACGGATATTCGCCCGGTTTGCTGACTTCGCCGAGGATGTAATAGGGGCGGTAGTTCAGCACGTCGATCGACACACTGGGGGCGTCAAGGTAGCCCTGGCGCAAGGCGCCCGCGATCCTTTCTGCCAGCGCTGATGCGGTCAGCCCGCGTGCCTGTACCGCGCCCACCAGCGGGAACGCGACCGAGCCGCCGCTGTCGACCATGTATTCGCCGGTCAGCTTGTCTTCGCCGTAGACGGTGATGCGCAGCTTGTCTCCGCTGCCCAGGGCATAGGCGGTTTCTCCTGGCCCAAGCGTGCGTACCGGCAGTTCCCCCGCGCTGGAGCAGCCGCCCGAGAGGAGAGCCATCGATAGAGGGAGTGCAAGCAGCAGGCTGCGCATCGTTGTCATCTCAAGCTTGGCCACGTGATGAATTCTCCGGAAGAAACCCGGGATGGTGCTTCAGCCCGGTAGGTGCCGCGGAAATTGTGGCGCGGAAAGCGCTCTGGCGGCAAAGCATAATGGGCCTAAATCCGATCCTGTTTGGACCTGTATGGTCCGGTTTGGATTGAAAATGGGGTTTTATACTTTGGATGGCGTAGTATTCGCTGTGTTGTTCAGGCAGAGGTGGCAGCAGCGCTACCCCAAAGCGGAATATACGGTTACCCCCGTGGCCGGGGTGCACCCGCCGGACGGTCGACATGTGTCATTGCCGTGCCTTGCGCTTTGGCCGATCTGGCGGCCTTGTCGCATCGCGGCGCTGTTTGGAGTTGCCTTGCAACAAACGACAGCGCGCGGAAGGTGTTGGTTCCTTCCGCGCGCAGGCTTCGCATTTGCGGGCCTTGGTCTGCTCAGTTGTAGAAGTTGAAGTCGCCGGCGCCGAGCAGTTTGCCATTCATCGAACCGATCGCGATCGTGTAATCGAGGCCGGTCGTGGCGCTGTGGATGATGTAATACTGCGATTGCGTGGTGCCGTCCGTGCCGTATCCCGCGAACGTCAGCGTCGATCCCGCGCCGAAATTGGCAAGATAGATGAAGTCGTTGTTGCCGCCACCTTCCCAGCCGCCAGCGCCGTAGAAGTCATAAATGACGTCCTGGGTCTGCGCGCCGAGGCGCGCATTGTTCGACAGGCTGGGGTCCATGTCATAGAGATTGATGACAAAACAGTCATTCCCGGCGCCGCCGTACAAGTAGTCGACGCCCTTGCCTCCGAAAATCGCATCGCCTTCGTCAGTACCGCTGATGCGGTCGCTGCCCGCAGTTCCTACAAATTTGCCCATAGATGCCTCCTGGAATAGCTTAACGGATCTGGTCCGCTGCCTGTCCTTCCGGTTATGACTCCGGAAATGGACAGGGATGCGTGCCAGCAATTCACGCCTGCCGATGGAGGCGCGTTAGCGATCGAGATTGGCGTGGACGACCCCCCCTTCGCGTGACGAAGCTGCCGTTTCTCCTTGTCCTCGCCGCAGCCCGATCCGCGCAGAAGGGGCCGGATTTCCGGCCCCGTGCATCGCAAAAAGGAAAGCGTTGACGACTCGATAAGCATACATCTTGGTATTCATTGTTTACAATGTTGGGCGAGGTCCGATTTCGGTTGATGTCATGACTATAAGATCCGATTTGGATATTTACGGTTATGGTGATGGCGTTCTGTGTTTGATATTATTCAATCCGTGCAAGATTTTGCTTGTCCATTCTTCGATCGGGAACACAAGCTGCGCTTTTGCGGTCGCGGGCGCTGCATCCGGCTCCATAGGGGCGTTGTGCACCGCAGCGTCCGGTTTGGTGCATGCGGCTCACCGCATGGCTGCTGGGGGCGGTCGGGCGCTCGGTATGGAGGTGGGTAATCCGGGATCGGGTGGGCCGGTGTGCAAGGGGGTGGGAATTTCACGGGCATTGTGCGGGCAATCAAGCATTGCGATGCATCGTTTCGGCCCGGGCTCCTGCATGTGTGCGCTTGGTTCGTATCGCTCGACCAGATGGAGACTTGTGGCCTTATGTTCAGTCCGCTTTCCGCAATTCTCGTGATGCCTGATGCCGTCATGGCGTCAGGGACGAAGAGGGGGGCGAGCAGTGTGCTACGCGCCGGCCGGATCGCCGGATGGGCGTTGCCGGTGCGCCCGAAGGCTGGAGGGCAGGCATGAGGTTGCTACACTACGAGCCCGCCGTTCCGAATTTCGGGGACGATCTCAATCCCTTGCTCTGGCCTGAGCTTGCGCCTGGGCTGTTCGGGCAGGATGTCTCCTTGCCGGGCACAGGGACGGGCAATGGTACCGCTTTTGTGGGGATCGGTACCATCATCGGCATCGATCCGGCCGGATGTTCCCGGTTGCATGTCTTCTCCAGTGGAGCGGGGTATTCCGATCCGGCGCGCTGGCAAGGGCTCGATGTGCGCTACCACTGCGTGCGCGGCCCGGTAAGTGCGCGGGCGCTCGGACTTCCGGCGGATCGGGCATTGACGGACGGTGCGGTGCTTGTTCCCCGTTCGCCCTCATTTGCGGACCTGGCGTCCAGGCCGCCGACCACAAGAACGGTGGTCGTGCCGCATTATGAAACGCTGGCATTCCCGGGCTGGTCCCGGGCCACGCAACTGGCGGGTTTCGATATCGTTGATCCCCGGGGCTCTCCGCGTGACGTGGTCGCGGCGCTGGCCGGTGCGCGGCTGGTGCTGACGGAATCGCTGCACGGGGCCATCCTGGCGGATGCTTTCGGCGTGCCATGGCGAGGTTTTGCCGTTTCGCGCAATTTCTCCACGGCGAAATGGGCGGACTGGGCGGCCTCGCTGGACATGGACGTCGCTGTCGCGCTCGTGCCGCCGCCGGATCCCATGCCGCTGTTGCGTTTCGGCAAGCGGCCCGAGCCGTTCGGCACGATGATCGCGCTCGATCCCGAGGCAGCGCTTGCCGAATTTCGGGCGCGTATTTCCGCGCCGCCAAAGGTGGCGTTGGTCCGGCGCCAGGCCAAGCGCGTGCTTGAAGCGGTGCCGGTCACGCGGCGGTTGCTCGGCTTCAGCCCCGAACGCACGGCGCAGGCTCTGGTGGAGCTGGCCACGCGCGATCCGTTTGTCAGCAATCCCTCCCGGCGGGCTGGCCTGGCCGATGAAATGCTTGAACGATTGTACCGCCTGGCGAAGGAAGCGGGGGCGAGTGCAGCCGTGCTCGCCTGAACGCTTGCACGGTTTGATCCAGCCTTCGGCTCGGGAAGGGGCAAGCATCGACGTCCGTGCCGCACGCATAAGGCGGTTCACGCTTGCTCTGTTGCGCCGCAGCGCGTTATGCATGGGGGCGTCCGTGCTCAGGCTCGCTCCATGTGGTATTGCCTCATGCCATCCGCTGACAATTCTCCCCAGATCACACCGCAACCGCCTGTGGCATCCGGGCGCAGGCATAATCATGCCGCCACCGATCGGGGGCAGTCCAACCTGCAATCACAAGGCGAAGGCATGGCTGAGTTTCCCGCCGGTCCCGATGAAGTCACGCCGCGAGGGCAGGGGGCGGCGGGTTTCGGGGCAGGACCGATCCTGTGGCGGGGATGGCTGGTCGGCTTGGTGATCAGCCTTGCCTGCTGGGCACTGCTTGCCTGGGTGCTTGGTTTCGTCTGAGATCAAAGGGTAAGCAGCCCATGCGGACGTGCGAGCGCTCGTCTTCCCCGCTTCCAGTGCTCACGCCCCGCCATTGAGGTGCCATTGAGGCTGTCCGGGGGTTCGTCCCGGACAGGTGGTCGTTGCCGCGGGTATTGCGGTTCAGCGGGCGGCTTTCGCAAAGGCCTCCAGTGCCGCAAGCGCTATGCTCTGCGGGGTGTCCGGGGAGCGGCGGGGCAGCAAGGCCGGCCGCGATTGTGCGATGGTCGTCAGTGCTTCCCGCAAGGTCCGGATTTCGTGTTCCAGTGCCTCGATCCGCCGCGCGGTTTCGTCGAGCACCTGTGACGGGACCCAGCTGCGGACACCGTTGACGGGACGGGCGAAGCAGTCCTCGCCGCCGCATCGTCTGGCTGCGCGTGCCAGAGCCACCAACAGTTCGCCGAGCTGGGTGAAGGCCGCGGCATCGATCGACACCGGCGCTGAACTGGCGGCGCCCGCGGAAGCAGCCATCATGCTCTGGCCGGCCTCAAGGCCGGCAGAGGCCAGGTCGTGCAACGAGGCTGCCGGCGGCGGCGGTAGCAGTGGCGGGGAGGGGGGAGCGGGGGGCTGGTCGGTCATTGTTTGGTGGGTTTTGGAGGTTCTTGCAGTTTGAGCGGTCACGCGATGCCCTCATAAATCCGGCACAGTGAACGGCACGCCAACGGTTCCCTAAGGAAGCGTTCGCTGATTTCGTTTTTCCGGGGGGCGGCATGAGCCGAAATCTATCTCTTTTTCTCGATCTCTTGCGGCTCTTTGCTGCATTGCTGGTCTTTGTCGGCCATGCCGGACAGGTCTACCGCATCGACCTGCCGGTCATCGTCGGGCACAGCGCCAAGGAAGGCGTGGCGATATTCTTCGTGCTTTCCGGTTTTGTCATCAGCCATGTCGTCACGTTCAAGGAGCGTGACTGGCGCAGTTATGTGCGTGCGCGCGCGCTGCGGATGTACTCGGTGATTCCGCTGGCAGTCCTGGTGCTGATCGTCTGTTATGCGCTCGGAACCTATCTGGTGCCGCAAGTCTACGTGGCGGCCGCGCCGGACGGAGCCAAAGCGGCGGGGCTGGGGGGCGTGCCGCCGGGCTGGTTCGAAGTGCTGCGTTATCTCACTTTCACCAACGAACTGTGGTTCGACCATGCGACGATCGTCACCGGCGCACCGTTCTGGTCACTGGCTTACGAGGTCGCCTACTATACGCTCTTCGCCTTCCTGGTGTTTGCCAGGGGGTCTGTGCGCATCGTGCTTGCCATGGCGTGGTGTGCAGTGGTGGGGCCGAGAATCGTGGTTGCCTTGCCGCTCTGGCTACTGGGCGTGTTCATTCATCGGCTGGTCTTGCGGGGGCGGCGATTGCGCCCGGCCATGGGTTGGACGCTCTTTGCGGGACTGCTTCTGGCGAGTGTCGTATGGAGGAAATACCTTGGAATTTCAGCCATTCCCTTGTTCGAATGGCCCGCCGTTGACAGGCTGATTCCCAGCATGGCGTACTACTTTGGTCTGGGGCTGCTGCTGGGAGGAGCGATCGTCGTTTTTGCCTCGGTGGAAACTACCTACAGTTTCTTTCCGGCCTGGTTCGAAAAGCTCGTGCGCTACTTCGCGGGGGCGAGTTTTACCCTGTATATCATGCATCTACCGGTCATGGTTCTGATCGGTGCATTGTGGCCGCAGTGGGTCGCCACCCCCGTTGGAGCGCTGTCGGCCAGCCTTTTGACCATTGCCGCGATGCTTTTTCTTGCTGAATTGGGGGAACGTCGCAAGGCAGACTTCATGAAAATAATTTCAACTATTTTCATGACTTTATCGCGAAAAAGCGTTCGTTCGGCGTGAATGCAATCGTTGACATCGATTAACTGCCATCTTTAGATCGCCGTTCCACGGCGCGCGCATAAAAGCCAATTCCAGAGACGAGGGAACATTTCCCTGTAATTCTGGGGTTTTGAATTATGGCTTTTCCTTATACGAACGCTCTTGGAACTGTACTTAACTACTCCGGAGCCTCGAAGAAGGTCTTTTACGGGACGTCGGCGGCGGACAATCTGCTGGGTACGACCGCAAATGACATCATGCGTGGTTATGGCGGCGGGGACACCTATACCGGCGGTCTGGGCGACGACATCTACTGTATCTCGTCGCTCAAGGACCGTGTGGTCGAACTGGCGGGCGAAGGCGTCGATACGATCCGCAGCAGCGTCTATCACATTCTTGAGGCGAACGTCGAAAACCTCGTTCTCGAGGGCAAGAACGCCTGGTACGGCGGTGGCAACGATCTCGACAACGTCATCGTCGGCAACGAGTACGACCAGCAACTCGACGGCGGCAAGGGTAACGACGTCCTCGTCGGCGGCGATGGTGCAGACACCTTCATCATCAGCGCCGGTAACGGCAGCGACGTTATCCAGGACTTCACCAGCGGTCTCGACCAGATCCGCCTTGGCGGTTACGGCATCACCGCGTTCAGCCAGATCAAGTCGATCGCCAGCCAGGTCGGCGCCGACACCGTGCTCAATTTCGCCAATGGCGAAAAGCTGGTGCTGCGCGGCGTCACCGCCAGCAACCTGACTTCCGGTGACTTCACCTATCAACTCGACACCTCGAAGCTGAAACTGTCGTTCTCCGACGATTTCAATTCGCTCAGCCTCTATAGTCAGGGTGGAACCTGGCGCACCGAATATGGCCATGGCGGTGCGGGCACGATTGCCAGCCACACGCTGACGGGTGAATCGGAGATCTACATGGATCCCGATTGGGCCGGCACCGGCTCCAAGGCGCTGGGCGTCAATCCGTTCTCGATCGACAGCGGGGTGCTGACCATCACTGCTGCGCCGACCAGCGCCGAAGTCCTGCCTTATGTCGACGGGCATACCTACACCTCGGGCCTGCTGACCTCGAAGTTCACGTTCTCGCAGCAGTACGGCTATTTCGAGATCCGTGCCAAGTTGCCTGATGGCGCCGGCATGTGGCCCGCGTTCTGGCTGCTGCCGACCGACAGTTCGTGGCCGCCGGAGCTCGACGTGTTCGAGATGCTCGGCAACGATCCCAATGTCGTCTACCTCACCACCCACGGCACCGACGGTACCAGCAAAACCTCGGTCCAGGACCGCGTGGTCGTCGATACCTCGCAGTTCCACACCTACGGTGTCGACTGGAGTTCCGACCGCGTCATCTATTACATCGATGGCGTCGCGGTTGCCGAACAGCCGACCCCTGCGGCGATGAACAAGGAAATGTACCTGCTGATGAACCTCGCGGTCGGTGGCAGCGGCAGCTGGGGCGGAGGCCCCGATGCGCAGACCGGCACGGGCGAGATGCAGATCGACTACGTGAAGGCCTATCGCACCGTCGATACCGTTTCGACGACGATCAACGGCCAGCACACGACGTATGACGGCAGCGACTTCGTGAAGGCCGCGTCGGCGACCGCGTCGGCCACGCCGCCGGCACAGACTGCCGCTCCCCAGGTCTTCACCGGCACGAGCGGCAACGACGTCTATCAGGTCGGCAATGCGCAGGACAAGATCAACGAAAGTGCCGGCGGCGGCAGCGATTCCGTGGTCGCTTCGGTCAGCTACGTCCTGCCCGCCAATGTCGAGACCCTCACCCTGGCAGGCGATGCCTCGCTCAACGGCACCGGCAACGAACTGGCCAACCGCCTGTTCGGGAATTCGGGCGCGAACGTGCTGACCGGGCTTGCCGGCAATGACTATATTGACGGGCAGGGCGGCAATGACACCCTGATCGGCGGCACCGGAGACGATACTTATGTCGTCAACGACGTGATGACCCGGGTGATCGAAAATCCCGGCGAGGGCACCGACACGATCCAGACGTCGATCTCCTATGTCCTGCCCAATGCGGTCGAGAACCTGCGCCTCACCGGTACGGCGGACATTACCGCGACCGGCAATGCCGATGCCAACCGGATGATCGGCAACAGCGGCTCCAATGTGCTCAGCGGCCTTGGCGGCAACGACTACCTCGACGGGCAGGGCGGTAGCGACACCCTGATCGGCGGCAAGGGCGACGATGTCATGGTGGTCGACAACACGACGACCACCGTTGTCGAGCAGGCGGGCGAGGGGACCGACACCGTCCAGGCCTCGATCACCTACAAGCTGCCGGCCAATGTCGAGATCCTGCGACTGACCGGGACGGCCGACATCAACGGTGCGGGCAATGAGCTTGCCAACAAGCTCTTCGGCAACAGCGGGGCCAACCATCTGGCGGGCGGCGCCGGCAACGACATCATCGACGGCGGCGCCGGTGACGACATGATCGCCGGGGGGGCGGGCAACGATACGCTGACGGGTGGTGTCGGGGCCGACCAGTTTGTTTTCACGGGCGGTTTCGGCATCGACACCGTCACCGACTTCACGGCGGGGCAGGACAAGCTGGTCCTTGTCAGCACGCCGACCAGTTCGGTCACCATCACTACCCAGGGCGCCAACACCATCGTCACCGTCGGCACCGACAAGATCACGCTCACTGGCTGCGCGCACATCGACATGAGTGACATCACGTTCGTGAACGACAGCGGATACCTAGCATCGATGGGCCTGGTGGCCTGATCTGCCGGGGCAGGCAGCCCTTGCCCTGATCGCATCCAAAGCGGAGCAATCCCCCGTCCCCTGCGGTCGACGCTGCATAGCGGGAAAGTTATCGAAGCCGTGGCGCCATCGGGTGCCGCGGCTTCGAAAGCATGTATCGATGCATTCCACCGGTAATGTTTGCGCCTTGCAGGCGGTATTGGACAAGGCGGCCCCTGATGGTCCGCTGCCGATCCTGGCGCCGGCCATGCGTGTTACCGCAAGGGAAGGTAGCGCGTACCGCCACGGCCAAGCGCCGCTGGCACGGCATCTGCACGCCATCGCGATCAAGAGGGGCAAGCCATGACGGGTGGGGTAATGGATGTCCGGCGCCGAACAATCGCCACGGCCCGGCGATCCGAAGGAAGGTACCGCCCGCAAGGCGCTCGCCGCAGCGCGCTGGCCGTCTGGTTGGCGCGGCGCGATGTTCAGGACGGGGGGCTGGCCGGGCTGATCGTCATGGCGCGTATCCCTGCCAACTTCGGCATGCCCGGGGCGCTGGCCTTTCTGCTGCTTGCCGCGTTTTACGCTGTCCTGCGGCCCGAGCAGGTGCGCGCGGTCTTTACGCGGTGCTGGATGTTCCTGGTCATTCCGCTTTTCGCGCTGGCGTCGGTCGGCTGGTCGGTCTTCCCGATGGTGACGCTGCGCGCTGCGGTACAGATGGCTCTGACGATCATGGCGGGATTGCTGTTGTCACAGTCCAGCAGGCCGCGCGCCGTGGTGGCCGGGTTGTTCGTGGCTTATGCCGTCTACACCCTGCTGACCCTGGCGCTGGTGCCGTTGCGCCCGATCGAAAATGGCCAGAGCCTTGCGCTCTACGGCCTCGGGGGAGAGGTGAAGAACTATTTTTCCGACACGGCGAGCACCGCCAGCCTGCTCGCCTTGACGATGGCGGCGCTGTTTGCCGAACAGCGCGCGCCGCTGCGCATGATGCTGGCCCTCGGGGTGACCGGATTGTGCGTCTGGACGACCGTGCGCGCCAATTCGGCCGGGGGCCTGGCGGCGCTGGCGGCGTCCGGTGCGCTGCTGGTTGTCCTGCTGCTGCTGCGGGAGCGTTCGCGCGGGGTGAAACTGGCGTTCGTCTGCATGATCGTGCTGTGGCTTGTCGGGATCTTGTGCTTTTTCGACACCATCCTCGCGCTCGTTCAGCAGATGTCCGAAAAGGATAGCGGGCTCACCGGGCGGGGGTACCTGTGGTTCCGGGCCCACTTCATCATCGCCGAGCGGCCCTGGCTGGGATATGGCTATGCGGCCTTCTGGCATGCCGACAATCCCGATGCCGTGGGCCTGTGGCACCATTTCGAGTTGCGGCAGGAATCGACGGGTTTCTCGTTTCACAACACGTTCCTGCAGACCATGGTCGAGACCGGGCTGGTGGGATTGGCGGCGCTGCTGGCTGCCTGGCTGGCAGGGTGCTTGACGCTGTTGCGCCGCTTTGTGTTGACGGCTTCGCTGCCGACCTGTTTCTGGCTCGCCTACATGGCGCTGCAACTGACCAAGACCCCGGTGGAATTGATCCGTCCCACCGGATTGGTGGCGCCGACGATCCTGATGGGCATCGCGCTTGGTTTTGGATGTTTCCCGGTCGGGCGTGATCAGGCGATCGCGTTGCGCTTCCGGCGCGGACCGCAGTCGTCAGCGTCCGGCTAGAGCGTTCTCCAATCAGGTGGAATCACCTGATGGCTCGGAAAACGCGCAATACCGAAATCTTGGAGTAGTTGATCCGATGCGATCGGATCAACTACTCCAGCGGCCAGACGGTGATGCGCCGGATCGCATAGCGGCCGGGAAAGGGCGTTGAGGCATCGGGCTGCCCGGGCCAGCTGCCACCCACCGCGAGATTGGCGATCAGATAGGCGCTTTCCTGAGTGAGCGGGGCGGGGGTGGCCGTGCTGGCAACGGCTTCCCGGTCGACGAACCAGGTGATCGTGCGCGGTGTCCACAAGACGCCGTAGCGGTGGAAGTCCCGGCTCGCATCAAAGGCCAGCGCGATGCGCCGTGTCGTGCGCTGCTTGCCGGCGATCGCGGTGCAGTGGATCTCGTGCGGATTGCCGAGTCCTTCGAACACGTCGATCTCACCCGCATCGGGCCATGTGCCCTTGACCGGCAGAAGCCAGAACGCGGGCCACATGCCTTTGCCTGCGGGCAGCCGTGCCTCGATCTCGAAATAGCCGAACTGCTGCGCAAAGCTGAACCGGGTGGTGATCGCACCGCCATAATAGGGTTTGCCCCAGACGCGCGGGCGCAGCCTCTCCGGCGTCGGCTGGCCGAGAATGGTCAGTTCGCCGCGCCGGAAGACAAAGGGATCGAGGCCAAGCGGCACGGCACCTGCCACCCCGCCGTTCACGCCGGTAAACGCGGCGTCGGAGGCGAAGCTGCTGGCCGACATCTCGCGGTTGCTGATCGCAAGGCCGCCGCCATGGCCGTAGACGGTCCGCCAGCGATGGGGCCGGGCCGGTCGTGCCTGGTCGGTGCCGTGGTCGAACTGCTCGAACCGTTCGTCGAACGCCGGGGCGGCCAGGGGAGGCAGGTGCGGCAGCGGAGCGGTTGCCGGAGGGGGAGCCGCTGTTGGCGCGGCGCTCGTCAGCAGCAAGGCGCCGCCAAGTCCGGCGGCGCGCCGAAGCCAGCGGTTTCCCGGCGGTATTGCAGGCGCGCGCGTCCATTCGTTGCAATGCGGCATCGCGGACGGGTCTTTGACGTTGGGCATGATGGTAAGACTGGCTGAAAGCGCCGTGGATGTCCGCAGTGCGGCCGATTAACCGTATCCACAATGGAGCCTTCATCCATTCGCCGGGCCTGCTGCCTGCGTTAGCCTTGCGATGTCGTTGCCGGGGTTGGCTGGTCCTTCTCCCGATCCCGACCGGCGCTGCGCGGCCGGTTATCCTCTCGGAGCATGATGGCCCTTGTCCGGATCCACGAACCCGCCGGAAGTTTCTATCCTGATCGTTGCACGCAACACGGCACCGTTCATCGGTTCCGCGCTGGCTTCGGCGCGGGCGCAGAGCGTGGCAGATATCGAAGTGCTCGTCGTGGACGATGGCTCGACCGATGGCACCACGGACATCGTGCGATGGCACGCCGCCCAGGACGATCGCGTGCGGCTGATCGGCGGCCCGTGCAACGGGCTCAGCGCCGTGCGCAATCTCAGTCTGGACGCCTGCCGGGGCCGGTTCGCGGCCATTCTCGATAGCGACGACATCCTCCATCCACGTCATGTCGAACGACTGCTCGCCGCGCAGCGGGCCCATGGCGATGAAATCTGCGCCGCCAACATGGTGGAGTTCCAGAGCGATGACAAAGGCCTGCGCGCGGGCCTTTTTGCGGATGGCAAGGCGTGGCGTGCGGAGCGGCGCATCGGACTGGACGAATTCCTGGCGGGCAGCATGTTCGGCAGCCGTGCCGTGTCACCGGGCTATCTCAAGCCTTTGTTCGACATGGCCTTCATGCGCCGCCACGGGCTCCGTTATGACGAACGGCTGCGGATCGGGGAGGATTTCGATCTGGTGCTGCGGGCGATGCTGGCCGGTGCCCGCTACCGCTTCCTCCCGGCGCCGGGCTATTATTACCGGCGCCATGCGGCGTCGACCTCGCACCGGCTGTCGCCGCAGGATCTGGAAGGCCTGCTGGTGGCGCTCGATGCTGTCGATGCCGGGACGGCCGGGGAGGCAGCCCCCTTGCTGGGCGCGCGGCGGGACAATCTGGCCGGTGCACTCGCGCATCTCGAGGTCATCGCTGCGCTCAAGGGGCGGCAATGGCGGCGGGCCTTGCATATCACCGCCGGCAATCCGGTTTCGCGCCGGCTGACGCTGACCAGTCTGCGCGAAGCGGCCGCGAAGCGCATCGGATTGGATTTCTCCCGCCGTGCGTCCAGTCCCTGGCTGCGCGGGGAGGAAGGGCAGGGGGCGCTCCGCCAGATCATGGCGGCGCTCCACGCGCCGATGCACCCGTCGACAGATCTGTCCATTCCGGCGGCATCGCCGTCTCCGCCCCATTCCACCACCCCGCCGCCACGATCCCGGCCAGCCTAGGAGCCCCGCTTGCGACCGCTCGTATTCCTTTTTCCCGATGCGCGCAGCGACGTCGGCGGCAATCTTGCGCAGATGCGTTTCCTGCGGGCCTGCACGGCCGTCACGCGCGTGCACCAGGCCTACTATCGCGCCCGGATCGCCGGGCAGGACAATCTCGGTGACTGGGAGGCGGGGCGCATTCCCACCGACGAGGAACCGATCTTTGTCGTGCACTGGGGCCCCGACGTTGCCGAGCTGGTCGACCGGTTGCAGGACCGGGACGTCGTCTATGTCGCGCATAGCAGCGGCTGGGGGATGAAGCTGCCGCCGCGCGTGCCGATCCTTTGCGTCAGTCGCCACACGCTTGGCTACTGGGGGCGCCATGCACCCAATTCCTACCTTGGCTTGCTGCCCAACATCGTTGCCCATCCCGGCCCGGAACCCCGGGGGGACCGCGATATCGACGTGCTGGTGCAGGCGCGCAAATCATCCCGCTACCTGATGGACGACCTGGTGCCCGCCTTGCAGGGCCGTTGCCGGTTGACCGTGCTGGATGGCTGGGTCGACGATCTTGGTGCCTACTTGCGGCGCAGCAAGGTCTACCTCTACGATTCGGTGGAACACTGGATTGCCGTGGGCGCGACCGAGGGGTTCGGCCTGCCGCCGCTGGAAGCGATGGCGCAGGGCTGCGTGGTGTTTTCCAGCGTCAACGATGCGTTGGCCGACTATCTCGATCCCGGGTTCAATTGCCGTAAGATTCGTGTCCATTCGCCGGATTATGATGTGGCGGCGATCCTGCGCGCGGTTGCCGGGGATGCCCCGCCGGTACCGGGAGCAGAGGCCTTTGCACCCTATTCGCGGGCTGCGGTGGAACGCCGGTTGCAGGTGCTGCTGGCCGATGTCGCGGATTTCTTCGCCGCGACGGCGGGGCAGGGATCGCCGATCGGCGATCTTTGGGCGCATCGCCCGGCATCCGCGTTGCAGCGGATCAGGCGGGCGGCCAAAGTGCTGGCGCTGGGATAACCGCTGGCGGACGTCTCGGGATCAGGTGATCCAGCTGCTGATGTCGCGAAGTTTCCAGCCCTCGCCCTCCCTCCAGAACAGGACGGTGCCGCCAACCCAGCCTGCGCTCCATTCCGCGTATCCCCGTGTCTGTTCGCGGTTCATGACGAGGTTCGGCATTTCCAGTAGGCGGAAGTCGGGGGTCTGGCGCTGAAGCTGGTCCTCCCCTTGCGGACCGTAGATGAGGATCGGCATGGTGGTGGGGCGGGCGCAGGCAAAGTCGGCTGCGCTGCCCTTGAGGAACAGCGGCCAGGCGGCGCCGGTAGCCATCCTCGACCAGCCGCCGATCATCGGGACTGAGCCGCCCCGGACCACGGGTTCGATCAGCGCTCTGGCTTCGACCCCGTTGATCCGCGCAAGGATGGCAAGGCGCAGTTCGGTGATCGAGGGGGTGACACCGCCGCAATGCGCCCAGTCGCTGCCGACGAGGAACGGCGCCATCGGCGCCGGACGGTCCAGCAGGAGGTGGCGCGCCGCAAGATCGGTGACGCCGTCACTGTCGCTGTCGGCGGTGAGACGAGCGATGGGGATGTCGAGGAAGAGGTCCCGTTCGGTGGGCCAGGTCTGCAAGCCGACGGGCGGATAGGTGATCGACCGGGTGTCGATCTCGGCGTGGACCACTTCGATCTTCAGGTCCTGTTCGCCGAGCATCGGCAGCTTTGAGCGGCGCATCACCTCGTAGGGGAAGTGGAACGAGAGCCCGGTATAGCGCGGCACCTGCCAGGTCTTGCCGCCATCGTCGCTGAGGTGGATCCAGTAGCCGCCGGGGCTGATCTCACCGGCGCGGTCGAACATCCCGGACAGGCTGATGGCGACGGCGCGCTTGTCGTTCCGTTCGAAACGGACCGGCGTGAAGCCGCGCGGCAGCTCGCCCCAGTCTTTTGGCCACTGGGCGCTCTTGTCGTTGTCGGCGGGGTCGTTGCCCGTGGTCGCCGGAGCGCTGCGCAGTTGCGGGGGCAGCGGATGGACGGCAAAGTCGGGCGGGCTGGCGCGCAGCGCTGGGCGATCTCGCCACGCCGGATCCGTGCGATCCTCGGTAAATTCCAGACGCGCCTTGGCCAGACCGGCATCGATGCGGGTACGCAGGGCGGGCCAGCCGTCGAGGGCGATTCCATCGATCCTGGCTATCGCAGCGGCGCGTCGGGCTTCGGTCTGCTTGTCGTCAGGCTCGATGGTCCAGGTGACGGAGCGGCGTGCATGCGCGCAGATCTGCTGGAACGGCGGAGCGGCAAAGACCGAACATCGCAGGCGGGCCGTGGCGCCATCGGCGCTCGGGCGCTGCGAACCGGAAAAAGCGGCTTCGGCGTAGATGTAAGGGTCCCGCTCGGGAGTGTCGATCGCGTGGAGCAGCAGTATGCCGTCGATGGCCACCTCATCATGCGGGGCGGTTTTGACGTCGTCCTCGCCCAGTCCTTCGCGTTTCAGGCAAGCCTGCGCAAAGGTCCGGTCTTCGGGGCGGGTGTTGCTCTGGTAGCCACAGGCAACGATGGCACGCCAGATGACGGTTTGCGGGGAGGCGATGACGATAGCGCGGGCTTCCGTCTTCCGCCCGGCGTCGAACAGGGCCGCGGCGATGGAACTTGCCAGATCGCCCTCTGCTAGCGCGGGAAAGGCAACCGGGAGACCGTCTATCTCGGCTTCGAACGCCGGCTGCACTGCGGGCAGGATGGCCTGTCGTTCGCCTGCGGAGAGGCCGTCGAACAGTGCAAGGCCCTCTGAAACGAGCCCGGTATCGAAGGACAGGGCGATGGCTGTTCGGGTCATGCGCAGGCGCAGAGCATCGCGCGACGACGGTGCCGCGCGGGCCAGTGCGGACGGAGATGCCAGCCACTCCGCGATCGGCAGCGCGTGGACTTTGCGCATTTCGTCCGACAGCAGGAGTTCGCTCAGGGTGGCGGCCGCATGGGCGGGATCGGCTGCGGCGAGGCGGGCCTGGTGCACGGGGCACTGGGTGACGCTGGCAATGGCGCGCAAGGCTTCGAGCGGATCGGCGCCGATGTGTTCGAGCTGTTCGAAGTGCGCTGTGCAATGGTCGATCTGCCACATGGCATCGGCGGCGATCTCGATCGACAGCTGTGTGCCCTGTGCGGCTTTGGTGTGGTCCAGCAGCCGGCGGGTCATCGCGGCGGCGGCTTCTTCGTCCGAGCCAAACCCCGATCGCCAGGCATAGTCCTGCATTCTCAGCCAATCGCGCGCGAGATCGAGCATGGCGGGGGCGGCCATGCCGTGTTCTTTCGCAAGACTGGCAGAGACAACGGGAAGAGGATGCGTCTTGAGGCCTGCCAGCAGGGCCGTGGCCCAGTGGTCGAACTCGGGCGGGCGCGAGCGGTAGCCGGGTAGGCTATAGTCAGCCGATTTCTTGCGCAGCGCCTCGTCCGAGAAGTCATGCGGATGGGCGTCGCTGCTGACCATGACTTCTTCGCTCATCTCCTCGACCGAGCTTTGCGGACCGGCGCTGGCCGGTGCGGGCATCGTCAGCAAGATTCCCAGCGCCAGCGCCGGTATGGAAGGTAGCCCCGATCCCATTCGCACTCTGTGTGCTCCCACCCGTTGCCTGTTGCTTATCTTTTCAGATCAGCACTTTGGTGAGTGTGGTGGCGGCTCTCTCGGGGGACGGCAAGCGGAATTTTGCTGGGTGGTGCCGGGCCACCGCTCTTACGCCGCCGAGCGCGCTTTTCGCGCCTTTGCCAACCTGCGCAACTGGACAAAGACCGTGCGATCCTGCGCCGCGAAGGCGCCGAGGTAGATCATTGCGGCAATCGGCAGCCAGAGCGCGAGGATCGCCGGTTCGCTCATCCGGCTTTCGCAGTATTGCACGCCGGGCAGGACGATCGCAGCCATCAGGCACGAACTCGACAAGGCAGGCCGCAGGCTGGAGATGACCTCGTGCAGGGTGATGCCGGTGTGCTTGCGCAGCAGATGGAAGCCGTAAGGCAGGATCAGGTAGCCTCTTGCCACGCCGGTCATCAGCATGGCCTGCCAGCCCCAGCGGGCGGCGAGGGCCGCAGCGGCGATGCCGGCGACGATCTGCAAGGTCGTCCACGAGAGGACCTGGCGGGATTCGCCGGTAGCGGCCAAGGCGCTAATGATAAGGTTGTTCATCTGCGAAGCAACGACCGCGCAGGCGAAAATGCGGATGGCGTCGGCCACCGGCTCCCACCCGGGGCCAAAGACCAGCGCGACGATTTCATCGGCGATGGTAACGCAGCCGAGGAAAGCGGGGAACATCAGGAACGAGGAGAGGCGGCTGAGCTGAAGGTAGCTTTCGCGCAGTGCTGCCCCTCCGTGCCCAACCCTGCCATGCTCAACCCCGCCGTGCTCGGCCTCTCCGTGGACCGCACGGGCGAGCACCGGCATCGAGACCTGCTGGAACGGCGTGTAGGTGACTTGGTTCAGCACTTCCATCACGCGCGAACCGGCACGAATGAAGGCAACCGCCACCGGGCCTATCAGCGCGCCGCTGATCAGTTCCGCGCAGCGGATGTTGAGCTGGTTCAGTGTGCGGGACAGGCCGAGATAGCCGCCGAAGCGGATCATCTCGGCGCAAGTCTGCCGCCGGAACCGCATGCGAGGCCACCATGGGTAGCAGGCCCATACCGCCAGGACCAGCGCGCCCGCAAAGGCGATGCGCTGGGCGACGAGGGCCCAGACCCCGAAGCCGAGCAGCGCCATGGGCAGCCCGACCGCCGCTCCCGCCAGTGCCGCCACGAGGTTGCGGATGGCCACGGAGCGGAACCGGAGGTCCCGCGTCAGCCGCGCGGTGTGGATCGCACCCAGCGGCGTGATCGTGAAGATCGATGCGAGCGCCATGATCACCGGGGTCAGGCCGGGCTGGCCAAAAAGCAGCGAAACGAGCGGGGCCATGGCGATCGTCAGCAGGGTGAACAGCATGCCGCAGGCAAGATTGGCCCAGAATGCGGTGTCAGCGTCGCTCTCGTCGAGCGCGCGCCGCTGGACCACGGCTTCGTTGATGCCGGCGCCGCTGATCACCAGCAACAGGTCGATCACCAGCGCGGCCATGGCGACGAGCCCGAAGGTTGCCGCACCGAGCAGCCGGGCGAGGATCGCGAACGTGACAAAGGCCAGGGCCTGGGTGCCGATGCTCGACACCGTGGACCAGACAAGTGGCGAGAGGATGCCCGGGCGTTGGTGGGTCATGCCGCCGAGGCATCCGATGCGTTGCGGAGCCGGCCTTGTACCGGCCAACCCACAGCCGGCCGGTCGGCGTTCGCCCGAAGCTCAATCGACATAATAGCCTTTGAACTTCTTGTGATAGCCAAAGGCGTCGCCGAGGCCGGCGCTGGCATATTGGCGGGCATCGAGGAAGCTGAGGGCAATGCCGGCAATCGTGCTGCCGCTCTGGCGCAGCAGCTCCAGCGTCGTTTCCACCGCGCGCAGCGGCGTGCGGCGCCACCGGGCGACCACCAGCGTGGTATCGGAAAGCCGGGTGACGATGCGGGTCTCGGCCAGCCCGAGCATCGGCGCGGAATCGAAGATCACGATATCGAACCGCGCCTTCAGCGCCTCGATCAGCCGCATCATGCTCTCGCGGGAGATGCCTTCGCCGCCCCCCATCTCGCCCCGCGTGGTCAGCACCATAAGGCCGCTTGCCGTATCGCGGGTCAGCGCCTCGTCGATTGGCAGGGTGCCGTCCAGCACGCGCAGAAGGGCCTCGCCTTCACGCCCGGGGACCAGCGCGTCCGAGGTGGAGTGATGGCGCAGGTCGGCATCGACCAGAACGACGGTGCGATGCGACAGCGCCAGCGTGCGCGCCAGGCACATGGCAGTGGTCGACTTGCCTTCGCGGGGCAGCGGGGACGTGATCGTCACCACACGCTTGCCGTCCGCTCCCAGCAGATCGAGGCCCGAGGCAAGGTGGCGCAGGCTTTCGGTGAACATCGAGAAGGGGCGGGCCACGACATAGTCCTGCGGCGCGATGCTGCCGCGTTTGACCCGCGCGGCCGAGTGCAGGGTAGGGATGGCACCGATGTAGCTGGCACCCAGCGCCTGCTCGATGTCCCTGCGGGTGGACACCCGGCTCTCGGCGTACTCGGCAATGCCGGTGGCGGCGAGGCCCGCCGCCAGGGCGACAAACAGGCCGGCAAGGGCGCCAAGCTTGCGGTTTGGCGAGATCGGGCCGCCGGGCACCTGGGCGGCCGAAGCTATGCTGGCTTCGGCATCGGCAAGCGAGCCGGCCTGGGCGGCTTCCTTGGCGCGGGTGAGGAAGGCGTTATAGATGGCGCGGCTGGCCTCGGCACGGCGTTCGAGTTCGAGGCGGCCGACCTGGGCCGCGCTGTTCTGGGCCAGCGAACCGCGGGCGCCGCCACGGCTGGCCAGGAGCGAGTCGAGTCGGGACTGGGCGATCTGCACATCCGCGCGCAGGCCCGAGACGATGCGCGAGAGTTCCGCCTGCAACTGGGCATGGATGTCGTCAAGCTCGTTGCGCGCCTCGATCACGTCGGGGTGGCGGTTGCCGTAACGGGCGTCAAGCTGGGCAAGGCGGGCGCTGGCCTGCGCTTCCTGCTGGCGAAGCTGGCGCACGGTGTCCGATGCCAGCGCGGCGCCGATGTCGGCTCCGCCGCCGCCGCGCGCGAGTTGTGACTGGGCGGCGGCGAGCCGCCCGCGCTGTTCGGCCAGCGCGGCCTGGGCTTCGGCGATCTGGCGGTTGAGTTCGGACACTTCCTGTTCCGCCATCGTGGCGCCTTCCGCGCTCATCAGGTTGTGGCGAACCATGTAGTCCTGCAGGGTGCCATCGTCGGCCACGGCCTGGCGGCGCAGGGTCTCCGCGCCGGCTTGCGCGTCCTCGGCCGATTGGCGGCTGCGCGACTGCCTGTGCTGCGCGCTCAGCGCGATGTAGGTCTGGGCGATGCCGTTGGCGAGTTCGGCGGAAAGTTCCGGATTGCCCGTGCGCGCCGTGACATCGACCAGGTAGGTCACGCCGATCCGGCGAACCTTGGTGAGGGCCAGCACCCGCAGCATGGCGCGCTCTTCGGCAAGGGTCGCCGCGCCTTGGGTGCCGCCACCGACCGGTCCGTCTGCCGCGCCCGGCTTTTCGGGAAGACCGAAGCCCTTGCGCCGGTCAAGGTGAAGGCGGCGCACGACGGCAATCGTCAGCGCCGGGGAGCGCATCATCATGACGGCGGTGTCGATCAGGTTGTCGTCCGCCGGGGCGAGGGCACCGTGATCGTTGACCTTTACTGGTTGCCCTTCGCGCGGTTCGAACTGGAGGGTCGCAGTGGCCGAATAGACTTTCGGGGTGATCCACAGCACGCCGCCGGCCAGCAGCACGACTGCCAGGAACGTGCCGAGAAACAGCCAGCGATGACGCAAGATGATCTCGCGAATAAAAGCGGGGTCGGGAAGTATCTTCCTGGGTCTGTTTTCCATCAATTCATCGTATGGAAGATTGTGAATAATACTGTTCAAGATGTTCCTCCAAAACAGATGAAGTTCGAATTGATGCCTTTGAGGGATGGGAATTAAATAATTCCGAAGTTCAATTCGATCTGATGACATCCGTACAATGCCTGTCTGAGATTTGACGGGGAACAGGATTTTCATCGGATTGAGAGTAGATTTCGGGATATTCGCATGAGATTGGAGCAATATTCGCCGGCTACGGTCGCCTATCTCGGACACGACGTGAACGATGCCGCCGTCCGGCGACGCGTGGCGATGTTCCGGGAGGAAGGCCTCGCGGTCAGGCTCGGTGGCTTCCGGCGGGGGGACGCGGCGCCGCCCGGCGGCAGTCCGGACGAGATCGTCGACTTTGGAAAAACCGCCGACGCCCGGCTCATGCAGCGGGCGCTCCGGGTTCTCGGCAACCTGCTCGCGCCCCGGCTCGTTCAGCGAACCTGCGACGGCGCGCGGGTTCTTGTGGCGCGCAACCTGGAAATGCTGGTGCTGGCATGGCGGGTGCGCCGTCGCGGGCAGCGGCTGGTTTACGAGTGTCTGGACATTCACCGATTAATGCTCGGTTCCGGATGCAAATCCCGGCTGATGCGGTGGATCGAGCGCAAGCTGCTGCGCCGTGCCGACCTGGTCCTGGTGAGTTCCCCGGCTTTTGCGCACGAGTATTTCTCGGCTCGGCAGGGGCATGACAAGGCGGTCCTGCTGGTCGAAAACAAGGTGCCGATCACCCAGCGCGCGGCACGGCGAGGCGGAGAGACCCGCGCCGAGGCCGAGCCCCGAGGCAGTGCCGAGACACATGCCGGGGCGCACGCGCAGGCTTCCCCCCGTGTTGTCATCGGTTGGTTCGGCATGCTGCGCTGCCGCCGGACTCTGGCCGAACTGGCACGCATCGCCAGGGCCGATGTCCCGGGGCCGGCGGCGGTCAGTGGCGCCCGGGTGGAGGTGCTGATTGCCGGGATCCCCAGCCCGGCCGAATTCCCCGACTTTGCCGAGCAGGTGAGGGCCTGTCCCGGCTTGCGCTACCTCGGGCCCTACACGCCCGCGCAGCTTCCCGATCTCTATGCCGAGGTCGATTACATCTGGGCGATCGACTATTTCGAAGAGGGGCTCAATTCCGAATGGTTGCTGCCCAACCGGCTCTACGAGGGGCTGGCGCACGGGGCCGTGCCGATCGCCTTGCGCCGGGTCGAGACGGGGCGCTGGCTGGAGCGTCACGGCGTCGGCCTGCTGGTCGATGCGCCGGAGGCGGAATTGCCGCAGCGTCTGCTGGAGGCTGCGGGGGCGCGGTTTGAGGCATGGCGCCGTGCGGTGGCGGCGCTGCCGATGGAGGCACTGTTCCAGACGGAGCGGGAGCGCAAGGCCATCGTCGCGCAAGTGATGGGGGCGGCCCATGACTGAGCCGCGTTCCTTTCCGTTCGATGATGCGCATGCCGATGTGCTGGTCGTGGTTCCATGCCTGAACGAGCAGGAGCATCTGCCCGGCCTGCTCGACGCCTTGCTGCGCGATGCGCGCGGGGCGCTGGTCGTGGTGGCCGATGGCGGCAGCGCCGATGCCAGCCGGGCCATCGTGGCGGAACGCGCACGCCGCCACGCCAATCTGCATCTGCTCGACAATCCGCAGCGGATACAGAGCGCCGGAGTCAATCTGGCGGCGCGGCGCTTTGGCGCCGGGCGGCGCTGGCTGGTGCGGGTCGATGCGCATTGCGACTATCCGGCGGGCTATGTCGACCGTCTCAAGACGGCGGCGGCGGCGAAAGGGGCGGATGCGGTCAGCGTACCGATGGTGTCGCGCGGGAACGGATGTTTCCAGGTCGCAGCGGCGGCGGCGCAGAACTCGGTGCTGGGTACCGGGGGATCGCCCCATCGCCACCTTGGCGAAGGGCGCTGGGTCGACCACGGTCACCATGCCCTGTTCGATCTCATGCGCTTCCTCGCCGCGGGCGGTTACGACGAGGCCTTTTCGCACAACGAGGATGCCGAACTCGACCGCCGCCTGCGCGATCGGGGCGCGCGCATCTGGCTGGAGCCCTCGGCGGCGATCACGTATTATCCGCGCGCTTCGCTGCGGCCCTTGCTGCGCCAGTATCGCAATTACGGGCGGGGGCGGGCGCGCAATCTGGCACGGCATCCGGACCGGATGAAGCTGCGCCAGATCCTGCCGCTGGGGGTCGTGCCGGCGATCCTGCTGGCACCGTTCGGGCTTTTGCTGGCGGCGCTGCATCCTTGGGCACTGGCGCTGGCATTGCCGGCGATGGTCTGGATCGGGGCGACGCTTGCCGCAGGCGCGGGACTGGGGCTGCGGTCGCGGGTGCCTTGCGCGATGGGGGCCGGCGGCGCGGCACTGGCGATGCACGCGGGCTGGGGGTTCGGCTTTGTGGCGGAATGGCTGCGGCTGCGGTCAAGGCCGGATCGCTTGCCTGCCCCGCCGGTGCCGCTGGTCGTCGATCCCGATGGGCAAGCAACGGCCTGCGGGCTGGAAGCGGTAACGATCTGCGTCTGCACGTTCCGCCGGGACTCGCTGTTCGAGACGCTGACGTCCTTCCTGGGACTGTCCGCTCTGGACGGGCGCGCGGTGAATGTCGTGGTGGTCGACAACGACGATGGGGACGATCTGCGCGCTGCTGTCGGGCGGTTCGCCGCAGGGTACGGCTTGCCGCTCGCCTATGTCCATGCCCCGGCGCGCAACATCTCGATCGCCCGCAATGCCGCCCTCGATGCCGTGACGACGCGCTGGGCGGCCTTCATCGACGATGACGAGGTGGCCGATCCCGCCTGGCTGGCGATGTTGCTGGCCGGGCATGAGGGGCATCACGCGGTGATCGGACAGAGCCGGGCGGTCTATCCCGCCGAACTGCCGGGCTGGGCGGCGCGCTGCGATTTCCATTCCAACCGTATCACCGGCCGACCGGACAATGCCTATACATCCAACGCCTTGATCGACGTGGATTTCGTGCGCGGGACGAACTTGCGGTTTCGTGAGGGACTGGGCCGCACCGGGGGCGAGGATACCCTGTTTTTCCGGCAGATGGCCGAGGCCGGGGGTTCCATCGTCTACCGACCGGCCTCCGTCGTCTACGAGACGGTCCCGGCCCAGCGGGCGACGATGGCCTGGGTGCGGCGGCGCAAATATCGCTCGGGCCAGGTCCATGGGCTGCTGTGCCGGGAGTTCGAGCCCGTCCGCTATCGCAAGCTGGTCGCCACTGCCGGGGCCAAGCTGGTCCTCTCGGCGGCGATGGCACTGCTGACGATACCCGGCACCGACGCCTCCCGGCGCTGGACGGCGCGGGCCTTCCTCCATGCCGGCGCGCTTCATTTCCGGGTGAAACCGGCGATCCTGGAGGAATATGCCTGATCGCGCCTTGGCCTGTTTCGTGCAGGCGGGTGGATCTGCGGCGTCGGCGGCGGTAGGGCGGTGGGAAGGAGATCTCGATGGACTTCACCTATATCCTGGCCGCCTTCCTGTCGCTCTGCGTGGGATTTGGCAGCGCGCTGGTTTTTGTCGCGGTGCGGGGCACATTGCCGCGCAAACTGGTCGCCATCGCCGTGGTCCTCGCGGTCATTGCCGATCTTGTGCTCCTGATCGACTGGCGGGGCATCGGCGAATTGGGCGCCGCGAACCTGCTTGCCGACTTTGGCTTTTTCATACTCTACGGCTGCATCGGCTGTGCCTTCGGGGCCTATCCGGTGCTGGCGCTGCGCAGTGTCCTGCGGCGGGCGCGGCGGGCAGGGAGGGGAGATCGCTGACCGTCACGCAATGCCGGTCTGGAGGCTCCAGTGGCGGTCGTCCTCGAGCACCAGCGCGGTGAGCACGCCGGTCCGGAAGGCGCCGGTGTCGATGCCGACCCGTCCCGGTGCCAGGTCGATTGCCGGCGTGATCGTGTGCCCGTGCACGACCAGCTTCTCGAAGCGCTGCTGCGAGCCGATGAAGGGTTCGCGAATCCAGCGCATGGTGGCGGCGTCCTGATCGCCAAGCGCCAACGCCGGGTCGATGCCGGCATGGGTGAAAAACATGTCGCCGAACTCGGCACAGGCGCATAGCCCGCGCAGCAGTGCGCGGTGTTCTGCGGGAATGGCGCCGACCCCCTCGATGATGGCGTGGGTTTCGTCCCCGGAGCCGGGAAGCGCCACACCGTAGCTGGCCAATGTCTCGCGCCCGCCGATGCGGGCAAAGAACCGCGCAACCTCCTCGGTCGGGTGGTCGAGCAGTTCGAGCAGGACTTCCTCGTGGTTGCCCATGATCGCGTGGACTTCCAGCGCGCTGTCCTGCAGGAGCTTCACGAGATCGAGCACGCGGGCGCTGTCGGGGCCGCGGTCGACTAAGTCTCCCAGCAGCACGATTGCGGTCTCGCGGCAGGAAAGGCCGCGCGCATCGCGGGCGATCATGTCGATCAGGCGCTCGAACGGGTCGGCACAGCCGTGGATGTCGCCAATCGCGTAGATGCGTTTTCCGGGAGGAATGCGCCGGTCGCGGAAGGGATCGGCCGATGGCGATGGTGGAGGCAGGGATGCGGGCGGCGCGGCGCTCTGCCCCGGCGCGTCCGGGTGGTGGTCCTCGGCGGGACGCGAAGGCCGGAAGAAACGGCGCATGCCGATTATATTAGGTCGTAAACTCATAAACGCCGCCATCGAGGCGCCCAAATGGCGAACAGCTCGGGCCGAAGTTGCCGCCGGGCGGGCTGGTTGCCCGTCCAAGGCAGCTTCGGTTCGAGATGGAAGCCATTTGGGCGCCCCTTCGGGGTTTGACCAAAATGGCCCAGCGCTGCGTCGGGAAGTCTTGAAATATCGACATATTCCAGCGCCTTCCCTCCTGACGCTGAGCCATTTTGCCTCAAACCTCGATGGTGCCGTTTATGAGTTTACGACCTAGGCGCTCACCGGGCAAATGCCATCGGTTGCTGAAGGAAGCGCCGGCAGGGGGCAGGAGGGCGCGGGGGCCTTCCGCTTGCCTGTGAACGACACCGCCCGTCGGGGCGGTGTCGCTGCGGGATCGATCAGAAACCGGCGGTGAGCGAGAACAGCACGGTCGAACCGGCGATCGTCTTGCCGTTCTTGGTCGAGGAGAAGTTCGGCTGCAGGTAGGCCGATTCCGACTTCGAGATGTCGGTGTCGACATAAGCGACGCCCAGCGTCACCGGGCCGAGCGCCAGGTCGGCGCCGAGCAGCCAGTCGACATATTCGCCGGTCGGCGCGACGCTGGTGCCGTTGGGCCCAAGGCCCGAGTTGCCGTTCGAGTAGCCGATGTGGCCCTTCACGGTGACGGGAGTGTTGGGGATGCCGGCGCTGGCGTCGCTCCACATGTAGAAGTTGTCGGTCTTGGCGCCGGGGTTGCCGATACCGTCGAGATAGTCCGCGCCGCTGGCGTAGACTTTGCCGAGCGCCTGCTGCTTGGGCGCATAGGCCACGCCGACCAGCACGCTGGCCGGGCCGAGGTCGCCCGAAAGCTTGACGTAGGGTTCGGCGAAGTCGGTGTCGCTGGCGCCGCCCGGATACATGTACCAGGTCAGGCCGACGTCGAGCTTGAGGCCGCTGCTGATCTCGGTCGAGTAGCCGCCGACAAGGTCGAGTTCCATGTTCGAGCCGCCGAAGGTGCCCCAGCCGGAAAGGTTGGAGGCCCAGGTGGCGACGTAGAAGCCGCTTTCATGGGTGACGGTCACGCCGCCTTGCACGGCCATTTCCTTGTCGGTCTGCGAGACGCCGCGGAAACGGTAGTCGGTGGTCAGCCCCACGCTGCCCGAGACGGTGATCGGTCCCGGTGCTTCTTCCTGCGCCATCGCAGGCGTTGCAAGCATGGCGGTAGCAAGGCCCAGGAGGCCGGTGGCAAGACGGAAATTCATAATCGGAACGCCCTCATGTTTCGATTTGTTGCGCGTTCCTTCCTGCGTCCGGCAGTCGTGCCCTGCGTGCGTGGCGGGCCCATTTCTGCCGGAACCTCCTGCTTACGGATCGGGCTTGTCCGCTTGCTTGCCAGCCTGTGACAAAATGTTTCCAGCGTCCGCAGGGGCGATCAGGCGCCGCATGCGGGTGCGTTCCATAAAGAAAAGCCGGGCGGCCCGAATGGGAAGGGCCGCCCGGCAGGGGAAAGGCGAACGTGAGGGTGTTCGCCGCTCTGTCTGGTCAGATGGTCAGGCCATCAGGCTGCGATCGGCAACGGGCGCAGGATGGCTTCCGGGCCGGTCACGGTATCGGTCTGCCCGCTCTGGCGGCGGCGACCGAGCCATTCGCGGATGGTTTCCGCGGTGGTGTGATCCATCACCTTCACCTTGTGCAGGTCGAGGTGGACCGGCTTGTGGTGGGGCTGCTTCTCCAGCACCGCGTTGAGGCGGGTGAGGCCCAGGAACGTGGCGCCGCCGCCCAGTTCGAGGCGGGTGTGCTCGTCGTTGTCGTGCTCCTGCACCTTGAGGCGCAGGTTCCTGGCATGGGGCAGCAGTTCCACCAGCGTCAGGGCGAGGCCCGCCAGCACGCCGGTGAGCAGGTCGGTCGTTACCACCAGCACGAAAGTCGCCGCCCAGATCACGGCGGGGAACGCGCCGTAGGCGTGGAACAGGTGACGCACGTGGCTGAGGTTCACGAGCTTCCAGCCGGTCACGACCAGCACGCCGCCCAGCGCCGCCATCGGCACTTCGCGCAGCAGCCAGGGCAGCAGGGCGATGAAGCCGAGGATCCAGACGCCGTGCAGGATCGTCGAGAGACGGGTCTTGGCACCGGCCTGGACGTTGGCCGAGCTGCGCACGATCACGCCGGTCATCGGCAGGGCGCCGAAAATGCCGCAGAGCAGGTTGCCGATGCCCTGTGCGCGCAGTTCCTTGTCGTAGTGCGTGCGCACGCCGTCATGCATGCGGTCGACCGCGGCGGCCGAGAGCAGCGTCTCGGCGCTGGCGATGAAGGCGATGGCAAGCGCGGCGACAAGCAGCGCGGGCTGCGCGAGCGGGGCGAACCAGGCGGTGGAGGTCGGCAGCGCGAAGGCGGCGCCGATCGATTCGGGCACGGCGATGCGCGCCACGTCGAGGCCCAGGCCCCAGGCGACGAGCGTTGCCGCCATCACGCCGAGCAGCGCACCGGGCACGAGGCCGAGGTTCTTCGGGCGCAGCTTTTCCCAGCCGATCATCACGCCGATGGTCAGCAGGCCGAGCATCAGCGCCAGTTCGGTGGAGGCGATGTTGGTGGGATCGAGGCCGAGGATGCGTGCGGGCATCATCGCCATGTTTTCGAGCCCGCTCGACATCGGCTTCTGGTCGAAGAGGATGTGGAACTGGCCGATCACGATCAGTGCGCCGATACCGGCGAGCATGCCGTGGACCACCGCCGGGCTGATCGCGCGGAACAGGCCGCCGAGGCGCAGCACGCCGGCAACGATCTGCAGCACGCCCGCCAGCAGCAGCACGGGGCCGAGCGCTTCAAGGCCATGCTCGCGCACGAACTCGAAGACAATGACGGCAAGGCCAGCGGCGGGGCCGCTGACCTGAAGCGGGGAGCCGGCCAGAAGGCCGACGACCAGACCGCCGATGATGCCGGTGACGAGGCCCTTTTCAGGCGGCACGCCGGAGGCGATGGCGATGCCCATGCAGAGCGGCATCGCGACCAGGAACACCACGATCGACGCGGTGAAGTCCCGGCCGAAGTGGGCAAAAAGCCCACTTCTTTCGGTGGATACCGAGTTCACTCTGCGGCCTCGGCATATTCGGTGGCGAAGCGGGTGCGGGCGGCGAGGGCCACCGGCAGGGCGCTGTCTTCGCGCAGCGGCACGAACTGGCCGGTGTCGCCGTCGAGGCCGAGCACCTGGCCTGCGTGGATGTCCACGAACCAGCCGTGCAGGGTCATTTCACCGCGGGCGATGGCGGCGGCGACCGAGGGGTGGGTGCGCAAGTGGGCGATCTGGGCGATGATGTTCTCGAGGCTGATGGCGCGCACGCGCTCCTTGCCGTCGAGGTCGCTGTGGCAGGTGCTGACGATGTGCTCGGCAGCGGCGCCGTGCTTGAGCCATGCGGCGACGTTCGGCATGGCTTCGAGGCCGACCGGGTTGCTGAGCGCCTTCATCGCGCCGCAGTCCGAGTGGCCGCAGACGATGATGTCGCGCACGCCGAGAGCGGCGACGGCATATTCCACGGTCGAGGTCACGCCGCCGTTCTGGGTCGAATAGGGGGGCACGATGTTGCCGGCGTTGCGGCAGACGAAGAGGTCGCCGGGCTGGGCCTGCATGATCTGCTCGGGCACGATGCGCGAATCGGCGCAGGAGATCATCAGCGCCTTGGGCTCCTGGCCTTCGGACGTCAGCTTGCCGAACAGTTCGCTGCTGGCGGGGAAGATGGTCTTCTCGAAGTGGAAGACGCGTCCAATCAGTTCGTTCACTCTCGTCACCTTTCCAAACAGGGTGCCCCGCGCTCGCCCGAAGGGGGATGGGAGAGCGGCGCGGGGCTTGAAGGAAAGGTATGGACGCTCGTTTTCGGCCATCGTGCGCGTTTGTCAGGAAATGTTGCTGCGCCGCAGCAGGCGTGTTTCTGCCGCATGGGGAGAGCAGGTAGTCCGCGTTGGCCGGACAGGAGCGGATTGCCGAAACGACGGGCGCTGGTCATGGTAAGCGGATGAGAAGACTGTCCTTCCCGTTGGCCTTTTGGGCTTGCATGGTTTCGCTGCCGTCGTTTGCGGCGGCAGCGGCGCGACCGGTATGTGATCTGCCATCGATAACGTACATCGGCGATCTTTGGCATGTGCTCGGACAAAGAGCGGTTGAGGCCATGAATCTCGCGGGCGGCAGGCAAAGCGCTGCAACGAACGCGAGGTTGCAGCGCCTACTGGGGGAGCAGGCGGCGTTTTCCCTGGGAGGGGGCGATGTGAGGGTTCCGCTTGGCGAGGGCGTTCCGGCGATCCGGCGGATGGCGCTGGAAATGCGTGCCGATACGTTTCGCTTCCTGAACTGGGACTATATTCCGACGCCCGTGCAGGACCCTTGCGCGAGACAGGAACTGACCGTCGAATTTTTCGATAGCCGGCAGGCCCATGTCTTTCCGGTCAAGTTCACTTTCGAGAACGGGCGTATTGTCGCAGGCGACGGCTGGCGGCGATCCTTTACATCAGGCTCCATCGCGCCCGTGCAAGATTGAGCCCGTCTTGCCTGAGATTTGGTTTGTCCCGGTAACCGGCGCAGCCCTTGGCCGTGCAGCCTATTTCTTCGTGGCGGGTTGCGTTGGTGGTCTGGTCGCTTGCCACGCGTTGGCCGAATACTCGACGCAGATCCGCTCCCGGCCGCACTTCATTTTCCGGCTGATCGCGCTGCGCAGCGCCATCACTTGGTCGCATGGCAGTGAGGGTGCGATTATGAGAACCAACGGATGGCGGGAAGCCTGTGACAACCGCTTTGCCAATTCCTTGTCGCTGATCGGGGTGTCGTTCCACAGCAGGCGATCCGGCGCAGCCTCAAGGGCATTGTACCACTGGAGTTCGCCGGATTCGCTGCCCTGCGGGCTCCAGTTCGAGGCTGGAGGCCGACATATGTCGGCGCCGGTGGTTGGAGCGGACGGATTTGCATTGACCTGATCGAGTGACAGGAGGAGCAGTAAAGCCGTCATCGCCGATACAACAAAACGAACCTGCATCAGGCCTCCCCCGAACTGCGCTGATGCAATCGTTGCCGCATGTTATCGCGTTGACCAGCATGAGGATTGTACCATGATCCTCTTGGCGGTCGACAGCGCTAGCCAATAGTATCGCGTCGGTAGTTTCAGGCCGGCTCCAGCGGAAGCCTGATCGTAGCGCGCAGCCCGCCCTCGGCGCGGTTGCGCAAGTCGAGGGTGCCACCTTCCAGCCGTACTGCCTTGCGAACGATTGGCAGGCCGAGGCCCATGCCGGCAGTATCCCGCGCGCGCGAACTGTCGAGGCGGACGAAAGGCTGGAGGGCGTCGGTGATGCGGTCTTCGGGAATGCCGGGGCCGTCGTCGTCGATCGTGATTTCCGCGGCGCCGCCGTCGCGCCGCAGCGAGACGCGCACATTGCCGCCATAGTGCAGGGCATTCTCGATCAGGTTCGACAGCGCCCGTCGGATCGAGACCGGGCGGGCCATGATCTCGAGGCTCGACAGTCCCGAATAGGTCGCATTCGCGCCGCGATCCGCCGCCGTGTCGACCAGCGTTTCGGCCATCACCGCAAGGTCGATGCGTTCGGCCGGGATATTGGCGCCGCCGGTATCGACATAGGCCTGGATCGAATCGAGCAGCATCCGCATTTCCTCGATGTCGTGGTCGAGCCCCTCGCGCACTTCGGGATCGACCTCGCCGTCGTCGAGGCGCAGCCGCATGCGGGCGAGCGGGGTCTTGAGGTCGTGGCCGATCGCCAGCATCGTGTGGGTGCGGTCCTGAAGCGACTGGTGGATGCGCTCCTGCATCTCGTTCATCGCGCGGATCAGCTCGCGCATTTCCTCAGGCCCGTGTTCGGGCAGCGGCTTGGGTGGCCCGGCGCCGAGATTGCGGGTGGCGCGCACCAGCGAGCGCAGCGGGTCGAGCGCGGCGCGCAGCAGCAGCCAGGCCAGCGAGACCAGCAGCAGCGCCGGCACCAGCAGGCTGGCGAGGCGCCCGGCGGTCAGGCTCCAGGCGGCACGGGCGTGGGTGCGGAAGGACAGCAGCGAATTGTCCGGCAGGCGCAACGAGCCGCCGATATTGCCGCGCCCGGGAATGGTTTCGAGATGGAGTTCGAGGTCGGCATGGGCGAGTTCCGGCTGGATCTCGACCACTTGCGCGCGCAAGTTGGCCAGTCCGATCGAGCCGCGATGGCGCTGCGAGGGGGGCGACCATTCGAGCACGAAGCGTTTGGTGGAAAGGGCCCCGGTCACGCCGGGGCGGTCGGCCAGCGACGCACGCTCGATCGCGCGGCTGGCCAGCACCAGGTTCTCGGCAATGCGCTCGGCATCGTCGCGGCGCAGTTCGAACGAGCTGGCCCGCTCGAACAGCACCGTATTGGCAATGAAATCGATGAGGATGACCAGCAGCAGGACGGCGATCAGCCGCTCGATGAGGCCAAAACGCCGGAACAGGCGGAACCGGCGTGTCTGCATCAGGCGCGCGTGACCTCGGCCTTGAACATGTAGCCGACGCCGCGCACGGTGACGATCGGCGGCTCGGCACCTTCGCCCTGAAGCTTGCGGCGCAGGCGGCTGACCAGCACGTCGACGCTGCGGTCGGAACTGTCACCCAGGCGTGCGCGCGAAAGCTCGATCAGCCGCTCGCGGCCCAGCACGCGCTGGGGGTAGGCGAGGAAAGTGGCCAGCAGGTCGAACTCGGCACCGGTGAGGTCCACCATCGCGCCGGTCGGCGAGCGCAGCTCGCGGCGCGCCATCGACAGCGTCCAGCCGTCGAACAGGATCGCGTCGGGCATGCGGCCATCGGCCACGCCGTCGGCCGCGGCGGTGTCCGGCCCGGCGCTGTTGCCGCCCCGGCGCAGCACGGCGCTGACACGCGCGGCCAGTTCGCGGGTGCTGAAGGGCTTGGCGAGATAGTCGTCCGCGCCCAGTTCAAGGCCGAGTACGCGGTCTTCCTCGCTGCCGCGGGCGCTGATGAAGATCACCGGCACATCGCTTTCGCGGCGCAGGCGGCGGAACAGGTCGAAGCCGCTGGTGCCCGGCAGCATCACGTCGAGCACGACCAGGCTGACCGGCCCCTCGCGCAGCGTCACCCACATTTCCGCGCCGGTGGCGGCGGTGAGCACGTTGAACCCGCTCTGGCGCAAGGCGCGCGCGGTCAGGGTGCGGAGGGGGCCGTCGTCCTCGACGAGCAGGATTGTGGGCGTGGACATGGGTGCTTCGTCGAGGTGGCGATAAACGGGGGCGACACTCTGGATCATGATCTCGTCGTCAGCTGATGTAGGGGGGAGGGCGGCGATTGGCAAATCCAGGGTAGTGGGAAACGGAGCGATTTGCGTTTCCCATCCCTTTAGTCGGTTCCTTGCGGCGGCTGCAGTGCGGCAACCGCGTCGGAAATTCCGGCGGCTTCGTCCGGATGCATCGAGGCTTGGAACGTGCGGCCGATCGTGTCGTGCAAGGCAAGCCTGGTCGGCGAGGGGCTGGCGGCCATGCGCGCGACGGTGCCGGCCGGCACGTCGAAGGCATAATGGACACGGGTAGTGCAGGCGGTGACCAGCGCGTCCTGCGTGGGGCAGCGCTCCGCCTGGCGCTCGACCTGGGCGAGCGGCAGTGCCGCGCTCGTTCGGGCGGCGTCGCCGTCGATGCCGAGGGCAAGGCCGGTCATGTCGCGGGCCAGCCCGGCATGGGTCACTTCCTGCCAGAGCTGCCAGCGCACCGCGCCGCTTTCGCGGTCGACATGGGCGCGCAGATGGGCGGGGCCGATCTCGACGCTGCCCGCCGCCGCCCGGCCATGGCCGCGCTTGCCTGCCTTGTGGGTGGTGGCAAGGACATGCGGCAGGGCCGGGTCGTCGATGACCGCGGCCGGGCTTGCGGCGGGCGCGAGCTCGCGCGCCGCCGCTTCACCCGCGAGCAGGAGCGCGGGAAGGCCGAGAATGCCGATCACGCCGGCCATGCCCGCGCGTAGCGGCATCAGCGCGCGCCCTCGTTGGCGGCGAGCTGGGTGCCATCGCTCTGCGCGGCTGCCTTGGCGTCGGCCTGCAGCGCGCGGTGGCGGCAGTCGCGGCCCTTCGACGGTTCGGGGTGGCAGGCCACGCGCGCGGCGGCGGTACGCTTGGCCTTGGGGGCGGAAACGGCGGGATGGCCCTTGAGGTGGGCGATGGTCTCGTTGGCGATCGCGGCGCCGGGCAGGGCGAGCGAAAGCGAGGCGATAGCGGCGAGAACGGGGAACTTGGTCACTTTCAGGTCTCCATAGACTGGCAATGGACCTGAATGTGAGGACGCTCCGTGTCCTGCTTCGTACGGCTCTGTAACGAAGTATTGCCAGCACGAAACTATTGGAAACGGTTCAGCAACACACGTGCGCAGACATGGCTTTTGCGTTCCCCGCGAGGGGTTTGCTCTTGCTTGTCTGTATGAAGGGAAAAGGCTGAAACCGAAAGCCGCATGGCGGAGACGGAGGGATTCGAACCCTCGGTACCCCCTTAAGAGTACGACGGTTTAGCAAACCGCTGGTTTCAGCCACTCACCCACGTCTCCGTGCTGCGGCTAGGAGGCGCCCTATAACGAGGGCTTCGGGGTCGGGCAAGGGGCATGTCGCTGGATTTGCGCATTTGCCGATCCGCTCCGGAAAATGCCTGTGGACTGTTTTGGTCTACGGATTGTTTCGGCGGCGCTCAGGCCCGATTCGATCCGTCGCGAAACGGACTCGCCCTGCCGACCGTTCATTGCAGGGTCAGGCGGGGTGCACTCTGCTAGCGTCCTGCCGCAATGCGCCGCCCCCCGGCGCGTGCGGAGCCCGAATTCGGGCGCGGGATCGCATCAATCGGATTACTCAGGGGAGCGAGGGAAATGACAGTCGAAACGCCAGCTAAAGGACGCCGCCTGCGTATCGGCATGGGGATCGCCATGATGGTGGCAGGGCTTGCCGCGCCGCTGGGCTCCGCCATGGCGCAAGTGACGACGGTCGATCCCGACGCGGCGATCGATTCCGACATCGGCACGCCGCCGACCACGTATTCCCATACGCCGCAGGTGCCCGAGCAGGCCCCGGTGGACAGCCAGGGCAACGGTATGCCGGTCGATCAGGGGCCGGCGCCGGTTCAACCGATCCCGACGACGCCCGCGCCTGTCGGCCCCAATGGCGCCCCGGTGGCGGCGGACAGTTCCAGCACCTATCACGAGGATGACCTGATCGGGGCTGCCGAAGGCGTGTTCGGCAAGGGCGCCAAGGGCCTTGCGGACCTGATCAAGGATCTGCTGGCCAAGCAGGGCGAGCCCAACGGCTACATCGTCGGCCGCGAGGCCGGCGGCGCGCTGGCAGTGGGGCTGCGTTACGGTTCTGGCACGCTCTATCACAAGATCGAGGGCGAGCAGCCGGTCTACTGGACCGGCCCCTCGATCGGTTTCGACGCGGGCGCCAATGCGGGCAATGCCTTCGTGCTGGTCTACAACCTCTACGACAGCGAGGATCTCTACCACCGATTCGGCGCGGGCGAGGGGCAGGCCTATCTGATCGGCGGCTTCACCGTCAGCTATCTGCGCCGCGGCAACGTGGTGCTGATCCCGGTCCGTGCGGGCGCGGGCCTGCGTCTCGGCGCGAACATCGGCTACATGAAGTTCTCGCACAAGCAGAATTGGCTGCCGTTTTAATCCGGGCTAGAGCAGTTTCCGATCCGATTGCATCGGATCAACTGCTCTATGGTTTTGGTTTTACGCGTTTTCCGAGTCATCAGGTGAATCCACCTGATTGGAAAACGACGTGGCGCCGACCCGACCTCCCATCCAGGATACACCGTCATGGGAGGTCGGGAGGGGAGCGTGGGCCGGTGCCGCAGGCGTATTTCGGCCAAGAAAGTTGCTTCGCGCCATCGGTTTTGTGGCCGTTGCACCACTGCGCGGGCTGCTTGCGGTAATTCCCTGTCAATCCCGGTTGCGCGGGCGGACGGTGCGGAGTAAGGCCCGCCCGCCATGCTTACGAACCTTCAGCAACAGCCCGCCGACGCGCTTCTTGCGCTGATCAAGCTCCACAACGACGATCCGCGCGCGGACAAGATCGACCTTGGTGTCGGCGTCTACCGCACCGGTGAGGGCGACACTCCGGTGTTCCGCTCGATCAAGGCCGCCGAGGCCAAACTCGTCGCCGAGCAGGATTCGAAAGCCTACCTCGGTCCCGAGGGCGACATGGGCTTTGTCGAAGCGCTGATGCCTTATGTGTTCGGTAAGGCCGACCCGTCGATGGGCGGCCGCATCGAGGGCATGCAGACCCCCGGCGGCACCGGCTCGCTGCGCCTCGCGCTCGCCATGGTGAAGCGCGCCGGCTACAACCGCATCATCGTCGGCGTTCCCAGCTGGCCCAACCACGCCCAGATCTGCGCCGACCTCGGCCTTGAAGTCGTTGAATTCAATCACGCGCTCGCTTCGGGCACCACCGACATGGACGCGCTGCGCGCCGCCATCGCCGATGCCCGCGAAGGCGATGCCATCCTGCTGCACGGCTGCTGCCACAACCCCACGGGCATCGATTACAGCAACGCGCAGTGGGACGAGATCGCCGGCCTGATCGCCGCTGCGAAGATCCTGCCGATCCTCGACCTCGCCTATCAGGGCCTGGGCAAGGGCATGGAAGAAGACGCCTATGGCCTGCGCCGCGTGCTCGCCGCCGTGCCGGAAGCGCTGATCTGCTATTCGTGCGACAAGAACTTCGGCCTCTACCGTGACCGCGTCGGCGCGCTCTACGCGATGGTTGGCGATCCGGCCGACCTCGCCCGCGTGATGTCGAACGGCCACAACCTCGCCCGCGCCAACTGGTCGCAGCCGCCAGACCACGGCGGCGCCGCTGTCCGCCTCGTCCTCGAAGACGAGACGCTGACCGCCGACTGGCTCGCCGAGCTCGACGAGATGCGCGAGCGCATGCGTGAAGTGCGCGCCAAGCTGGCCGCCGCCGGCACCGCCGGTTCGGCCGACCTGACGCCGATGGGCGGCCAGAACGGCCTGTTCTCGATCGTGCCGCTGAACAAGGACCAGGTCCTTGCCATGCGCACCAAGCACGGCGTCTACATGGCAGGGTCTGGCCGCATCAACGTGGCGGGCCTGACGATGGGCAACATCGACAAGTTCATCGCCGCTGTCGCCGACGTGACGGCCTGAGATGGATCGTCAGCCGGTCCTCGAAGGGGACCGGCTGGTCCTGCGTCCCCTTCGTTCAGACGATTGGGACGCACTCTACGCGGTAGCCTCCGACCGCGAGATCTGGGCGGTTCACCCCGCCCACGACCGCTGGCAGGAACCGGTGTTCCGCCAGTTCTTTGCCGACGCTCTGGAGGGCGGCGGCGCTTTTGCCATTATCGACCAGCAGAGCGGGGCGGTGATCGGCTCCAGCCGCTATGGCCCGCCCGAGGGCGACGAGATCGAGATCGGCTGGACTTTCCTTGCTCGTGCCTACTGGGGCGGCGGTTTCAACGCGGAGATGAAGCGCCTGATGCTGGCCCACGCGCTGGCGCATTTTGAGCGGGTGATCTTCAAGGTCGGCGCGCAGAACGTGATCTCGCGCAAGGCGATGGGGCATATCGGCGGGCATTTGACCGATCGCACCTTCGAGCGCGAGATGTGCGGCGTGATCGTGCCGCATGTGCTGTTCGAGATTACGCGCGAGAGCTTTGCGGCGGGGCCTCTGGCGGCTTAGTCACGCGGAAACGAAGAAGTCGAGTATTCCGCCTCACCAGTATTCACAACGCGACCCGCAACCCAAAACTCCGTCATCCCCGCGAAGGCGGGGATCCCGCTTGTCCTTGCGGGCGTGGCAGAAGCGGGGCCCCCGCCTTCGCGGGGGCGACGAGGATGATGGTGCAAGATTAGTGGCGGTTTGGGCGCATCGGTGCGGTCGAGCGCGGCTCTTCCACCCTCCGCGCGAATCTCACCCCCGCAGCGACTGCATCCGCTGCAGATACCGCGCCAGCACGTCGATTTCGAGGTTCACCCCGTCGCCCGCCTTGAGCGCGCCGATGGTGGTGACTTCGGCGGTGTGCGGGATGATGTTGAGCATGAAGTGGCAGCTGCCGTCGCTCTGGTCGGCGACGTCGTTCACGGTCAGCGAGACGCCGTCCACCGTGATCGAGCCCTTGGGGGCGAGGTAGGGCGCCAGTTCCGCAGGCGCCGCGATCACGAAGCGCAGCGAATCGCCTTCGGGCGTGATGCTGGCCACGGTGCCGACGCCGTCGACATGGCCGGTGACGATGTGTCCGCCCAGTTCGTCGCCCAGCTTGAGCGCCTGTTCGAGGTTCAGCGAGGTGCCTTCGGTCCAGCGTCCGGGGACGGTGCGCGCGACCGATTCGGCGGAAATCTGCACCGCGAACCAGGCATCGCCTTCGCGGCCGCCTTTGTCGATGACGGTGAGGCACACGCCCGAGCAGGCGATCGAGGCGCCCATGGCGATCCCGGCAGGGTCCCAGGGGCAGGTGATGACGGCGCGCAGGTCGCCCGACTGGCGGGCTTCGCGGATCTGGCCGACGGCGGTGACTATTCCGGTGAACATAGGCTGCTTTCGTAGACTTCGAGGGTGTCGCTGCCAAGCCGCCGCCGCGTGGTCAGCGACCAGCGGCCGTGGGCATCGGCAAGGCGGGCGAGGCCGTAGTCACCGAGCGCCGGGCGGCCGCCGACCAGGATCGGCGCGCGGTAGAGCAGCAGGCGATCGACCAGTCCGGCGGCGAGGAAGGCCGTGGCGGTGACCGCGCCGCCCTCGACAAAGAGGTATTGAACGCCTTCCATCGAGGTAATCGCCTCGGGCGAGGGCAGGGCGCGCCAGCCGTCGGGCGCTGCGCCGCGGGTCAGTACCCAGCGTTCGGGGCTGCGCGCGGCAAGGCCGGGCAGGCGCACGTCGAGGCGTGGGTTGTCCGCCCGCAGGGTGCCGCCGCCGACCAGGATGGCATCGGCTTTGGCGCGCATGGCGTGGGTGTGGGCGCGGGCCTGGGGCCCGGTGATCCACTGGCTCTCGCCGTTCGCCATGGCCATGCAGCCGTCGAGCGAGAGCGCCAGCTTCAGCGTCACTTCGGGGCGGCCGAGGCGCTTGGAAACGAGGTAGCCGGACAGGCTGCGCGTGCAGGCGGGCGAGGGCAGGTATTCCGCCTCGATCCCGGCCGCGCGGATGCGGGCGAGGCCTTCGCCGGAGGTGCGCGGATCGGGGTCCATGCAGCCGATCACCACGCGCGCCACGCCCGACGCGCAGACAAGGTCGGCGCAGGCGGGGCCGCGGGCGGACTGGTGCGCGCAAGGTTCGAGAGTGACGTAGAGCGTGGCGCCGCGCGCCGCCTCGCCCGCTGCGGCGAGGGCCACGGCTTCGGCATGGGGGCGACCGCCCGGCTGGGTCCAGCCGCGTGCGATGACTTTGCCATGCTTGACCAGAATCGCGCCGACGCCGGGATTGGGGCGGCTCAGCGGTCGCGCCCGCGCGGCCAGCGCCGCCGCCGCCGCAAGCCAGCGGGCATCGCTCACTGCTGTTGCTGGGTCTGGGATTGTGCGGATGTGCCGGACGCGGCCGGTTGTTCGTCGTACTTGGGCATCGTCACGCCTTCGGGCAGCTTCGGTGCGCCGATGCGCTTGGCCTCGGCGGCCTTGCGGGCGGCTTCGTCGGCCTCGGCCTCGCGCGCGATCTTGTCCACGTCCATCCCCGAATAGCGGCCGATCACCTTGTACATCTCGCGCACGTCCTTGTCGCGGCGGGCGAGTTCGGCGGCCCAGGCTTCCTTGCGCTTCTGGTTGTCGAGGTTGGAGGCCATGATCTCGGCATCGCTGCGGTGTTCGGGCAGCACGGTGATCCAGGTCACCTTGGGCGGCAGGTGCGGGCCCTTGGCCTCCTGGTTCACCATCAGGTAGAACACGCCGAAAGTGCAGGCGGCCGAAACCGCGGCGATGCGCCAGCGGTTATGCCCGGCCTGCTTCCAGACCGCGCGGAAATCCGCGATCATGCCGACGGGATTGACGTCTTTCCAGTATCCGGTGCGCTTCAGTAGACCCATGGGCCGCTATGTAGGCGTTTAAGTGCTGTTTGAAAATCCGCCGTGGGCGGATTTTAGCGGCACCGGCCCACTGCCCCAAGCTCGTCACGGATGTGACGAGCCCATCAAACAAAAGACAGAACGCTACCCGAAGGGTACATAGAGACTGCGGCCCTTTTCTTTCAGCCAGCGATTGGCCGAAGGCACGCTGCCTTCGAAGATTTTTGCCAGGAAGGCATGGAACGCGGGCGAGTGATCGAAGTGGACCAGATGCGCCACTTCATGGGCAACGACCGAGCGGCGCACCGAATCGGGGGCCATGATGAGCCGCCAGTTGATGCGGATCGAGCCGTCCGCCGCGCAGGAGCCCCAGCGGCGATTGGCGCTCGACAGCGCGAGCGCGGGCACGGCTTGCCCGGCCACGGCACAGTAATGCTCCAGATCGTCCGCCAGCAGCGTGCGCGCCTCGGTTTCCAGCCAGCGCTTGAGCCGGGCGGGCAGCGAGGATTCCGGGCCGCCTACCAGCAACTCGCCATCATCGGGCACCGGGCGGCGAGGGTAGGCGGCGTCGTGGCGCAGGACCAGCACCTCGCCCCGGAAGGAAAGGGGGGTGCCGTCGGCCAGCGGCCGTGCCTCGGGCAGCGCCTCGATCTGGATCGCCAGCCAGGACCGCTTGGACTGGGCGAAGGCGACGGCATCCTCGGTGCGGGTCCAGCGCGGGACCGAGATGCGGATCTCGCTGCCGTCGGGGGCGAGCCGCATGGTCATGCGCCGGGCATTGGCAAGGCGGCGGATCAGGATGGGCACTTGCCGTCCGGCGATCTCGACCACCGGGTCCTCGTCGGGAGCGCGGCGCAGCCAGTCGAGCACGCCTATCGGCTCTCCTGTTCGCCGGCCCAGGGGGCGGGGCCCTCGGCCTCGATCTCCCAGTCCTCCATCTCGTCCTCGCCATAGGGCCAGACGATGTGGTTCTCGAGCGGGCCCGCCACCGTCTCGCTGACCGCCTTGCCGGCGACGGACATGCCCGCCGCGTGCACGGAATTGCGGTCGCCGCTGACGAGATAGTGCCATTCGGGCAGCGGATCTCCGTCCGCGCGCAGACGGTAGGCGCAGCTTGGCGGCAGCCACGAGAGCCTGCCCGCCGATTCCGGGGTGAGCTTGAGGCAATCGGGCACGACCTTGCGGCGCCCCGGATAGTCGCTGCACTGCGCGGTCTTGAGGTTCAGCAGCTTGCAGGCGACATTGGTGTGGTAGATCTCGCCGGTGTCGGCATCTTCCACCTTGTGCAGGCAGCACTGTCCGCAGCCGTCGCACAGGGCTTCCCACTCGCCGCGGTCGAGGGTGTGGAGCGGCCGCTCCCAGAAGGGTCGTTCCCCGTTCGTCGTCATGATGGCGCGAATTCTACGCTCAGTTCACCCATTTGGCGAGTTCGCCGGCCACTGCCTCGGGGCCCTTGTCCACCGGAAGCATGGCGATCGGCTTGCCGTCCGGGTCCATCAGGTAGGCGATGCGGCTGTGGTCCATCAGGTATCCGCCGGGCGTGTTCTCGCCCTTCTTGTAGTAGACCGCGAAGGCATCGGCGGCCTGCTTGACCTGCGCGGCGCTGCCGGTGAGGCCGAGCAGGCGCGGGCCGAAGGCGCCGGTCCACTGGCCGACGATCTCGGGCGTGTCGCGCGCGGGATCGATGGTGACGAAGATCGGCTGCACCTTGGCGGCGGCGGCCGCATGGTCCCTGGTGAAGAGCGCAAAGCCCTTCATCATCGCCTGGACGTCCATCGGGCAGGCATCCGGGCAGAACGTGTAGCCGAAGTAGACGATGCGCCACTGGCCCTTGAACGAATCCCAAGTATGCGGTTTGCCGGCCTTGTCGAAGAGCGTGAACGGCCCGCCGATTTCCGCGCCCTCGAGCGGCGGATGCTCCTCGCGGCCCTGTCCGCAGGACGCCAGCGGCACGGCGCAGGCCAGGGCCAGGCCCAGCATGGGCGCGGATGTGGAAACGGCAAGCAGCCGGCGAAACGGGGAAAGGTAGGTCATGGCGCCGCGCTTCATGCTCTGCTAGAGCCGCGCGTGCAAGGGTGCGATTTGACGGCGCATCGGGGCTGGCGTCGGAGACGGACGGGCCGCCCGGACGGCGCCGTGGACCCAGTCTGGAAGGATAATCAAACGTGTCGAAGACGATCTCCGGGAACGCCACAGGGTTTTCGCGCCGGATCCTCGCTGCGGGGCTGGCTGCACTCGCGGCGGGCATGACGCTCGCCTCGCCTGCCCATGCCGATTACTCGGAAGGCTACAAGTTCCTCGAATCGGTCAAGAAGAAGGAAGGCGAAAAGGTCGAGAAGGCGCTGATGGAGAACAGCCAGATCGTCAACGCCAAGGACGTGACGACCGGCGAGACCGGCCTGCACATCGTCACCCAGCGCCGCGACCTCACCTGGCTGGCCTACCTCATCGGCAAGGGCGCCAACGTGAATGCGTCGGACGACCATGGCCGCACCCCGCTGCAGCTGGCCGTCAGCCTCGGCTGGCGCGAAGGCGTGGCACAGCTGCTCGATGCCAAGGCCCAGCCCGATCCGACCAACGACGCGGGCGAGACGCCGTTGATCTTCGCGGTGCACCGCAAGGACGTCGACATGGTCAAGACCCTGCTCCAGGCCGGTGCCAGCGCCGATCGCGCCGACAACTCGGGTCGCAGCGCGCGCGAGTATGCCAATGTCGAGGCGGGCAAGACCAGCCAGCTGGCGCAAGTGATCGAGCAGTTCGGCGCCAAGGGCAGCAAGCCCAAGGCGGTTTACGGACCCGTGATGTAACCGTGGGGCACCACGCCGTGGCGGAATACTGGCCGGCCGGATGGTGCCGGCGCGAAGGAACAGAGTGATGGAAGAACCTCAGACGCTGGAGGCGCTGCGGCGCCAGCTTGCCCCGGCCATCGCCGATGCCGCGGCATTCGACGGCTGGAGCGTGAAGGCGGTGGACGAGGCCGCGCGCCTCGCCGGGGTCGATCCCGAACTGGCCCGTTATGCCTTCGCGGAAGGCCAGATGGCGATGATCTCGGCGTGGATTGCCCATGTCGATGCCGAGATGGCGCGCAGCGTCCCGGCGGCCTCGCTGGCCGGACTGCCGATTCGCGAGCGGATCCGCCGTCTCGTCATGGCCCGGCTCGATGCCGTGGCCGGACGCGAGGAAGCGCTCAGCCGGGCGCTGGCGGTCATGGCGATGCCGCGCAACGTGCTCGCCGCCACGCGCCTGGGTTGGCACAGCGCGGACGCCATGTGGCGTCTCGCCGGCGATACCGCCACCGATTACAACCACTATACCAAGCGGGCGATCCTCGGCGCGATCTATGCCGCCACGCTCAAGGTCTTTGCCAGCGACACCAGCGAGGATGCGGTCGGCCCCAAGGCCGAGACCCGCGCGTTCCTCGACCGCCGGATCGAGGGCATCATGCGTTTCGAGAAGGCCAAGGCGCAATGGCTGCGCCCGAGCGAGGAGCGGATCAGCCTGGTGCGGCTGATGGGGCGCCTGCGCTATCCGGCGCGCTGAGCCGCTGGCGGTGGCCTTGTGCTGCCGGGTTTCGCTGTTTCCTGCCTTTTCGATTGCAGGAATAGCGACAGACATGTCCGGTTAAGCGGGCTATTGCGAACAAGTTGCAATTGAATCGGTAATCTGGCAGCGCAGCCCGCATGACTCTCGACCAGCTTCCTATCGGCCAGTACGCCCGCATCGTTTCGGTGGACTGGAATGCCCTCGTTGAAGAGGAGGCGCGCCGCCTGCGCGCGCTCGGGCTAGAGGAGGGCGCGCGGGTCTCGATCGCGCATCGCGGGATCTTTGTCGGCCGTGACCCGGTCGCCATTGCCATCGGCCGCATGATCGTGGCCGTGCGCCGCGCCCACGCCCGCGCGATGACCGTGCTGCCGCTCGACAAGGTCCAGGCCGAACCCGAAACCGATGAGGCCGCCGTCGCTGCCGGTACGCCCACCAGTTCAGGAGTGGCCGCATGAGCCGCCAGCGCAAGGTCGCCCTCGTCGGCAATCCCAATGCGGGCAAGAGCGCGCTGTTCAACGCCCTGACCGGCGCGCGCCAGAAGATCGCGAATTATCCCGGCGTCACCGTGGAGCGCAAGTCCGGCCGCCTCGTGCTGCCGACCGGCGAACCGGTGGAGATGACCGACCTGCCGGGCGCCTACAGCCTCGATGCCACCAGCCCCGACGAGGAAGTGACCGCCAAGGTCATCGCCGGCCAGTTCACCGGCGAGGCCGCGCCCGACGTGCTGGTGGTGGTGCTCGACGCCTCCAACCTCGAACAGCACCTCGTCTTTGCGCAGGAAGTGCTGGCGCTGGGCAAGCCGACCGTCGTCGCGCTCAACATGGTCGATCTTGCCGAGCGGGACGGGCTGGTGATCGACCCTGCCGTGCTGCAGGAAGAACTGGGCGTGCGGGTCGTCTCGACCGTCGCCGTGCGCCGCCGCGGTCTTGTCGAACTGGCCGAGGCGATCGCGTCCGCCGAAACCCGCCATCCCGGCCCCGGCCTCACCGCGCTCGGCGCCACCGAGCGCCGCGTGGCCGCCCATGCCATGGCCGATGCGGCGATCCTCTCCGAATCGAAGCGCCACCGCCTCCATGCCCGGCTCGACAAGGTGCTGCTGCACCCCTGGCTCGGCTTCCTGATCATGATGGGCGTGTTCTTCGTGATGTTCCAGGCGGTGTTCGCCTGGGCGACGCCTTTCGCCGATGCCCTCGATGCCAGCGCGAGCTGGCTTCACGACAGCGTCAAGGCGGCGCTTCCCGCCGGCCTGCTGCGCGATCTGCTGACCGACGGGGTGATCGCGGGCGTGGGTGCGGTCGTGGTGTTCCTGCCGCAGATCGTCATCCTCTTCGCCTTCATCCTGGCGCTGGAGGCCTCGGGCTACATGGCCCGCGCCGCCTTCCTGATGGACCGGATTATGTCGTTTGTCGGCCTGTCCGGCCGCAGCTTCATTCCGCTGCTGTCGAGCTTCGCCTGCGCCATTCCCGGCATCATGGCGACCCGCTCGATCACCGATCCCAAGGACCGCCTGACGACGATCCTGGTCGCCCCGATGATGACCTGTTCGGCGCGCCTGCCGGTCTATGCGGTGATCATCGGCGCCTTCATCCCCAACACGGCCGTGGGCGGCGGCGTGCATCTCCAGGGGCTGGTGCTGTTCGCGCTCTACGTCGCGGGCATCGTCGGGGCCATGGTGGTGGCGCTGGTGCTGCGCAGCACGGTCACCAAGGGCGCGGCTTCGGGCTTCATCATGGAACTGCCCAAGTACCAGCTGCCCCGCCTCAAGGACATGGCGATCGGCCTGTGGCAGCGCGCCTGGATCTTCCTGCGCCGCGCCGGCACGATCATCTTCACCGTCACCGTGGTGCTCTGGGTGCTGCTGAACTTCCCGCAGGCGAAGCCCGGCGAGAGCCAGGTCGATGCCTCGATCGCGGGCAAGATCGCCAATGGCCTTGCCGTGGTGGTGGAGCCGATCGGCTTCAACCGCGACATGGCGCTGGCGCTGATCCCGGCCATGGCCGCGCGCGAGGTGGCGGTCTCGTCGCTGGCGACGACGTATGCCGTCGATGCGGGCGATAACGAGGACCAGCAGGCCGTCGAACTGGGTGACCGGCTGAAGGGCCGCTGGACCCTGCCGATGGCGCTGGCGTTCCTGGCGTGGTTCGTCTTCGCGCCGCAGTGCATGTCGACGATCGCCGTCACCCGGCGCGAGACCAACGGCTGGAAGTGGCCGGCCTTCATGCTCGCCTACCTGTTCGGCCTGGCCTACATCGCGGCGGGGGCGACCTACTGGATCGCGGTGAGCGCGGGGCTCTAGGCGGCGTGGACAAATTCCTCGAGGTCACGATAGCCCCCATGTGCCCCCGGCGAGGCGCGCGGACGCGGGAAGAGTGGTTCTCTTTCAAGGCCGTGCAACGCTGCCGGGGGGCACATGGGGGCTACCCCGAAGGGGCCGGACCAAAACCCGCCACTTCGGCGTCGGTTCGGCTTGAACTATCGACATAGTCCTGCGCCTCATCTCCTTGAATTGACGGGTTTTGCCTCCGGTCGTGACCTCGAGGAATTTGTCCACGCCGCCTAGCAAACCGGGCCTGTAGAAAACCGGGGGCTTCAGACTCGCATCGCCGGCCCCCATTCGCTACCCCGTTCGCCAAGATTCAGAAGAAAGCGATTCCATCATGGCAGGCAGCGTCAACAAGGTCATTCTGATCGGCAACCTGGGTGCCGATCCCGAGGTGAAGTCGTTCCAGAACGGCGGCCGCATCGCCAATCTGCGCATCGCGACCTCGGAAAGCTGGAAGGACCGCGCCACCGGCGAGCGCAAGGAACGCACCGAGTGGCACTCGGTGGTGATCCAGAGCGAAGGTCTGGTCGGCGTGGTCGAGCGGTTCCTGCGCAAGGGTTCGAAGATCTACATCGAAGGCCAGCTGCGCACGCGCAAGTGGCAGGACCAGAACGGTAACGACCGCTACACCACCGAAGTCTCGGTTGGCGGCGTCGGCGGCGTGCTGACGATGCTGGACGGCGCGCAGGGCGGCGGCGGCGGTGCCCGTGGCGGTTCCGGCGGCGGCTGGAACGAAGGCGGTTCCTCGGGTGGTTCCTCGGGCGGCGGCTATGGCGGCGGTGGCCGTTCGGGCGGCGGTTCGTCAGGCGGCAACGAATGGGGCCGTTCGGGCGGTTCGTCGGGTGGCTCTTCGGGCGGCGGCGACGAATGGGGCCGCACGCCTTCGTCCTCGGGCGGCGGTTTCGGCGACGACCTCGACGACGACATCCCGTTCTGATCGGCTTTTGCCGGACCGTATCGAAGCAAGAAGGCAGCGGAAACGCTGCCTTTTTTTGTGCCCGGCGCGGTTGGTGCGCCTGGCGGACAGGCCGGGGAGGCGATGCCGGTTAGGCGTTTGCGCGCTCCAAGGCGCTTTCCACTACATGATTGCCCCTAGCATGGGGTCTGCCAATCCTTTGCAAATACCGGATAAATCGCTCTCTTGCAGATCGCCTTTGGCACGCTGCGCGCCAGATCCGGCGCAAGTCAGGATCCAGGGACTGGCTTCGGGAAGGGCAGGCATGTTCGATTGGTTCGAGAAAGAGGCTCCGATCCGCGCCAAGTTCCGGGCGCTGCTCTATCTTCACGGGCTCTGGGGGCTGGTGGGCCTGCTTGGGGCTGCCCTTGCCGCATTCGGCTGGATGATCCCCGGAATCGGCTGCGCGGTTCTGGCGCTGGCGGGCGGGCTGGTGACGGTCCGGATCAGCGGCAGGCTGATCTGCGACCCTTATGTCGAGACCGTGGTGCGCATGTAGGCGCTGGCGGGCGGCGATCTTTCCAGTCCCATCCGCTTCACCGACCACAACGACTGCGTGGGCCGCATGACCAAGGCGATGGCGGTGTTTCGCGACAATGCCGCGCAAGTCCAGCGCAGCGCGGGCGAACAGCAGGCCGTGGTCGAGGGGCTCGAACGCGGCCTTTCGGCGATCGAGCAGGGCGACATGACCACCCAGCTCGGCCAGCCTTTCGCCGCGGCCTATGAAGGTCTGCGCGCGAGTTTCAACCGCACCGTAGGCGGTCTCGAGGGGAGCATGGGGCAAGTGGTCGCCTCGGCCGAATGCGTGCGCTCGGGCTCGGCGGAGATCCGCGCCGCCTCGGACGACCTGGCCGAACGTACCGAACTGCAGGCCGCAACGCTGGAGCAGACCACGGCCTCGATGAAGCATGTGACCGGCATGGTCGGCGAGACTGCCCGCAGCGCGGCCGACGTGCGCAACGCGGTGACCGCCGCGCACGGCGATGCCGACGAGGGTGCCTCGGTTGTACGCAGTGCCATCACGGCGATGGCGGCGATCGAGAAGAGTTCGCTGGAGATCAACCAGATCATCGACCTGATCGACGGTATCGCCTTCCAGACCAATCTCCTGGCGCTCAATGCCGGGGTCGAGGCAGCGCGCGCGGGCGATGCCGGCAAGGGGTTTGCCGTTGTCGCCAACGAAGTGCGGGCACTGGCCCAGCGTTCCTCCGACGCCGCGCGCGACATCCGCGCGCTCATCACCAATTCCTCCACCCAGGTGAGCCAGGGGGTCGATCTGGTCGGGCAGACCGGGCGCATGCTGGAGCGCATCGGCACGAAGATCGCCGAGGTGAACGCACTGGTCGATGCCATCGCCAAGGGCGCGGAACTGCAGGCCGATACCCTGGGCGACATCGGCAAGGCCGTGATCAACATGGACCAGATGGTCCAGCAGAACGCCGCCATGGTCGAGCAGACCGCGGCGGCCGCCCGCAGCTTGGCCTCCGAGGCCGAGCAACTCTCCGGACTGACCGGGCGCTTCCGGCTGAAAGGAGGCGCCAAGGCCTCGTCTCGCCGCGCGGCGTCGTCGCCATCGGTGTCGTCGCTACCGGTTTCGGTGCCGGGGGGCAGTGCCTCCGACCGCTCGGCCAGCCCGGCGCCGCGCCTTGCGGCGCTGCCGCCGGTCAGCGGCAATCTTGCCCTGAGCCCGGCCGCTTCGGGGGATGACTGGGCCGAATTCTAGGGCGGAGTTTTAGGACCGAATTTCAGGGCCCCGATCCGATCGGCCGCGTCCCGCTTCCGAAAACTGCAAGTGCCGGGCAGGGATCAGCAATGTTATCTCACAATCGCAAGGTCTAAGGCGGCGCCAGCGCTGCCCGGCCCTATACCTCCTCCGGGCGGCGCACCGGCTATCCGAGGTTTGATCATGCGCCACCTGCCCCTGCTGCTTTGCGCGGCATTCGTTTCGCCCGCCGCTACCCTCGCCGTTACTTTCGCCACCCCCGCGCTTGCCGATGAGGCTTATGTCGAAGGCACCGGCGGCGTGATCTGGAACCGCGAGGATACCCATGCCGTCGCCGGCGCGGCGGTGGGCTATGACGTAGATCTGGGCGAGCGTTTCTTCGTCGGGGCCGAAGGCCTTGCGGAAAAGACGCTTGCCGATGATACCCGCGTGGTCTGGGGCGTGGGCGGCCGTGTCGGCGCCCGCGTGCTGCCGGGCGCCAAGCTCTACGCGGCGGCGAACTGGCAGACCAAGGACTGCCGCGAATGCGGCAGCGCGGTCGGCCTCAGCACCGGCTGGGAGCAGGACCTCACCAAAAGCGTCTACGCCAAGCTCGAATACAAGCACGTGCTGATCGGCGACGGCGAACCCGATGCCGACATGGTCGCCGTGGGGCTGGGCTACAAGTTCTAGGCCGTAAACTCATAAACGGCATCATCGAGGTTTGAGGCAAAATGGCTCAGCGGCAGGAGGGAAGGCGCTGGAATATGTCGATATTTCAAGACTTCCCGACGCAGCGCTGGGCCATTTTGGGCAAATCCCGCAGGGACGCCCAAATGGCTTCCATCTCGAACCGAAGCTGCCTTGGACGGGCAACCAGCCCGTCCGGCGGCAACTTCGGCCCGAGCTGTTCGCCATTTGGGCGCCTCGATGGTGCCGTTTATGCGTTTACGACCTAGGCCGTATCGAAGACATACCCCAGCGAGCGCACGGTGCGCAGCGGGTTGCCCGCGCCCACGCCCTTGAGGGCGCGGCGCAGGCGGCCGATCCACACGTCCACGGTGCGTTCGTCCACCGCCGGTTCCTGCTTGCCGAGCGCGGCGATCAGCTGGGTGCGGGTGAACACGCGGCCGGGGTGCTCGATGAAATAACGCAGCAGGCGTAGCTCGTTGGGCATCAGCGCGATCGGCTTGCCCTGCCAGCGCGCCTGGAAGGCGGCGACGTCGACCGAGAGTTCACCCTGGGCCAGCACCCGCAGCCCGATGCTTTCCTGTTCGCCGATATTGGCGCCCAGCACCCGGTCGAGCAGGGCGCCGCGGGTCAGCGGGCCGACGATATAGTCGTCCGCGCCCATGCGCAGCGCGCGCTTGCGGTCTTCCTGGTTGTCCTCTTCCAGCACCATCGTCACATGGGCATTCTGCGTCAGCCCGTCGGCGCGCAGGCGGCGGCACAGTTCGAGGCCGGACATTTCCGGCAGCACCCAGTCGATGAACACCCAGAGCGCGCCTTCGATCAGCGGCAGCTCTCCGCTGTCGTGCCAGCGATGCAGCACGACGTCGAAATCGTCATGACGAAAGGCCGCGAGTCCGCCGGAAAGCTCGCATGCCAGGAAGATATCGATCCGCTTCATGACCCCCCTGGAGCGTTTTTTCGCATCAGGTGGAGCACCCGATGACTTGGAAAATGCGAAAACGGGAAACGGGAGTGTTCGAACCGATCTGATCGGTCCGCAAACTGCTCCAGCCCGGTGTCGCGAGTTGTTGCGAGCGGGTAATTGCCGCGTCAGTGTGACGAGCAAGTGACATATCGATGACATGCCCAAGAAATTGGCAGTACTTTGAAGGGCGATCCGCCTGCCGCCGTCGCTGTCATCGAAGTGACCCGCAACCGTCACGCCCGCGCAACGCGTCCATGCGAAATATGACAGAGCTGGAACGGGGCAGAAACGGGGTCCGGATCGATGCGCAACGACATGCAGGCTCTTCTCGAACGCGGTGCCTACGGCCTTGGCGGCGGTGATGGCGGCGGCAATATTCCGGCCTGGCTGGACTTGCCCGATCCCAAGGGCTTCCGCCCCAAGCGCAAGTACGAAACCGTTTGGATTTCCGACATCCACCTCGGCACGCGCGGCTGCAATGCCGAGATGCTGGTGGACTTCCTGCGCTCGGTCGAGTGCAGGACGCTTTATCTGGTGGGCGACATCGTCGACGGCTGGCGGCTTTCCAAGGGCTGGTACTGGCCCGACGCACACAACGAGGTGATCCGCCGCATCCTCAAGATGGCGCACCGCGGCACGCGCGTGGTCTTTGTGGCCGGCAACCATGACGAGATGCTGCGCGACTATGCGGGCCTCACCTTCGGCGGTGTCGAACTGGTGCTGGAAGCGGTGCACGAAACCAAGGACGGCCGCCGCCTGCTGGTGACGCATGGCGATGCCTTCGACGGCGTGGTGCTCTACCACAAGTGGCTCGCGTTCCTGGGCGACAAGGCCTACGGCGCGCTGCTGCGGGCGAACATCGTGTTCAACGCGGTGCGCCGCAAGCTGAAGATGCCCTACTGGTCGCTCTCGGCCTACATGAAAAAGAAGGTCAAGAACGCCGTCCAGTACGTCTGCAGCTTCGAGGAAGCGGTGGCCACGGAAGCCATCAACCGCGGCTTCGACGGCGTGGTTTGCGGCCATATCCACTGTGCGGAAATCCGCGAATTCGGCGGCATCACCTATTACAACGACGGCGACTGGGTGGAAAGCTGCACGGCGCTGGTGGAAGACGCGGCGGGACACCTTTCGATCCTCGACTGGATCGCGGAAACCGGAGGGCACACCGCCCCGGCGGACGCCCATCTGGAGGCCGCCGAGTGAAGCTGACGCTGGCGACCGACGCCTGGCTCCCCCAGGTCAACGGCGTCGTCCGCTCGCTCACCACCACTCTGGATGAGCTTACCCGGCGCGGTCACGAAGTCGATACGCTGACGCCGGACCTGTTCCTGACCGTGCCGATGCCGGGTTACGCCTCGATCCGCCTCGCCATGGCACCGCGTTTCGGGGTGCGGCGCATGCTCGACCGGACCCGGCCCGACATCGTCCATATTGCCACCGAAGGCCCGATCGGCTGGGCCGCGCGCGGCTGGTGCCTCTCGCGCGGGGTGCCGTTCACTTCCGCGTTCCACACGCGCTTTCCCGAATATGCCTCGGTGCGCACCGGGATCAGCGCCGAGCGGTTCTGGCCGATCATGCAGCGCTTCCATGCCCCGAGCCAGGCGGTTCTGGTCTCCACCCAGAGCCTCGCCGCCGAACTCGCCGGGCGCGGTATCGGCCATACCCGGCGCTGGAGCCGGGGCATCGACCACACCCTGTTCCGCGCCGAGGGCCCGCGTCACCCGCTGATGGCCGCGCTGCCGGGGCCGGTCATGCTCAATGTCGGCCGCGTGGCGCCGGAAAAGAACCTCGAAGCCTTCCTCGACGCCGATGTGCCGGGCAGCAAGGTGGTGGTGGGCGACGGTCCGGCGCTGGACAGCCTGAAGCGCCGCTATCCGCATGTCCACTTCCTCGGCGCGCTGGCGGGCAAGGAACTGGCAAGCGCCTACCGCACCGCCGATTGCTTCGTGTTTCCCAGCCTGACCGACACCTTCGGCCTCGTGGTGATCGAGGCGCTGGCCTGCGGCACACCGGTCGCCAGTTTCCCGGTGACCGGGCCGGTCGACATCCTTGGCCTTGACGGCTGCGGGGTGGACGAACCGCTGGCCCGTCCGGCAGGCGGCGTGGACAAAGACCTTGCCGTGGCCATTCGCGCTGCCCTGAAGGTCGAACGCATGGATGCGGCCGCGCTCGGCGCGCAGTTTTCGTGGGAGCGGGCCACCGATCAGTTCCTCGCGGCGCTGACGGCGGCGCTGGAGGGCGATCGCGGACTGCTCAGCGCGGCGTAAGTTCTACCGGAACCCCAGGCTGCGGGAGATCAGCGCCGCTTCCGCCACGACCAATCGCGCCAATTCCGCCAGCCGGTCCCCCGCGCGCGCGGTCGGCGCGGCGATCACCAGCGCGCCGAGGACCTGCCCCGCCGCATCGCGGATCACCGCCGCCGTGCCGGTAACGCCTTCCGCCGCCTGATCGACCGTCTGCGCATAACCCTGCTCCCGCGCCGCCTCTATCGCTGTGCGCAGCCCGGCGCGGTCCACCAAGGTTGTCGGCGCGAGGCGCTGGGCGTTGAGCCGCTTGAGGTAGCTCTCCACCGCCTCGGCCGAGCAGGTCGCCAGCAGCGCGCGGCCGCCCGCGGTTGCATAGAACGGGCGCCGGTCACCGATGGCAACGAGATACCGCACCACATGCGCGCTTTCGACGAGATCGACATAAGTCATGCTCTCGCCCTGCATATCGCCGACCGCGAGCAGCACCGTCTCGCCGCTGGCGGTGCTCAGGCGGCGCATGCCGTCGCGGATCAGGTCCGAACTCTGGAGCCGCCGCCGGGCCTCGGTCAGCGCGCTGCCCAGCCCGAAAGCGCCGGGGCCGAGCCGCCACATGGCGTCGCTGCCGATCACGAAACCCTCGTCGGCAAGGCCGCGCAGCAGGGCGGCAAGGCTGCTCTTGGGCGTGGCGAGGCGGCGGCTGAGATCGGCCAGCGACACCGGCTCGCTGCTGGCGCAGAGCGCTTCCAGCAGGCGGATCACCCGCGTTACCGACTGCGGCGAGGCCGCCCGCCGTTCCGTCACTTGCACACCTTCTGCCATCCTGCCTCACCGAAACGCGGGAATGACTTCGTCCGCGAAGACTTTGGCATAGGCAAGGAAACGCTCCGCCGGAAGCCCGGGCGGCATCATCATCGTCACATGCTCCACCGGCGCCGTCCCGCGCAGGCGGCGGAAGTGGTCGATCGCCTCGGCGGGGGTGAGGATGCGCAGCGCGCCGCTGGCCTTGAAGCTGGCGAGGTCCATCGCCTTCATCGCCGGATCGTCGATGCCCACGGCGCTGTCCTCCGCCATCCAGGCGGCATAGGAATTGGTGACGTGCAGGAAGTGCGGTGCCAGCTCCTCCATCGCCGCCGCCTTGTCGTGCGCGACGACCAGCGTGAGTTCCTGCACCCAGACATGCGCCTCGGCCGGGTCCTTGCCCTGTTCCTCCAGCTTCTGCCGATAGAGCGGCCAGACTTCGGCATTGCCGAAGTAGCCGTCGCCGTATCTGGCGACGCGCTCCATCGCCTTGGGCGCAAAGCCGCCGATGTAGAGCGGCACCTGCCCCCGGCTGGAGAGGGCGGCGATGCGTGCGCCTTCCAGCCGGAAATGCTCGCCGGCAAAGTCCACCGTCTCGCCGGCCCAGAGCCTGCGGACCACGTGCAGGAACTCGTCGAAACGTGCGCCGCGCTTGCGGAAGTCGAACCCATGCGCGGCATATTCCCGCGCCCGGTAGCCGATGGCGAGGCCCATCCTGAGCCGCCCGCCCGAGAGCGCATCGAGCACCGCGCAATCCTCGGCAAATCGCAGCGGTTCGTAGAGCGGGGCAAGCGCGATGCCGGAGCCCAGCGCCATCCGTTTTGTGCGCGCGGCGATGGCGGCCAGCAGGACCATGGGCGAGGTCATGTAGCCGTCCTCGGCGAGATGATGCTCGGGCACCCAGGCGCCATCGAAACCGAGCGCTTCGGTCTCGGCGATCACGTCCAGCACTTCGGCATGCAGCGCCTCGGGCGCGCGGTGCCAGGGCGCCGGATTGCGCATGTCGTAGAGATATCCGAAGCCCAATTCCCGCACTGCCTGCTCTCCCTTTATGGAGGCGAGCCTAGCGCGGGGCGACCGCGCGGGCCATCGAGGGGCAGGGCGCCGGGGCGATTATCGCTTTTTTCGTTTCGCAGGTACCGGCTTTTTCGCGGGCGTTGCGGCGGGACAGGGCCAGGCCTTGCGGGTGGCGGTGAAGACCAGCGAGGAGGCGGGGGCGCTCAGGCTCCGGGGATTGTCCTCGAGATAGGCGAGCGTAACCTCGCGCAGGCGGCTGATCGTCACGTCCGCGGGAATGCAGCTCTTGAGCTTGTTGGCCTCGCGCGTGGTGTTGAACGCGTCGACGGCGCCGGTGATGTAGGCGATGCACTCGTAGGAGTGCTCGACGTACGCCTTGTCCTTCTTGGGGACGGAGCAGGTCTTGTAGAGGTCATCGCCGCTGTAGAAGCCCGCGCTGGCGGTGACCGGGGCCAGACCGAGCGCGGCACAGGCGGCGATGCAGGCCAGTCTTGCGCACGTCATCGGCGGTTGTTCCTTATTCACGATCCGGGGCCACGATCCGGTAAATTGGCGGGAACCTCTTATGTTCCCGCCAATTCCGGCAAAGTTCTAGCCCAGCAGGCCGGCGGTCTGCGCGAGCAGCCAGAGGCCGATCACCAGGAACAGCAGCGCGGCCACGGTGCGCACCACGTTGAGCGGCACCCGCTTGATGAGGGCGTTGCCGAGGAACACGGCGGGCACGTTGGCCAGCATCATGCCGATGGTGGTGCCGGCCATGACCGGGATCACGCTCTGGAAACGGGCGCCGAGCGCGATCGTCGCGATCTGGGTCTTGTCGCCCATCTCGACCAGGAAAAAGGCGATGGCGGTGGCGATGAAGGGGCCGAAGCGGCTGGGCTTGGGCTCGTCGTCCTCGTCGAACTTGTCGGGGATCAGGGTCCAGGCGGCCATGGCGATGAAGCTGAACGCGATCAGGTAGCGGAACCACTGGCCGTCGAGGAAGGCAGAGGCCTGTTCGCCGACGAGGGCGGCGAGGAAGTGGTTGGCGATGGTCGCCACGAAGATGCCCGCGACGATCGGCCAGGGCTTCTTGAAGCGGGTGGCCAGGACGATGGCCAGAAGCTGGGTCTTGTCGCCGATTTCGGCAAGGGCGACCACCGCGGTCGAGGTCAGCAGCGCTGACGAGAACAGGACGGGCAAATGCAATCTCCGGGCCGGGCGACAGACAAGACAATAGCGCGGCAGAACCCGCCCGGCCGGACGGAGCTGCAACGCCATTGGTCTCGCCCGGACGGTGATCCGTCCTCCCGTGCGCCATGGTCTCTCGACCAAGTATGTTGACGACGGGTCCTGCGGGGACGCAGGCGGCTACTCCCCAGATGACGGGCCGGCGCATAGCGTGCTTCGGTGCCGCGCGCAAAGAAAAAACCGGCGAAAAAAAGGCCCCTCGAGAAAAGACCCGGCCGCGTGAAGCGACCGGGTCCTGAGGTGCGGCCGGGAGGGCAAGGACCTCCCGGTGAGAACGGAAATCAGAACTTGGCCGAGGCGGACAGCGTGAAGACGCGGCCCTGGTCGTAGGTGTTGTAGTTGACCTTGCCGTCTTCCATTTGCTGGTATTCCTGATGGCTGCGGCCGGTGAGGTTGCGGCCTTCGAACTTCAGCTCGATCTGCTTGTTTTCCGACAGCTTGATGCCCTGGCGGATCACCAGGTCGATGGTCAGGCCGGGGTATTCGAAGATGTCGGGCTGGCCCGAGTTGGCAAGGCCGCGGCTGACCGCGCGCTTGCTGGCGTAGTTGAACAGGATCGTCTGCTGCGACAGGCTTTCGGTGTCCTCGAAGCCGATCTGGGCATTGGCGATGTGCTTGGACTGGCCGGTCAGCGGCGCGCCGTTGGTGAAGTAGTCGGTGGCGAGCGAGGTGCCGGTACCGGCGCCGTAGATGCGCACGGTATCGCCGTCCTTCACCTTCAGTTCCGACTTGGTGAAGGTGTAGTTGCCCAGCAGCAGCAGGCGGCGGGTCTCGAACAGGCCGCCCCAGCTGTCCAGCGGCACGTACTTCTGGAACTCGACCTCGGCGCCGTAGAGGTTGGCCTTGGGCGCGTTGGCGTAGGAGGTGATGAAGGATTCCGAACCGGTCAGGAACGATTCGATCGGATTGTCGATCCGCTTGAAGAAACCGCCCACCGCGATCCGCTGATCCGGCGCGAAGTACCATTCCCAGCGCGCTTCGGCGTTGTAGAGCTGGCTGTCCTCGAGGAACGGGTTGCCCTGGTAGGTGCGGTTGCTGTCGGGGTCGAAGTAGGGTTGGTAGAGCAGTTCGCGGAACTGCGGACGGGCGAGCGTCTTGGACGCGCTGGCGCGCACCTGCATGCCGGGCTGGACTTCGTACGTCAGCGTCAGCGCGGGCAGGATATACTCGTTCTTGAGATCGGTCGCCTTGCTGGGGGCGGCTCCGATCGGGCGCAGGATCGTCGATTCCTTGGCATATTCCCAGCGCAGGCCGAAATCGAACGACAGTGCGTCGGTCAGCTGGCCGTCGAGCTTGCCGTAGAAGGCGTGGTTGAGCAGGCGCGAATCGAACTGGGCGGTCGAGGCGTCGGGTTCACGCAGTTCCAGGCCGTAGTTGACGCCGTTGTCCGCCAGGTACCAGGTGCCCGGCTGGAGCAGCACGTCGAGGCGCAGCAGGCCGAAATTCGAGATCTGCGTCTGGTCGCCATTGGCGTAGATCGCGAAGGACCGGCGCGTGTTGGTGCGCGAGTTGATCTGGTAGGCATAACCCACCGTGCCCGTCCAGCCCGGTGCGAACTGGTGCGAGAGGTCGGCCCCGGCCGACCACACGTTCTCGTTCAGGCGCGAGAAGGTGATCGTGGTCGGGTCCTGGTTGCCGTTGCCGAGACGGTTGACGAAGTATTCGCCGTAAGGATCCGCTGCGGTGTTGGTCCGCAGGTACTCGGCGTTGATCTCGAAGGGCGCGAGACGCTTGGAGTTGGCATAACCGGCGCGCAGGTCGATGGTGGTGTCGTCGGCGGGCTTGAACTCGCCGACCAGCTGGGTGTCGATCAGCTGGCGCTCGTACCACGCGGTGGTCTGCTCCATGTAGTCGGCATTCGGGTTGTTCTCCCGTTTGCCGAGGCGCAGGCCGGTGTGCTTGTCGGTGTCGTGGATATAGACGTTGGTCCAGCGGATCGAGTTCTCGCCCCACTCCAGGCCCATGCCGACGAGGGCATTGGCGACGACGCGGTTGTCGGTGTTGACCGCGGTGAAGTTCTCGAACAGCTGGTCGGGATCGGCGGTCACGCCCTGGGCGCGCTGCTGGGTGATCTGCTTGGTCTGGGTCTTGTTCGAATAACCCGCCGCCGCGATCACGCCGAGCGTGGCGCCGCCGAGATCGAACCGGGTGCCGGCCGAGATGTCGGCGGACCAGTTCGGCTGGACGTGGTCATCCTTCTGGACCACCGCGTTGCGGCTGGTCACCAGCTGGCCGCCAAGTTCCTTGGCAAGGTCGCTGGTCGGAGTGATGACCTCGTTACTGTTGAAATAGGCCTGCAGCGCCGAGGGGACCGAACGGTTGCCGTTGTCCCAGCCCGTCCAGTCGGTCTTCGAACCGTAGTAGGTGTAGCCCAGCTTGTTGGTGGTCTCGGTGTCCCAGCCCAGGCCGCCGCCGAACTCGAGGAAGCTTTCCTCGGGGATCGCCTTGGTGGTGAGGTTGATGACGCCGCCGCCGAATTCGCCGGGGAAGTTCGCCGAATAGCTCTTCTGGACAAGCGAGGAGGCGACGATGCTGGTGGGGAAGAGGTCGAGCGGGACCACGCGCTTGAGCGGCTCGGGGCTGGGCAGCGGCGAGCCGTTGAGCAGGGCCAGCGAATAGCGGTCGCCGAGGCCGCGCACGTAGACGTAGCCGTTGCCGACCACCGAAAGGCCGGTCACGCGGCCCAGCGCGCCGGCGATGTCGCCTTCGCCGGTACGGGCGATTTCCTCGGAGGAAAGCACCGAGATGACCTGCGGGGCGGTGCGCATGACGTTGCGGCTGCGCTGGCCGGTGACGATGATCGCGCCGCCGGGGACCGAGATGTCGGGCGCCTGCCCCTCATCAGCCCCGTCCTGCGGGCTCGCGGCATCGGTGGCGGTGGTGGAAGTGGTGCTGTCCTGCGCCCACGCCAGGCTCGGCGTGAGGATCGTCGTGGAAAGCAGCAGCAGCGATGCGAGCCGCGGCGTGGTCATGTCTGGTCCCCCTGGAACACTTGGAATTTCGTTGGCAGAGCGTGGGTCTTGGCCCGATGCGATAAAGGGGAGCGGCCGCGCTGGACCGCTCCCCCGAAATCGCGGGCGGTCCGATCAGGTGGTCGGCAGCACCGTGCAGCTGTAGGTGGAACCGAACGCGCCGGTGGCGTTGTTGCAGGTCCAGCCCTTGTACCAGGTGTCCGAGGCATCCTTGACGGCGCCGATGTAGGTGGCCGCGGTGAAGAAGCTCGAGAGCGTGGTGAGGCCGGTGTAGGCGGCGACGCCGCTTTCGTTCGTGCCGTTGACGAACGTGCTCGTCAGCGTCGAGGTGAAGGCGTCGTTGTTGTTGTTGCTGCCCGAGCCGAACTGGCTCTGGGTGTTGGCGGCGGTATAGCTGCCCGAGCCGAGATACTTGGTCGAGTTGCAGCTCATCACCACCGAGTAGGCCTTGAGCGTCGCCGGCGTGGTGCCGGTGCCGTTGAGGCGAAGGCACTCGTTGTTCGGGGTGTTGATCACGCCGTTGACGAGCGTCACGTCGGCATTGCCGCGGATCAGCAGCGAGGCGAGGTCGTTCGCTTCGTTGTTCGAGCTGACGGCGGGCTGGACCATCGTGAAGTTGGCGATCACGGTCTTCTGGCGCGGGGTGTCGGTTTCCAGGCCGTTCGAGTCGGCCTCGACCATGGCGTCGCCGCCGCCGCTGCGCTGGAGCAGCAGCACGTACTGGAAGTTGCCCTGCAGGCCGGTGTCGACGTCAAGGCTGTCGTCGTCGGCGTTGACCGCGATGTAGTGCTTGAAGTTCACGGCGCCGCCGAAGAACTCGGCACCGTCGTCCGAGCTGTTGACCGACTGGAAGTATTCCAGCGTGGTGCCGGTGCCGATGCCCTCGGCGGTCAGCGACTGCAGTTCCTTGCCGTTCGACAGCACGAAGCCCGAATAGCGGATCTGCACGTACTTCATCGTGCCGGCATTGTAGGTGTTGTCGGCGCCGCCGAAGACGGCCTTGTTGACCGCGCCCTCGGTGTCGCGTTCGCAGGTGGCGGCGGCGGTCGAGCCGTAGTTGCAGTCGGTCACCACGCCGCGGCCGAGCAGCACGACGCCGCCCCACTGGCCCTGCGCGCTGTCGTCGAAGCCGCTCGGGCGGGTGACGTTCTGGACGCTGGTGAAGATGATCGGGGCCGAGGCGGTGCCGGTCGCGCTGATCTTGTTGCCGCGGTTGACCGCGAGCCAGGCCGGTTCCGAACCGTTTTCGCCGTAGACGATCACGCCCGGATCGATCGTCAGGGTGACGTTGGTGTCGGCAGTCAGGGTGCGTCCGCCGCAGCTGGCGGTGGTGGTGGCGAAGGGCTTGGCCGCCGTCGGGGCCGAGAAACCGCCGTCGCAGCCGACGTCGACGCGGCCGTTCAGGCGATAGAGCACGCCGGCGACCTTGGGCAGGGCCGAGCTGACGTCGACGAGTGCGGGCAGGGTGCAGACGCGCCAGGTGCCTTCGGGGCTGGTGATGACGCCGTCGTTGGTCAGCGTAACGCCGCCGGTCGAGGGGCACGAAGCCGCCGCGGTCACGGTGCCCGAAGTGGGCGTCGGGGTCGGCGTGGGGGTCGGCGTCGGATTGTTGATCACGATGCTGCCTGCGCCCGGCGAGGCAACGTCGTCGGCGCCGCAACCGGCAAGTGCAAGGGCGCTGCAGCCGAGCAGCAGCATGCCATGGATAGTCTTCACGTGAGTTCCCCCGTTGGACAGGTCGCTACGAGACGGCGAGTCCGCCTTCGCTGTGAGGGGCGTCTAGGCCGAGGGGGTGACAGTTTGTTGGCGTTACCGTGACAGAAATATTCGGTTGGATGACCGCAATATGACGGCAACATCGATTTGGCGCCGGTTGGCCTACGCAGGTCTGCTTATGTCCGCCGAAACGGACATCGACTCGCTCGTTTCGAGACGATTCACGCTTTGATTGCAGTTTTATGACACTTGCGTCATTTTCTTGCGGGCGCGCGTTTTCCGGCGGATGTTGCATGCAATCAACAGATCGAACCGGGAGAACTGCCGTGTCCCTTGCCGCCCTTGCCCTCGCCGTCCTGCTTGCCCAGTCGCCCGCCTCGCTGGCCGTGGCAGAGCCGACGCATGACCGTGTCGACGTCGCCTATGACGAACTTTCCGCCGGCAGGGCGCAGGATGCGCTGCGCAAGCTGGAGGCCGCCGGGGCGCCGAAGTCGGACGATCCGGCCACCCTCATCAACCTCGGCGCGGCCTATGTCGCCAATGGCCAGACCGAGAAGGCGCTCGCCAGCTACCGTGCCGCCGTCAACAGTCCGGAGCGCTACGATCTCCAGCTGGCGGACGGGACCTGGGCCGATTCGCGCTTTGCCGCACGCCGTGCGCTGGGCCAGCTGCTGCGCGCCAATGCCCAGGCCTCGCGCTGATCCCAGCCGCCGCTCCGGTGATGCCCTGAGGGGGCGCGGAGGGCGGTGAACCGCTCTCCGTCTCCTTCCCGCACCCGTCCCTGATCCTTTTCCCCTTCGGGTCGCGCCATGCGGGGAAGGGGCGCGGCCTGCGCGATCTGTCGGCGGTTTGCCGTGAGTCGCGATGGCGGTTTCGTGATTCTTGCGTCAGGATTGCAACACGACGGTCGATTTTGCCGTCTCACCGTCACACACCTGTCATCCCGATAACGCACTTGGCCTCCATACGGAGGGCATGGTGATTCGACACGTTCAGCTTGGCACCCGCAAGTTTCGCGGCGTTTTCAACATTTTTGCAGCGCTTGCTGCCATGGCGCCGGCTGCCGCGAATGCGCAGGCGGCAGGTGGCGGCGATCCGGCCGGGTCCGGCCCGATCGTGGCGGCGCTGGGCTGGCTTCAGGGCACGCTGCTCGGCCATGTCGCCACGGCCGTCGCGGTCATGGCGGTGGCGGCGGTCGGTTTCATGATGCTGACCGGGCGCATGAACTGGCGCTTCGGGGCGACCGTCATCATCGGCTGCTTCGTGCTGTTCGGTGCCGGCGCGATCGTCTCCGGCATCCAGTCGGCGGCGGGCTGAGGCATGAGCCTCGCGCGCTTCCCGGTGCACCGCGCGCTCACCCGCCCGCAGATGTTCGCGGGGGTGACCTTCACCTTCTTCATCATCAACGGCCTGGTGACGACGGAAGCCTTCCTCATCACCAAGAGCTTCTGGGCGCTGCCGGTGGCGCTGCTGGTGCATGGCATCGGCTACCTCGCCTGCCTGCGCGAGCCGCGGATCTTCGACCTCTGGCTCGCCAAGGTCAGCAAGTGCCCGCGCGTGCCGAACTGGCAGCGTTGGGGCTGCAACAGCTATTCGCCCTGAGCGGGCGCGCCAAGCAAACGGCGGGGGAAGCGACAAGATGTCCGGGAACAGAAAGTCCGTGCTGAAGGGCTGGGGTGCCAAGGAAGCCATGGTGGGCGACCGGCTGCCCTACCAGTCCTTCGTCGACGAGAACGTCGTGCTGCTGCGCGACGGGTCGGTCATGCTCTCGCTGGTGGTGCCGGGCCTTGCCTTCGAGACCGCCGACAGCGAGGAACTGAACGCCCACGTCGCCACCCGCGAAGTGCTGCTGCGCTCCTCGCTCGACGCGCGCTTCGTGCTGTACCACCACGTGATCCGCCGCCGGGTGGAGATCGCGATGGACGGCCAGTTCGACGATCCGCTGGCCGCCCATATCGATGCCCGCTGGAAGGCGCGCACGGGGTCCGGCGCGCTGTTCGTCAACGACCAGTTCATCACCCTGGTCCGCCGCCCCGCGCGCGGCAAGGCGGGCTGGGCCGACAAGCTGTCCCGGTTCATGAAGAATAGCGGCAAGGCACCCGCCGAAGCCGATGTCTCCGACGTGCGCACCTTGCGCGCGGCGGCGACGGCGATGGTCGCCTCGCTCGGTTCCTACGGCGCGCGTATCCTCGGCGACTACGAGGGCGGGGCGGGCAACTGCTCGGAAGTGCTGGAACTGGTCTCGGCGCTCTACAACGGCGAGATGCGCCCGGTGCGCCGCCCGGTGGAGGGCACCGACCTTGGCCACATGCTGCCCTATCGCCGGATCAGCTTCGGCATGGACGCGCTGGAACTGCGCGGCGCCGAAGGTTCGGGCTTTGCCTCGCTGGTGAGCCTCAAGGACTATCCCGATTCGACCTCGCCGGGCCTCACCGACGCCTTGCTGCGCCTGCCCGCCGAACTGGTCCTGACCGAGACTTATGCCCCCTGCGACCGCCAGATCGCGCGTGAACGCATCGACCTGGCGATCCGCCGCCTGCGCTCGGCGGATGAAGAGGCGATGGCCGAGCGCCGTGAAATGAGCGCCGCGCGCGATGCGCTGGGCACCGGCGCGGTCGGTTTCGGCGACCATCACCTGTCGGTGCTGGTGCGCTCGCCCACGCTCGAGGGGCTGGACGAGGTGACCGCCTCCTGCGCCGCCGCGCTCGCCGATGCCGGGGCCGTCGCGGTGCGCGAGGACGTCAACATGGAGCCCGGCTTCTGGGGCCAGTTCCCCGGCAACGAGGCCTACATCGTGCGCCGGGCGCTGATTTCCAGCGCCAACATGGCCTGTTTCGGCTCGCTCCACGGCTTTGCGATGGGGCAGGCGAGCGGCAACCACTGGGGCGATGCGGTGACGCTGCTGGCCACCACCAGCGCGACGCCGTTCTTCTTCAACTTCCATCAGGGCGATCTCGGTAACTTCACCGTCATCGGTCCGTCGGGTTCGGGCAAGACGGTGGTCATGAACTTCCTCGCCGCGCAGGCGCAGAAGTTCTCACCCCGCACCGTCCTGTTCGACAAGGATCGCGGCGCCGAAGTGTTCCTGCGCGGCATCGGCGGTACCTACAGCCGCGTCGCCGCCGGGCATCCGACCGGCTTCAACCCGCTCTCGCTGCCCGACACCGCCGCCAACCGCGCCTTCCTGCGCGACTGGCTGGGCGTGCTGCTGGAAGCCAAGGGGCCCGAGGAACTGGCGACGATCGCCGGCGCGGTCGACGCGGCCTATCACAACGATCCCTCGCTGCGCCGCCTCTCGCACTTCCGCGAATTGCTGGCGGGCGCGCGCCGTCCGGAACCCGGCGACCTCGCCAGCCGCCTCGACGCGTGGCTTCAGGGCGGCGAACATGGCTGGCTGTTCGACAACCAGCATGACCGGCTCGACCTCTCGGCCCGCGTGCTGGGCTTTGACATGACCGCGCTGCTGGAAAGCCCGCGCCTGCGCACGCCGGTCATGATGTACCTGTTCCACCGCATCGACGAGCGCCTCGACGGCGAGCCGACGATGATCCTCATCGACGAGGGCTGGAAGGCGCTCGACGACGAAGTCTTCGCCGCGCGCATCCGCGACTGGCTGAAGACGCTGCGCAAGCGCAACGCGCTGGTCGGTTTCGCCACCCAGTCGGCGCGCGACGCGCTCGACAGCAAGATCGCCACCGCGCTGGTCGAACAGACCGCGACGATGGTGTTCATGCCCAATGCCCGCGCCCGCCATGAGGACTATTGCGAGGGCTTTGGCCTCTCGCAGCACGAACTCGACGTCATCAAGACGCTGCCCGCGCACTCGCGCTGCTTCCTGATCCGCCAGTCGGACGCCTCGGTGGTGGTGCGCCTCGATCTTTCGGGCATGCCCGAAGTGCTCACCGTGCTGTCGGGCCGCGAGAGCACCGTGCGCAAGCTCGACCAGCTTCGCGAACGCTACGGCGACGAGCCTTCGGCGTGGTATCCGCTGCTCACCGGCCTCCAGTGGCCCAACGACCAATGGGGCGAGCAGGACGAGGATGCCGCCTGGGGCCAGGCGGCGGAGTAAGGCGGATGAGCGCCGCCTGCGAACAACTGACCGAACTGGCCTCCCAGGGCGTTGCCCCGGCGCTGCGCGCGGTGGACTGCGTCTCGAACGAGATGGCGGCGGCCGCCTTCGGGCGCCTGTTCGGCGCCGGCGGGGCGATGGGGCCGGTCCTCATCCTCGTGCTGACGCTGTACATCGCGTTTCTGGGCTTCTCGCTGCTGTCCGGGCGCTCCAGCCTCAGCGTCTCGGCGCTGACGCCGCGCATGCTGACGATCGGCTTCGTGCTGACTTTCGCGACCAGCTGGATGGCTTACCAGAGCGTGGTGTGGAACCTCGCCATCGGCGGCCCGGACTGGATCGCGGGCGCGGTGATGGGCGCCAGGGGATCGGCCACGCAGATCTTCGGTGACCGCATCGACATCGTTTTCAACGCCATTGCCGAAGCCTCTCAGGCTGCCGGGCAGGGCGGCGGTGAAGCGGCCCAGGGGGCGGCTGAAGGCGCTGCCGCCGGAGCCGGGGCGGGAGCCGGGGCGGTCAAGGCCGCAGCGGCGGCCGGCGGCGCGGGGCTGTTCTCGCCCGACAGCGTGATGTGGATGGGCGCGCTGATGCTGCTGCTCGGCACCGTGGGCGTGCTGCTCACCGCGCGCATCGCGCTGGGCGTGCTGGTCGCGCTCGGGCCGATCTTTGTGGTCATGGGCCTGTTCGGCGGCACCCGCGGGCTGACCGCGGGGTGGCTGCGCGGTGTCGTGCTGACCGCGCTGACGCCGCTGTTCGTGGTGCTGGGCGGCGGGATCACGCTGGAACTGCTGGTGCCGATCGTCTCCTCGCTGGTCCAGGGCGCGCAGCTGGGCGAGATCGACGGGCGCGCGGCCATGGCGCTGTTTGTCGTCGCCGCCGTGCATCTGGCGCTGATGGGCATGATGCTCAAGGTTTCCGCCACGCTGGTGTCCGGCTGGCGGGTGTTCGGCCTTGCCGACGGCGAGCGTTCGCGCGGACGCGGCGACAGCGCCTCGCAGGCCGCGCCGCCGCCGCCTTCGGTGCAGGTGCAGCCATTTGCGACTTCCGCTGCGCAAGGCCGCGCGCCTGCCGTCTCTGCCGCCAGCGCGGCGGCCATGGCGGCCTCGGGCGGCGGCGCGGGTGCGGCAACGCATTCAAGCGAACGGCGAACCGTGGTAACCCAGGTCTCGGGCGGCGGAATCGAGCCGCTGGGACACAGCCATGCCTCGCGGGCGCGCGGCATCGGCAGCCGGTTCCGCAGTGCATCGAACGACAGCGGGCGCCCGGCGTCCCACCCTAACGCGACCCAGAACACCGCATCGAAGCCGGTGAAGGAGAATTCGTGATGTTCCGCAGCAAGGCCCAAATTCGTGGAGTCTCCCTCGCTGTGACCGCCATTCCCGCGCTGCTGATGCTCGCCTCGTCCGCACAGGCGGACGAGCGCCTGGTCGAGCGTCCCTTCGCCGACAACCAGGTGGTGCGGATCGACGGCAAGGCCGGGGTCCAGGCGACCATCGCCTTCGGCAAGGGCGAATCGATCGAGAACGTGGCGGTCGGCGATTCGCAGACCTGGCAGATCACCCCCAACAAGCGCGCCGACCTGCTGTTCGTGAAGCCGCTGGAAGCCAGCGCGCGCACCAACATGACGGTGGTGACCAACCGCCACACCTATTTCTTCGACCTGGTCGCCTCGGCCAAGGCGCGGCCGCTCTACATGCTGCGCTTCACCTACAAGGACGAACCGGCCGAGACCGCGCCCGCCATTCCGGGGGCGGCGCTGGCAGGTCTCGAACCGTCCGAGCGCGCGATCGCCGAGGGTGATGCGATGGCGATGCCCGCCGATCCGGCAGCGCTCAACTTCGCGTGGAAACGCACCGGCGCGCCCAGGCTGCTGCCCGCGCGTGTCTATGACGACGGGCTTTCCACTTATCTGCTCTGGCCGGAAAACACTGCGGTGCCCGCCATTCTCGTGCAGAACGAGAAGGGTGAGGAAGGCCCGGTGAACTACGCCGTGCGCGGCCAGACGATCGTGGTGGCCGAAGTGCCCCGGCTCATCATCCTGCGCTCGGGCAAGGCCAGCGCCGCGCTGGAAAACAACCGCAGCGATGCGGCGCCGGCCGCTGCTGCCGCACCGGCTGCTCCCGCGGCAGCGGTCGCTGCCAATACTGCTTCCACGCCTGCTCCGGCCAAGGGGAACTGACCATGGCGCCCAATTCCTCGATGCGCGAAAAGATCGCCGCCGATGCCGCTACCGACCCGCGTGACGGGCAGGGCGCCGAGGTCATCGATCTTACCACCCGCAACGTCCTGCCGCGCGTCACCCAGCGCAAGAAGGCCGACGGGCTGGGGCTTGCCGCCGGGATCGTGTTCGTGATGGCACTGGGCGGGCTGACGCTGTGGTCGATGGATTCGGTGCGCAAGTCGCCGGTTGCAGGGGTTGAACCCACGCCGCCCGCCGCTGCTCCGCAGGCCGCCGCCATCGCGCCCGCTCCCGCCGTGCCCGCGCCCGCGCCGGTCGCCGCGCCAGCCGCCGCGCCGCTGCCCGCCCCGGCGCCCGCGCCGGTGCTGGCCGCAGCGCCGGGCGCTGCGCCTGCCGCCAATCCTTACGCCAGCCCGACCGTGGTTTTCGACGTCGGCGCCGGACCGGCGCCGGCCGGGCTTGCCGGACCTGCCGGTGAAGCCAAGGGCGGCGGCAACGCCAACGACGATTTCGCCGCGCGCGTGGGCGGCACCGGCTCCACCGCCTCGGCGACCCGCAACTTCGATCCGGCCACCACGGTCACGCAGGGCACGCTGATCCCGGCGGTGCTGGAAACCGCCATCGATACCGACGTGCCCGGCTACGTGCGCGCCATCGTCTCCACCGACGTGCGCAGCTTCGACGGCAAGCGCGTGCTCATCCCGCGCTCCTCGCGCCTGATCGGCCAGTACAAGAGCGGCCTCACGGCGGGGCAGAAGCGCGCCTACGTGATCTGGAGCCGGTTGATCCGCCCGGACGGCGTCTCGGTGAACCTCGGCTCGCCCGCCGTTGCCTTCGGCGGCGAGACCGGCCTTGCGGGCAAGGTCAACAGCCACTTCTTCGAGCGTTTCGGCTCGGCCATGCTGCTTTCCGTCGTCGGCGGCCTCTCGACCATCGTGTCGAGCGGGTCGAGCGTGGTGGTCGGCGGCGGCCAGTCGGCGGCCGCGGCGGCGATCCAGCAGAACGGCAGTGTCGGCCCGACCATCCGCGTGCGCCAGGGCGAGCCGATCCGCGTGTTCACCGCCAAGGACCTCGACTTCAGCCAGGCGCAATGATCGGTGAAGATTGGATCGATGGCGGACGTTCTTTCCCTTCAGGCCCTGCCTGCCGCACCCCTGCCTGACGCACCGATGTCTGACGCATCCATGTCTGACGGGGGCGCGCAAGGCGCGCAGCGCAGCGTCTATCTCGACGCCTACCTCGCGCCGCTGCGGCCCTGGCTCGACAAGGAGACGGTGACCGAGATCCTCGTCAACCGGCCGGGCGAGGTGTGGATCGAGGATGCGGCGCTTTCCGGCATGCAGCGCGTGGCCTTGCCCGCGCTCGACAACCGCCTGCTCCAGCGCCTTGCCGAACAGGTCGCGCGGATCAGCCACCAGGGCATCAACCGCGAGCATCCGCTGCTCTCCGCCACGCTGTCCGGCTATGGTGGGGGCCATGGTGGCGGTGCGCGCATCCAGCTGGTCGGCCCGCCGGCGACGCGGTCCGACTGGGCCATGGCGATCCGCCGCCACCGGCTGCTCGAACTGCCGCTCGACGCCTACGACCGCGGCCCGATCACCCCGCCGGTCGAAGAACCGACGCCCGATCCGATGGCCGAGCCCATCGCCTTCCTGCGCGACGCCATCCGCCGCCGCCGCACGATCCTGATCTCGGGCGGCACCTCGACCGGCAAGACCACCTTCCTCAATGCCATGCTCGGCGAAATCCCCGGGCACGAGCGCGTGGTGCTGGTGGAGGACACCGCCGAATTGCACCTGCCGGGCGCCAACGGCGTGGGCCTGATCGCGGTGAAGGGCGAACTGGGCGAGGCGAAAGTCTCCGCCAACGACCTCCTCCAAGCGGCGCTGCGCCTGCGGCCCGACCGCATCGTGCTGGGCGAACTGCGCGGCGGTGAGACCGTTTCGTTCCTGCGCGCGATCAACACCGGCCATCCGGGCTCGTTCTCGACCGTCCACGCGAATACCCCGCGCGGCGCGCTGGAGCAGATCGCGCTGATGTCGATGCAGACGGGTCTGGGGCTGACGCGCGCGGAGACGCTGGAATATGCGGCCTCGGTGATCGATATCGTCGTCCAGCTTGACCGGCGGGACGGGAAGCGCGGGATCAGCCAGATTGCCGAGAGTGCGACTTTGGTAGGGTAAAAGATACAGGCAAGTCCTGGGGGATGATCCCCCAGACCCTCGAAACGTCTTCGTCGCGCCCAGCCTATCCGTCGTGCGCTCCTTGCGGCGCAGGGGGGCTATGCTCCCCAGCTTTTACTCTTCCCCCTTAATCGACGATCGCCAATCCCGCCGCATCGCGCACCTCGCACTCCAGCCCGAGCCAATCGGCCAAGGCCTTGTGATCCTTGGCGACGCCGGGGCTGTAGAGCGGGCGCATCACTTCGCAGAGCGTCAGCACCAGCGCGCCATCCTCGATCCGCAGCGAGGTCTGCGACAGGCCGGACTGCGAGCAGCCGGTCAGGCGGCGGCAGAGGCGCACCGCGAGGCCCCAGCCGATCGCGCGGTCGAGGTCTTCCTTCGAGGCGAGGCGGGCGAAGGCGTCCGGCACCTCGGTCTTGCCGGAATTGGCAAAGACGGTCATCGCCATCATCGCGCGGCCGTGCATGTCGAGGCCGATCCAGCGCTTGCGCAGGGCCCAGGTCATCGCCTCTTCGGTGCGCAGGTTCGGTTCGGTGCGCATCGCGGCGAGCGCGAGCAGGCCGGAGGCCTGGCGCAGCTGGCGGTCCTGCGGTTCCTCGCGGCAGACGGCAGCGGTCCATCTGGCAAGGGCGACGGCATCGTCCGCCGTCACGCGGGCGCTGGCGGAAAAGGCGGCGACGCTGGCCAGCATCGGGTCCTCGGCCTGCACCTCGGCATCGAGCTGGGCGTGAAGCAGGCCTTCGCGCAGGCCCCAGGAGGAGAACACCAGCTTGGACGGTTTGAGGCGGGTGATGACTTCGGCCATCAGCGCGGCGGCATCGGGCAGCGAGGCGAGGCGCGAGGCGGACGTGCGCGAATCGACGTCGCCCAGCTTGCCCCTGGCGAATTCGCGGGCGAGGTCGAGCGCCTGCGAGGCGGGCAGTTCGAAGCCGTGGGGATCGTCCACCGGCCAGTCGAGCACACGCATGGCCTGAAGCGCGAGCGCGCGCCAGGACCCGCCGACGATGTAGAGCGGCAGGCCCTTGCCCTGTTCCCATCCGGCCCGCTTGAGGCCGTCGCGCACGGTGTCGGCAAAGGCGGCCGGTCCCCTGGCGCGCAAGTCCGGCAGCCGCAGGGTGCCGAGCGGCAGGGTAACGCCGTGCCAGCTTTCGCCATCGGCGATCTCGACGAGTTCGAGGCTGCCGCCGCCAAGGTCGGCGGCAACGCCGCGGGCGCCGGGGAAGGCGGCGATCACGCCGGTGGCGCTGGCGCGGGCTTCTTCCTCGCCGGTGAGCAGGCGGGGGTGGAGGCCGAGGGCCCGGACCGCGTCCAGGAACTCGGGGCCGTTCGTTGCATCGCGCGCGGCGGCGGTGGCCACGCATTCGACGTTTTTCACCTCGAACAGGCGCAGCAGGCCGGCGAAGCGGCCGAGCGCGATGAGCGCGCTGCGGATGCCCTTTTCGGCGATCGCGCCGGTCTTGCCGAGGTCGCGGCCCAGCCGGGCGCTCACCTTTTCGTTGAGGATGACGACGGGTGCGCGGGGCGGCCCGTTGTAGATCACCAGACGCACGGTGTTCGAACCGATGTCGATGATCGCGCGCTTTTCGCTCTTGAGGCTGATGCCGATCATAGGAAAACCAGGCTGATGCCGATCATAGGGGGTCTTTGGTCGATTGCCTCTCGAGCCCGAGACTCGGGCCAATTGCCCCCCTTATGTCAGATGTTGCCTCGTCTTAGCGAGAGCTTTGGCACTTTTCGTCCACTGGCAAGCGACGCGCCGCGTCCTGAGAGCGACGGGTTGGTCATGAAATAGCGGTGGAGATTGAAGGGGTTGTCCACTTCTCCCACCCGGTCGTAGCTGCCGTCGGGGTGGAGCACCCAGGACTGTTCGGTGTCGAGCAGATTGGCCAGCATGACCTGGTCGAGCACCTGGTCGTGCACGGTCTTGTTGGTGATCGGCACCATGACTTCGACCCGGCGGTCGAGATTGCGGCTCATCGCGTCGGCCGAGGTGATGTAGACCTTGGCCTTGCGGTTGGGCAGGTCCGCGCCGTTGGCGAAGGCCCAGATGCGGCAGTGTTCGAGGAAGCGGCCGATCACCGACTTCACGGTGATGTTTTCCGACAGTCCGGTGATGCCGGGGCGCAGGCAGCAGATGCCGCGCACGACGAGTTCGATGTCGACGCCCGCCTCGCTGGCGGCATAGAGCTTGTCGATGAGGCCCGGGTCGGTCAGCGAGTTCATCTTGGCCCAGATCTGCGCGGGCTTGCCGGCGCGGGCATTGGCGATCTCGCCGTCGATGTTGGTGTAGAGCGTGGAGCGCAGCGAAATGGGCGAGATCGACAGGCACTCGGTGCCCTTGGGCTCGACATAGCCGGTGATGAAGTTGAACAGGCGGCCGACGTCGCGCCCCATCGCCGGATCGGCGGTGAAGTAGGACAAGTCGGTATACACGCGCGCGGTGATCGGGTGGTAGTTGCCGGTGCCGAAGTGGCAGTAGGTGCGATAGCCGTCGCCCTCGCGCCGCACCACCATCGAGGTCTTGGCGTGGGTCTTCCAGTCCACGAAACCGTAGATCACCTGAACGCCCGCGCGTTCGAGCTGGCTGGCCCAGAGCAGGTTCTGCTCCTCGTCGAAGCGGGCTTTCAGTTCGACCACCGCGGTCACCGACTTGCCCTGTTCGGCGGCGCCGATGAGGGCGGAGATGATCGCCGACTGCTTGCCGGCGCGGTAGAGCGTCTGCTTGATCGCGATCACGTCCGGGTCGCGCGCGGCCTGGCGCAGGAAGTCGATCACCACCTCGAAGCTTTCGTAGGGGTGCTGGACAACGATGTCCTTCTCGCGGATGGCGGCGAAGATGTCGCCGTCATGCTCGAGGATGCGTTCGGGATAGCGGGGGGTATAGGGCTCGAACTTCAGTTCCGGGCGGTCCTCGTCGCAGATCGTCGACAGGCCGGAGAAGCCGATCAGCCCCTCGGTCTTCATGATCAGCGCCTTGTCGAGCCCGAGCTGGTTGCGCAGCAGCTCCTCGGCGGCCGGGTCGAACTTGCCCTGCAGCTGGAGCACGATGACAAGGCCGCGGCGGCGGCGCTGGATCGCGGTGCGGTAGTAGCGCACCAGGTCCTCGGCATCTTCCTCGATCTCGATGTCGCTGTCGCGCAGGATGCGGAACACGCCGTGGCCGTGCAGCGTGAAGCCGGGGAACAGTTCGTCCGCGTTGCGGCAGATCACGTCCTCGATCGAGATCCACGCCGCCTGCTCGCCGGGAATGCGCACGAAGCGGGGCAGCGGGGCGGGGATCAGCACCATTTCCATGACCGGCGCGTCATCCGCCACGCGGGTCAGCGAGAACAGGATGCCGATGCCCTGGTTGGCGACGAAGGGGAACGGATGCGCCGGGTCGATCGCCTGCGGGGTGATCACCGCCATGACGTGTTCGAGGAAGTAGTTGCGCAGCCAGGCCCGCTGCTCGGCATCGAGCGGTTCCTCGCCCACCACCCGGATGCCTTCCCCGGCCAGCTGGACCTTGAGGTCCGCCCAGGTTTCCTGCTGGATCGCCTCGAGTTGCAGCACCTTTTCATGGGTGATGGCGATGGCCTGCGAGGGGGTGAGGCCGTCCATCGAGATTTCCTCGATCTGGCGGCGCACCTGCCCGGCGATGCCGGCGACGCGCACCATCAGGAACTCGTCGATGTTGCTGCCCGAGATCGAGAGGAACCGCAGCCGTTCCAGCAGCGGGTAATGGGGATTGCTCGCTTCGGCGAGAACACGCTCGTTGAAGGCCAGCCAGCTCTGCTCGCGGTTGAAGTAGCGGTTGGGCAGGGTGGCGAGGTCGGTCACCGGGCTGCGTTCACCGGGGGCCGTGTCTTCGTGAATGTCCAGCATGTCCTACGTCTTCGTTCGAGCGAGTCATGGGCGCCATGCACCCCTTGGCCCCCCTTGCATGCCATGATGTCACTTTTGCTGCAATTGTGGGGGCTTCTTGCGCAATCTATCAAGTTCCGGCGGCAAGATCCCGTTTGAAAAATGCCCGCAGGGCATTTTTGCGCGGCACCGGCCCGCTCCCCCACCCGACCACCCACGAGTGTATCCTGATGGGTGGTCGGCCCCCTCAGCGAAAAGGTCCCCCGGACCCTTTCGTGTTCTTCGGGACGGGAGCGGGCCGGTGCCGCGCAATTCGCATCGCGAATTTTCAAACTGAATCCAGGACCAATGGAAGATCATTGCAGTGCAGCATAGTTTCGCGCACAGTCACGGCCGATGATCAAGGCGGCTCTCCACCATCTCACGCGCTACCGTTACTCCCGGCGGGTGCGCCTCGGTCCCCAGGTGATACGGCTGCGCCCCGCGCCGCATAGCCGCACGGCGGTCCCCAACTATTCGCTGAAGATCAGCCCGCCCGAGCATTTCCTCAACTGGCAGCAGGACCCGCACGGCAACTGGCAGGCACGGGTGGTGTTCCCCGACCCGGTCGATCATTTCTCGATCGAGGTGGACCTCCTGGCCGAACTCGCCGTCATCAACCCCTTCGACTTCTTCGTCGAGCCCGAGGCGGAGACCTATCCCTTCGCCTATTCGGAGAGCATGAAGGCGGACCTTGCCGCCTATTTCGAGCTGGAAGAGCAGGGCCCGCTGTTTGAGGAACTGGTCGCCCAGCATGCCGGCTACGAAGGCCGCACGGTCGATTTCCTGGTCGACATCAACAGCCGCCTGCAGCAGCGCATCGGCTATGTGATCCGCATGGAGACCGGGGTGATGACCCCGGAAGAGACGCTGGCCGTGGGCATCGGTTCCTGCCGCGATTCGGCCTGGCTGCTGGTGCAGCTGCTGCGCCGCCTCGGCTTCGCGGCGCGGTTCGTCTCGGGCTATTCGATCCAGCTGGTGGCCGACGTCATTCCCAAGGACGGCCCCAAGGGCGTGCTGGAGGACGTGACCGACCTGCACGCCTGGGCCGAGGCCTATGTACCCGGCGCGGGCTGGATCGCGCTTGACGCCACTTCGGGCATGTTTGCGGGCGAGGGGCACATTCCGCTCTGCGCCGCGCCGCACTATCGCTCCGCCACCCCGATCGAGGGCATGGCCGAGCCTGCCGAAGTCGATTTCCATTTCGAGATGGACGTCTCGCGCATTGCCGAGGCGGTGCGGATCACCAAGCCCTTCACCGAGGAACGCTGGCAGGCGCTGCTGGACCTTGGCGACAGGGTGGACGCCGATCTTGTGGCGGCGGGCGCCAATCTCACCATGGGCGGCGAGCCGACCTTCATCGCCGACGGTGATTTCGAGGCGCCCGAGTGGAACGGCGCGGCGGTCGGCCCCACCAAGGCGGCCTATGCCGACACGCTGATCCGCCTGCTGCGCGCGAAGTTCGCGCCGGGTTCGCTGCTCCACCACGGGCAGGGCAAGTGGTATCCGGGCGAGACGCTGCCGCGCTGGGGCTATTCGATCTACTGGCGCGGGGACGGCGTGCCGATCTGGCGCGACGAGAGCCTGATCGCCGGCGAGAAGCCGCTGGAAAAGGGCGGCGATCCCGATCCGGTGCCGACGATCGATGCCGCCGCCGCCGATGCGCTGCTGCGCGACACCGCGCTCAACCTCGGGCTGGCGGAGGAATTCGTGCAGCCGGTGTTCGAGGATGCCGACTGGTGGAAGTTCCGCGAGGAGCAGCTGCCGGTCAACACCGTGCCCGAAGATTCGCATATCGACGACGAGGAACTGGCCCGCCGCTTCCGCCGCGTCTACCGGCGCGGGCTGGAAAAGCCGACCGGCTTTGTCCTGCCGGTGCAGCGCTGGAACGCCTCGGTAAGCCAGGCGCCGCGCTGGAAGAGTGAAGTCTGGCGGGTGCGGCGCGGGGTGCTGACGGCGGTTTCGGGCGATTCCGCGCTCGGTTACCGCCTGCCGCTGGGCGCGCTGCCCTATGTGCCGCCTTCGGCCTATCCCTATATCCACCCGCGCGACACGGCCGAGGCGCGCGAGCCGCTCGCCGATTACCGCGAGCAGGTGACCGCGCGCGGGTCCGAGACCCGGCTTTCGGGCAGCAACGAGGCGCAGCGGACCGAATATGTCCGCGCGGCCGACAGCGGCGCGGCGGGAGAGCGCGTCGAGCAGCACCTGATCGAAGGCGCGGTGCGCACCGCGCTGACGGTGGAGCCTCGCGGCGATTACCTGGCCGTGTTCATCCCGCCGACCGAGCGGCTGGAGGACTATCTCGAACTCGTCGCCGCCGTCGAGGCGGTCGCCGCCGGGCAGCGCGTTCCGGTGCGGATCGAGGGCTATCCGCCGCCGCCCGATCCGCGCCTGCAGGTGCTGAAAGTCACCCCCGATCCCGGCGTGATCGAAGTCAACATCCACCCCTCCGCCTCCTGGCGCGAGACGGTGGAGATCACCGAGACGCTTTACGACGCCGCGCGCGAGGTGGGGCTGACGGCGGACAAGTTCATGGTCGACGGCCGCTCGATCGGCACTGGCGGGGGCAACCATATCGTGCTGGGCGGGCCCAGCCTGCTCGACAGTCCGTTCATCCGCCGCCCGGACCTGCTGAAGAGCTTCGTCACCTACTGGCAGCGCCATCCCTCGCTCAGCTACCTGTTTTCCGGCCTGTTCATCGGCCCGACCAGCCAGGCCCCGCGCATCGACGAGGCGCGCCACGATGCGCTCTACGAGCTGGAAATCGCGCTGTCCCAGGTGCCCAATCCATTTGCAGGGGGGGCTGAGCATGCGCAACCGGCGCCGTGGGTGGTGGACCGCCTGTTCCGCAACCTGCTGGTCGACGTCACCGGCAATACCCACCGCACCGAAATCTGCATCGACAAGCTGTTCAGCCCCGATGGGCCGACCGGCCGCCTCGGCCTTGTCGAGTTTCGCGGCTTCGAGATGCCGCCGGATGCCAAGATGAGCCTTGCCCAGCAATTGCTGCTGCGCGCGCTCACGGCGTGGTTCTGGAAGGAGCCGCAGTCCGGGCCGCTGGTGCGCTGGGGCACGCAATTGCATGACAGGTTCATGCTCGGCCATTTCGTCTGGGCGGACTTCCTGGACGTGCTGGGCGATCTTGCCCGCGCCGGATACCGCTTCGACCCGGCATGGTTCGAGGCGCAGCGCATGTTCCGCTTCCCGGTCCACGGCGAGGTCGAGGGCGGCGGCGTGACGCTGGAAATCAGCCATGCGCTGGAGCCGTGGAACGTCTTGGGCGAAACCGGGGCGATCGGCGGCACCGTGCGGTATGTCGACAGTTCGACCGAGCGCCTGCAGGTGCGGGCGAGCGGGCTGGTCGCCGGGCGCCATGTGATCTCGTGCAACGGGCGGCGGGTGCCGCTGACGATGACCGGGCCGGGCGAAGGCGTCGGCGGCGTGCGCTACAAGGCCTGGGCGCCGGCCGAGTGCCTGCACCCGATGCTGGCGGCCCATGCGCCGCTCACCTTCGACATCATGGACTTGTGGAACGGCCGTTCGCTGGGCGGCTGCGTCTACCATGTCGCCCATCCCGGCGGCCGCCATTACGACGACGTGCCGATCAACGGTTATGAGGCCGAGGCGCGGCGCAAGGCGCGGTTCCAGCCGCACGGCCATTCGCCCGGGCCGATGCCGGCCCCGCCCGAGGAAGTGCCGGGCGAGTTCCCCTATTCGCTCGACTTGCGCCGCCCGGTCGGGGCATGATGACCCCATGGCCGCCGCACCGCCGCCCGGACTGACCGATAGCCCGCCCGGCTGGCTCGATGCCTACCCGGTGCCGGTCTCGGGCGGCGACCTGTTCGGTGATGCCGCCGATCCGGTTGCCGCGCGCTGGCGGGCGGTCGCCTCCGGCCTTGCCGCGCTGTCCGAGGGCGATCCGGTGGCCTTGCAGGACACCGCCACGCGCAATGCCGCGGACCTTGGCCTGACCTTCCGCGTCACCGGCGAGGAAGAGGAACGCGCATGGCCGCTCAACGCCATGCCGGTGGTGATCGGCGCGGGCGAGTGGGAGGTGATCGAGCGCGGGCTGATCCAGCGCGCCGAACTGTTCGAACACCTCGCCGCCGACATCTACAGCGACCAGCGCATGGTGCGCGAAGGCCATCTGCCGGCGGCCGTCATCGCCGGAAGTCCGTTCTTCGCGCGCAAGATGCTCGACCCGGCCCGGCGGCTGGGGGCGGAGCAGGCGCATCCCCATTTCATCCAGGTCTATTCGGCCGACCTCGCGCGCGGCCCGCGCGGCCAGTGGCGGGTGCTGCAGGACCGGGTGCGGATCGCCTCGGGCATCGGCTACGCGCTGGAAAACCGGCTGGCAATGACCCGGCTCGCCGGGCACCTGCTGGCCGACCAGCAAGTGCGCCGCATCGTCGATTTCTTTGCGGTCATGCGCGAAGGCATGATTGCCGCCTGCGGGCGCGAGGCGCCGCGCATCGCGCTGCTGACCCCGGGGCGCTTCAACCAGACTTATGCCGAACAGGCGCATCTCGCGCGCTATCTCGGCTTTCCCTTGGTGGAAGGGCGCGACCTCTCGGTGGTGGAGGACCGGCTCTGGGTCGGCACGATCGCGGGCCCCAAGCGCGTCGATTCGATCTGGCGCTGGATCAACACGACGTCGCTGGACCCGCTGGCCTTCGACGCCCGCTCGCAGCTTGGCGTCGCCAACCTGTTCGAGGCCTGGGCGCGCGGCGGTGTGGGCATGATCAACTGGCCGGGCACCGAAGTGCTGGAAAGCCCCGCCTTCGCCGCCTTCATGCCGCGTCTGTGCAAGGTCGTGCTGGGCGAGGAACCGATCCTGCCGAACATCGCCACCTGGTGGTGCGGGCAGGCGGCGGAAGGCGCCACCGTCGCCGCGCGGCTTGCCGAGCTTGCGATCTTGCCCGCCTTCGGCCAGCCGGTCGAGGGGCTGGAGCGGCGCGAGCCGGTGGCCGGTGCCGACCTCGACAGCGTGCAGCGCGGCGCGCTGCTCGAGGCGCTGGCCCGCCGCCCGATGGACTATTGCGGGCAGGAGATCGTCCACCTCTCCACCGCGCCCGCCATCGTCGGCGGCGAAGTGGTGCCGCGCCCGTTCACCGTGCGCGCCTTTGTCGCCCGCGATGCCGACGGCAACTGGACCGTCATGCCCGGCGGCTTCGCCCGCCTCGCCGCCAGTCAGGCGCTGCCGACCTCGCTGATGGGCGAGGGCGAGATTTCCGCCGACGTCTGGGTGGTGGACGAGGCGCCGAGCCCGGCGCAGTTCACCGTGCGCACGCTGACCGAGCCGCCGATCTCGCGCGGGGGCGGCATTCTCGCCAGCCAGGCGGCGGACAATCTCTACTGGTTCGGCCGCTACAACGAACGCGCGCAGCTGGTCACGCGCGTGCTGCGGGCCTTGCTCGACGGCTCGGTGGAGATCGATGGCGGCCCGGCGGAGCAGGGCGGCGTGGTCGGCGCGCTGGTCGGCCTGCTGGGCGAAACCGGCAGCATCGCCCCGCAGGACGAGGCTCCCGGCGCGGCGGCGGACGTGCAGGCGATCTGCGCCGCGGTGCTGGCGGAGGCAAGCCTGCCCGGCGGCGTCACCGCGCTGATGCGGCGGCGCCAGGCGGTGGGGCTGGCCCTGCGCGAACGCTTCGCGCGCGACTTCTGGCGGCTGGTCAGCCAGGCCGTGCCGCAAGTGGACCTCCATCGCCCCGCCACCCTGCTGGGCGCGGTGCGGTCGCTGACCGAGCATTTCAGCGCGCTGGCGGGCCTTGTCTCCGAGAACATGGTGCGCTCCGCCGCATGGCGCTTCCTCGAGATCGGCCAGCGGATCGAGCGTGCGCAGGGCATCTGCCGCATGGTGCGCCGCCTCGGCGATGCCGCCTCGCCCGCCGGGCCGGATGGCCCCGACGGCACCGGCGCCCTGGGCGTGCTGCTGGACTTGTGCGACAGCCAGATCATCTACCGCACGCGCTACCTGACCGGGCCGATGGCCGGGCCGGTGCGCGATCTCCTGCTGCTCGATCCCGACAACCCGCGCGCGCTGGTGTTCCAGATCGCCGGTGTGGTCGAGCATCTCGCCGCGCTGCCCAGCGTGCGCGACGACAACCTGCCCGAAGCGCCGATGCGCGCCGCCCGCGCGCTGCTCGGCCGCCTCCAGGCCGCCGCCGCACAGGACATGACCAGCCTTGCCCTCACCGAGATCGAGCAGGAACTCTACGGCCTGTCCGACGCGATTTCGGCGCGTTACTTCCTCCAGTTCGACCCCGAACAGGCCGAGCGGCGGACCGCCTTGCTGTGATGCGCTATTCGGTCAGCCATATCACCACGCTGGAATATGCCGCCCCCGTGCGCCTCGCCCAGTTCAACGCGCGCCTGCGCCCCAGCCCATGGCGGGGACAGCGCCTCAGCGACTATGCGCTGAGCGTCGATCCCCAGCCCGCCACCGTGGCCGAGCGCGAGGGCGGCTACTACGTCAACGAGGCGCGGTTCTCCCTGCGCGAGCCGATCTCCCGGCTCCAGATCGAGAGCCGCTTCACGGTGGAGAAGGAGCCGCTGCCCGCGCGCATCACCGATGCCACCGGCCCCGGCCTTGCCGACTTGCGCGAACGGGCGATGCTCAAGCCCGACCTCTCGCCGCTCGGCCCCGCCTCCTACAGCTTCGCCTCGCCGATCGCGGTGCCGGAGCGCGACATCGCCATGTGGTCGAGCGCGTTCCTTGGCGAGACGATGCCGGTGGTGGAGGCAGGCCGCGCGCTGATGGCGGCGATCCACGACCAGTTCGCCTACGAATCGGGCGCCACCGTCGCCGATACGCCGCCCATCGAAGCCTTCCGCGCGCGCCACGGGGTCTGCCAGGACTTCAGCCATATCATGATCATCGCCGCCCGCGCCCACGGCATCCCGGCGGCCTACGTCAGCGGCTACCTGCGGACCCTGCCGCCACCGGGTCAGGACCGCCTCGTCGGCGCCGACGCCATGCACGCCTGGGTAAACCTGTGGTGCGGCGACGAACTCGGCTGGATCGGCTTCGACCCCACCAACGACATGCTGGCCGATACCGACCACATCTTCATCGGCATGGGCCGCGACTACTCGGACGTCGCCCCGCTCGACGGCACCTTCCGGGGTTCCTCGGAGCAGACGATGTTCTTCTCGGTAGACGTCGCGCCGCTGGACTGAGCGGCATTCCAGCGAAACTGGGACCGCTATGCGTGGGCGCGCAGCGGTTCAGAAGAGGAGAAAAGGGAAGTCCCGGGGGATGATCCCCCGGACCCTCGAAATGTCCACCTTGTGCGCCGCCTAACCGCTGGGCACGCATTGCGAGGTCGGAAGTGGCCACCGCTCCACCCACCCCGCTCATCCTGAGCTTGTCGAAGGATGGGAAGCCTCGCGCTCCGTATCATGGGGCTTAGACAGGCTCAGCCTGAGCGGGCGGGAACCGGAAACTCGTGACATCGGCGAGTAGGGGCAGTTGCGGAAAGACTGCTTTGATTTTGTTATGATTGAAATTACGACATCACAGAAACAATATTCGGGGATTCGAGCAATGCCCACATCAGATGAGTTTCGGAGCGAGGTAGGCCTGATTCTCCGGACAGCAGAGCGAAATGGGCTCCCCTATGTTGAAATCAATGCGGGCGAGCTCCACCGAAAGCTTGGAGGCTATCCCGGACATAATCATCAGATGCCCAGTTGCTGTCAGGCGATGGAGCAAGAGCGTCGAGTTTTGGACGAAGTCATCGCAGGTCCACCGAGCGGTAAAGGCGCAAGTCTGACTGTGCGCTATCATTTGCCACGTTGATTAGCCTTGGGCTGGTTGCAGACTGACTGTTTATGGCTGGAGGCTCGAAAAGGCGGGCCGGTTAGCGGGGAGCAGGTCTTGGGTGCCGCTGGTAAAGTTTAGGTGTATGTCGTGGCTATGGGACTTAAGCGATGGCTGGAAACGATTAATGATCTGCGCCCGTGGGTGCGCACCGAAAAGGATTGGCTAACAAAGACACGTTTGATGAACGACGGTGAGATTCAGCATGTGCTGCTGGAACAAGGGCCGCCGATTACCGAAGACATGCGCGATGCGGTTTACGGAGAACTCATTCAACTGCGCGGCAGCCTCAATAAAGCTGTAGGCTTGTGGGTAGTGGCCTCTTCACTGGCCTTTCTATCGATCTATGGCGTCGTCGAATCTGCCAGCCTCGGCGGTGTTGCGATAACCCGGAGCGGATTCTTGCCAGTGGCCTTGATCGGGGCCGCGTTAACATCGCTTTGGTTTTCTACAATTTTCACAAAATTTAGCATGCTGCGGACTTGGTTCGAGCAGCAGGCAAAGTTTGCAAAGCCGCCGCGAAAGGCCTGGCTTTATCTCCGTTATCCCGAGGCGTTTCATTATTTTAGTTTCTCACGGACAAGCCTTGGATATCCTAAAGATATGTTTCCAGTTAGCAGTGGCATGAGCCAGCTACTGGCGATAGCCCTTGTGGTTCTGATCGCTGTACTGGCGGCGCTAGGTAGCGTCGTAATGCAGTTCATCTTGATGGTCGAAGTCTGGCACACCGAATATCCAACGGCTTTGGTCGCGAGGTTAATTGTTGCTCTAGCGATGATCCTAAACGTCTTGGCGCTAATTGCGCCGCGGCCCTCGATCTTACGTCGGCGCTATGTTCATTACGGGCTAACACAGTTGTTGAGCCGTGCAGATAGACAGCGCTCAGATCGGGCTCATCGTTGGCTCGCCGTCATACGGGCGCACCGATGGCCCGGAGGCGATTGAGGCGTACCAGCGAACGCGTGCTTCCGAGTTTCCGTTATGCGCTGTTGGCGCGATGGCGCTAAGGACTGCCCAGCTTCGGTGATTGCGTCTAGGCGCAGCGCATGAATGCACCCATGCTTGTCGCCGCGCTGCTATGCGGGCTCAATTTCTGGACTTTCGCCGTCTACGGCTATGACAAGGTGCAGTCGCGCAGAGTCGGTGTAAGCGGCGGCCGGCGGGTGTCGGAGCGGCACTTGCTGACGCTGGCGGCTATCGGCGGGTCGCCCGGCGCGCTGCTGGGGCGGCGGATGTTCCGCCACAAGACGCGCAAGCAGCCCTTCGTGAACTACCTCATGGCCATCGTTGCCCTGCAGGCGATCGCTCTGGCCGGGCTGATCGGCTGGGTTGCGAGCGCCCCCTGACGCCCGCCAGCCAGCCTGTCAGTCGCGGTGTTCGGGCGCTGCGACGGGCTGCTCGGGGAAGATCCCGGCAATCGCCATGGCCGCGCCCAGCTTGGACAGCGTTTCGAGCAGGTCGCCCACCGCGTCCTCCTGAACCACCAGCTCCAGCGTCTCGCGAGTCGCCTGGGCGCCGCGGTCGCGCAGCGAGGAGACGAGTTCGAGAATCACCGCCTCGTGCTCCGAAACGTGATCGCAGGCCATCGGGCAGAACGCGAAAGTCTCCAGCGCGTCGCGGTTGAACATCAGCATGGCGCGGTGAAACGGCTGGAGCCCGCCGATCATGCGCCAGCGCGCGAAGGCCGGGGCGAGCGACTCGGCCGGGCAGCGGCGCTGCGACAGTGTCGTGACCCAGGCCCGCATCGACCAGACGAGGAAGCGGCAGCCTTCGTCCAGAGTGCTCAGCGGGCGGTCGACATACTGGTACATGGCAGGTCTCCAGGTTGCGAAACAGGCAATGCGCAAGGGCAGGGGCGGGGCTCTTTCCGGGCTTGGACGAAAAGAGCTTGCACTTGCGAATGATTATCATTAGCCATTGATACGCAGCTTGTCCTGGCCGTCAAGCCTGCACCCAAGGACCCGGTTCCGGCACTTGTCATGGGGTGTCGGTACTGCCCTTCCTGTCCTCCTGGGCCGGGTCGGTCTTGCCTAGCGCAAAAGACCACCCGGCCCGTTTTTTCCCAATCTTTCCCTAGGTTTTTCAGGGGATTTGCCCAGGTCTATCCACAGGCCTCGGCAGGCGATGTCCGCTGCCGGTGCACCGCCTGTCCCCAGACTTCCCCGAATTGGTGCCGGACTTGTCCACAGACATGCAAACACGCGCCGCCCGATGGGCCGCGCGTGTCGGTTTGCCGAACCGGCAGACGGAGAGGTTGCGGGAGGCGGCGGGAAATGCGCCTGTCAGCGGTAGTCGAAACCGCCCTTCGGCTTAATTTTCAACGTGTTCTGCTGAAGCGCCGTCATCAGGTAGGCGCCCACCAGCATAGGCACTTCGAGCATCTGCTTCTCGTCCCAGGTCTGGGCGAGGGTGTCCCAGGTCGAATCGGCCATGCAGTGATCGGCGACGAGTTCCTCCACCGCGCGCAGCATCGCCGATTCGTGCGCGCTCCAGCCCGGCGCGGCCGAGCCTTCCAGCACGCGCTCGATTTCCTCGGTGGTGATGCCGAAGGCCTTGCCGATATCGACATGCTCGCACCATTCGAACGGCGCCCCGGCCAGGCGGGCAAGGCGCAGGATCATCAATTCGCGCTCACGCCCCGGAATGGCGCCGCGCGCGGCCAGTTCGATGCCGAGGACCATCTGGCCCTTGAACATGCCGGGATGGCGCAGGGTGATCAGGCTGACGTCGGGGAAGGGGCGGCTTTCGGGGATATGGAAGGCGGCGCGAATCGCATCGACCTGCTCCTGTCCCTCGGGGCTGACCTCCTCGAGCCGCAGCGGGGCATAGCGCGGGCCGCCCGCCGTGGTCTGCGCCATGCGGGCCGCTTCGTCGAAATTCACCGGGCCGCTGTTGGGCTTGCTCATGTTCTAATCACCTGTGCCTAGGGAATGTGTTTGGGAAAGGGTCATGCTGCCGCATCGAAGGGTGCCCAGCGCGCCATGCGCTGGAGATAGGGGGCAAAGCGCTCGCGCACGGCGGCGGGATCGAGCCCGAACCGGGCGGGATCGGGCTTGCCCATGCGTTCGGTTTCGGTGTTGCCGGCCCACCACTGGGCCATGGCTTCGGCAAAGGCGGGGGAGACCTCCTCGCCGAGCCAGGCATAAAGCGCGCGCACTTCGCCGAGCGGGTCCTTGTGCATGGCGCGGAAGTGGATGTCGAAGAAGCGGTGGTCGTGGCCGCCCTCGCGAAAGGCGATGGCGCGGTTCATCGCCTCGGACCAGCAGCGCAGGTTGAGGTCGCCGAGGTAGGCCATGTCGACATGGTCGGTGAACTTGCCGATGATGTCGGCATAGACGGTGGCGACGGAGAGGATCACGTCGGCGGGATCGCGGTGGGTCATGACGAAACGGGCGTCGGGGAAGGCGGCGGTCAGCGCATCGAGGTAGAGCATGTGCGTGGGGGCCTTGAGGCGCCACGCACCCGCTGGTTCGCCCCACTGAAGCAGCTTCAAGGTGCGTTTCTGGTAGGCGTAGGTGTCGTTCAGGTCGGTTTCCAGCAGCCACTCGGAGTAGCGGGGTATCTGGGCGAAAGCCTGGAAGATCTGGCTCTTGAAATCGAGCGCCATCAGGTCCTGGCACTCCATCGCGCCATCGATGCCGGAGGGCGTGCGCTTGCCGCCTTTCAGCAGCGCATCGCCGCTGGTGGCGGCCACGCCGCGGCGCGGATCGGGGCCGGAAACCGTGGATGGCGGGGGGCAGGGCTGCGCACTTTCCCAGACGCGAAGGTAGCGGATTTCGGGGTCGCTGGCGAGCAGGTAGGACAGCGCCGAAGAGCCGGTGCGCGGCAGGCTGACGCCGAACAGCGGGGCGATGATCTGCTCGTCCTCGATCTCGGGATGGCGGCGATACCAGTCCTCGATCAGGAGGCGCTGCCTGAGGTGGAGCACGATCCGCTCGGTCAGCGCGCGCTCGCCCACGGCATTGAGGCGGGCTTCATTGCGGAGAGAATCGACAAGAATTTCAAGGCCTTCGCGGAAGCTGTCCGGTCCGAAATCGTTGAGGCCGGTCTGGCGCTGCGCGTCCTCGATCAGCTCCTTGTGATCCTGCATCGGTCCCTCTCCGGCGTCCGGCCTTGAGGCCGGATCGTGCGGGGGCGACTATGCTTGGCGGGAGCGCCGTGCGCCAACCGCCGGGGCGATGATGGAATGGGTCAGCTGCGCGCGGATCGCACGGCGGCGCCGCCCGCAAAGGGCGCGATGGCGAGCAGGACAAGGCTTGCCGCAGCGGCCAGCGCAAGGCCGCTATCGCCGCCCGAACCCAGGCTTCCGGCGCCGAAGATCAGCACCGGCACGGCCAGCGGGATCACCAGCAGCCCGCCCAGCGCCGCGCCGCCGCGCAGGCCGGCGGTAAGCGCGGCCACGGTCACGCCGAGCGCGGCAAGGCCGGGGGTTCCGGCCAGCAGGCCCAGTTCCACGGTGCGCAGCGTCGGCCCGTCGATCCCCAGCAGGGCGGCGGCGGGCAGGGCGGCGAGCATCAGCGGCGGGCCGAAACTTAGCCAGTGGGCCAGCACGCGCACGGCGATCACCATTTCCTCGGAGATGCCGCGCAGCGCCCATTGGTCGAACTGGCCGCCTTCGATGTCGGGCTCGACCAGCCGGTCGAGCGGCAGGATCGCGGCGAGCAGCGCGGCGATCCAGATCACGCCCCCGCCGGTCCGCGCCAGCAGCGGGGCAACGGGGCCGACCGCGAAGGGATAGAGCATGGCGACGGAGAGGAAAAACAGCACCGGCATCACCGCGCCGCCGCCGCGTCCGCCCAGTAGCAGGCGCGCCATGTCGCGCTTCAGGAGGGGGAGGAACCGCCCGCTCATGCCGCAAATTCACCGAGGGTCAGTGTGCGCTTGTGGGCCAGCGTGAAGGGCTGGTGCGAGGCGATCACGGCAATGCCGCCGTCCGCGCAGTGCTCGGCCACCAGCGCTTCGGTAAGGGCGGCAGCGTCGCTGTCGAGGCCGTTCAGCGGTTCGTCCAGCAGCCAGATCGCGGCATCCTGGCCGATCAGCCGGGCGAGGGCGGCGCGCTTTTTCTGGCCGGTGGAAAGATAGCGCACCGGCACCTCCAGCAGGGAGGCGAGGCCAAGGCGTGCCACGGCATGCTCTTGCGCGCGGTCCAGCACGCTCCAGAACGCCAGCGCCTTGCCCAGCGGCACCGCATGGTCGAGGGCGTGGCGTTCATCGATCAGGCCGATCGTGCCGCCGGTCCGCACGGTTCCGGCAAAGGCCGGGGCGAGGCCCGCGACGATGCGCAGAAGGCTCGACTTGCCGATGCCGTTGCTGCCGGTGACGTGCAGGGCCTCGCCCGGATCGAGGCGCAACGACAAGGCGCGGAACAGCAGCCTGTCTCCGCGCCGACACGCCAGATCTTCGATTGTTATGGACGCCCCTTGCATGCCGCCCTGCGATAGTGGAAAGGCGCGGCGCTGCCAAGGAAAGCGACAAGCGGCACAGGAGGCACCATGTCCATCGCCCGTCTTACCGATGCCGAGCGCGCCGCCGCGCTGGGCACGCTGCCCGGCTGGAACTTGCGCGAGGATGGCCTTGCCATCGTCCGCACCCTGAAGTTCGGCGATTTCAACGAGGCTTTCGGCTTCATGACCCGCGTCGCCATCGAGGCCGACAAGCGCGATCACCATCCCGAATGGTTCAACGTCTACAATCGGGTGGAGATCACGCTGACCACCCATGACGCCGATGGCCTGAGCGCGCGCGACGTGGCAATGGCCCGCTTCATCGACGGCATCGCCCCGGCGGCATAAGGCCCGTGGCCGAAGTCCTTTCCGGTTGCGGCCAGGATCGCTTTCTGACGCGGCCGCTGTCGGTCGTGCTCGATTTCGCGCGCTTCGGGGCGGCGTTGCTGGTGGCGGTGGGCCATGCCGTGCAGCTCGGCCTCTACCGCGGGCCGTTCCCGTTCGGCCTGAGGATGCAGCACTACTGCGTCATCGTGTTTTTTGTGCTGTCCGGCCTCGTCATCAGCACGTCGGTGCTGGGCGGCCGGTCGAGCCTGCCGCGTTATTTCGTGGCGCGAGTCTCGCGGATCCTGCCGGTGGCGATCCCGGCGCTGCTGTTCGCGGTGCTGGCCGCTTACGTGCTGGCCGGGCCGATGCGCGTCTATATCGACAACAGCCCCGACGACCCGCTCGAAGTGGCTTCGCGCCTGCTGCCGCCGATGGCGTTCGTTAGCGCCTGGCCGGGCATGCCCGCGCCGGTCTGGAACCCGCCGTACTGGTCGCTCTGTTATGAGGTCTGGTTCTACGCGATCTTCGCGCTGGCGGTGTTCCTGCGCGGCTGGGCACGGGTGGCGGCGGTCGCGGTGGCCAGCGTCTGTGCGGGCGGGGCGATCCTGCTGCTGATGCCGGTCTGGCTGATGGGCGCGGCGCTGACCCATGTTCCGGCGGCGCGCCGCTTGCCGTTGAGCGCTGCGCCCATGGTGCTGGTGGGCTGCGTGTGGCTGGCGCTGGCCTTGTTCGAGGTTGACCGGGCCGTGCTCAATCCGCTGCTCAAGGCGTGGTGGCCGGGCAAGGCGCAGTGGTCGCAATGGGCGTTCTCGGACTTCGCGATGGGACTGGTCATGGTGTTGGCGCTGATTGCCGTGCGGCCCTTGGCCGAGCGTTTCGCGGAGCCGATCATGCGCCTGCGGGAACTGGCGGGATTGCTCGCCGGATTTTCCTTCACGTTGTACCTGTTTCACTGGCCGCTGCTGCAACTCGCGCGTTCGCACGGGCTGGTCGCCGGGCGTAACCCGCTGGCCTTCGCGGCGTTGCTGGGGCTGGTGGTGGCGCTCTGCGCGCTGATTTCACTGCTGACGGAGCGCCAGTCGCCGCGCTTGCGGCGCTGGATGGAGGTGCGGATGTTCGCACCGGTGGCAGGACGGGCGCCCTTCTGAGCGGGCGCGCGCCTCGCCGGGGGGCACATGGGGGCTATCGTGACCTCGAGGAATTTGTCCACGCCGCCTAAAGCGCCGGATTGTTGTAGCAGTGCCAGGTGAAGATCGCCGCGGCGCCCCGGTGCGGGCGCCACTGCTCGGCCAATGCGCGGGCTTCCTTCTCGCTCGGGCGCGCGTCGAGGCAGAGGATCTTGTGCATGCCCGCCTGCACGGCGAGGTCGCCGGCTGGCCAGATGTCCGGCCGTCCTTCCGCGAAGAGCAGATAGACTTCCGCCGACCAGCGGCCGATGCCCTTGATCCGCACGAGCTGTGCAATGGCCTCCTCGTCGTCGGCGGGGAGGTTGCCGAGGTCGAGTGATCCTGCTGCCACCAGCTCGCAGAGCGAACGCGCATAGCCTTGTTTCTGGCGGGAAAGGCCGCAGGCGCGCAGGGCATCGAAGTCGGCGGCAAGCAAGGCATGCGGCGCGATCTCGGGTCCGAGCAAGGCTTCCATCCGTGCCCATACCGAAGCGGCGGAGGCAACCGAAACCTGCTGGCCGACGATCGTGCGCAGCAGGGTGGCATAGCCGCGCGCGCGAATGCGCGGTTCGGGGTAGCCGGCGCGCTCCAGTGCGCGGGCCATGGCCGGTTCGCGCGCGGCGATTTTGTCAAGGCCAAGTTTCAGTGCGCCGGCGCTCAAGCCCATCATGTGTCTTTCTTGCCAAAGGGGGACGCAGCCTTTAGCAGCCGTGGGCAAAGGCCGGAACAAGCATGTCATGAAACATGCTGGATCATAAAAGGAAAGACGGGAATGCCGCAGATTATTGTCGTCAACCAGGCGGGTGAAGAATCGACTGTAGAGGCCACCGTGGGCCGCACCCTGATGGAGACGATCCGCGACAGCGGTTTTGATGAGCTTCTGGCACTGTGCGGCGGTTGCTGCTCCTGCGCGACCTGCCATGTCCACATCGATCCGGCCTTCGCCGACAAGCTGCCGGCGATGAGCGAAGACGAGAACGACCTGCTCGACAGCTCCGACAACCGCAACGCCTATTCGCGCCTGTCGTGCCAGGTGCCGGTGACCGACGCGCTCGAAGGCTGCAAGGTCACGATCGCCCAGGAAGACTGATTGGCGATCTGTCGGGCTCGCCGCAGCATGGCGGGCCCGATGGAGGTGGTGATATGCCGCCGTTCGGCTGCAAACTTTCAGTGCCTAAAGCGCAAATCGTTTGCGCCTTGCGCTTCGCGTTCCTAGTTGTGCGGACATGACTGCTCCTGCACCCCAGCGCACCACGCTCGACCTCATCGGCAACACTCCGCTCGTTCTGCTCAAGGGCCCCAGCGAAGCTGCGGGCTGCGAGATCTGGGGCAAGTGCGAATTCGCCAACCCCGGTGCCTCGGTGAAGGACCGCGCGGCGCTGTGGATCGTGCGTGACGCCGAGGCGCGCGGCGAGTTGAAGCCGGGCGGAACGGTGATCGAGGGCACGGCGGGCAATACCGGCATCGGCATCGCGCTGGTCTGCAACGCGCTCGGCTACAAGGCCGTGATCGTGATGCCGGACAACCAGTCCAAGGAAAAGATGGACACCTTGCGCGCGCTCGGTGCCGAACTGGTGACGGTGCCGCCCACCAAGTTTGCCGATCCCAACCACTTCGTCCACACCTCGCGGCGCCTTGCGGCGGAGACGGAAGGGGCGATCTGGGCCAACCAGTTCGACAACATCGCCAATCGCAAGTCGCATATCGAGAGCACGGCGCCGGAAATCTGGCAGCAGCTCGAAGGCCGGATCGACGGTTTCACGTGTGCGGCGGGCACCGGCGGCACGATCGCCGGCACCGGCATGGGCCTCAAGGCCTTTGACGAGAGCATCACGGTTGCGCTGACCGATCCTTATGGCGCGGCGCTCTACAACTACTATGCGCATGGTGAACTGAAGGCCGAAGGCAGTTCGGTTGCCGAAGGCATCGGCCAGGGCCGGATCACCGCCAATCTCGAAGGCGCGCCGATCGACACCCAGTTCCGCATTTCCGACGAGGAGGGCCTCGAATGGGTGCGGCGCCTCTTGTCGGAAGAAGGGCTGTGTCTGGGCCTGTCCTCGGGCATCAACGTGGCCGGTGCGGTGGAACTGGGCCGCAAGCTGGTCGCCGAGGGCAAGCGCGACGTGCGGGTTGCGACGATCCTGTGCGACACCGGCTTCCGCTACCTCTCCTCGCTCTACAACCGCGAGTGGCTGGAGGCGAAAGGCCTGCCGGTCTTCCCTTGGCTCGCAAGCTGAGGTAAACGGCCTGTCGATGGCAGGAAACATTCCGCCCAATTTGATCGAACCGGTCGCGACCGCGCAGCATTTCGTGCCGCCGTCTTCGCGCGAGTTGCGTGCGCAGGCGGTCCACCGCCTGCAAGTGGGCCTGTTCGGGCTCTGCGCGATGCTGCTGATCGTCGGGCTCGCAAACATCATCATGGACCGCGCGCGTCTTGTCGATGCCGAGGATCCGATCCGCGACGTGGTTGCCGTCGATGCCAAGCCCAAGCGGCCGGTCGCCGATCCGCTGGCCGACATCGGCGTCATTCCCTCGCCCGAGGCCTCGCCGACGCCCAATGCCACCGATGGTTCGCTCGACAGCGCCGGACCTGCGCCGCTCGCCACGCAGTAGGCGGGCTTCCGTGTCGTCCCGCGGCCTGGGTGTCGGGCTGACAGGTATCGGGTTGGCCGGTATCGCGCTGGCCGGTGCCGCGCTGCTGTGCGCCATGCTTTCTGGCTGTGGTTCCAACGCGGGGCGGGGCGAGGCGGCGCAGCGGCATATCGGCCTTTCCACCAGCCTCCCGCTGCTATGGGCGGAAAGTGATGATCCCAGGGAACTGCTGGCAGCGGATGCGAAGCCATCCTGGGCGGGGGCCTTGCTGGCCGAGCATGGGCAACTGACCCCGCTCGATACGCTTGCCGGCAAGGATGGGCAGTTGCCGCTTCCGGGCGATGCCCTGCTGGTGATGATCCAGCCTCGTGCCCTGTCCCCGCAGGAGAATCTGGCGCTCGACGCCTGGGTGCGCGGGGGCGGGCACCTGCTGCTGTTTGTCGATCCCATGCTGACGCAGGTTTCGCGCTATGCGCTGGGGGATCCGCGGCGCCCCGCCGATCTCGCGATGCTCTCGCCGATCCTGGCGCATTGGGGCTTGGTACTGGAGTTCGATGAGGCGCAGCCTGCCGGAGAGCGTCTGGTCCGGCTTAGGGAAGGCTCCTTGCCGGTGAACCTACCGGGACGATTCCACTTATTGGGGAATTCCGGGGATGGATTCCCCGATCGGGGAAATCACGGGATCGCGGCGCAGGATGCGCGATCGGGGAAAAGCGGGGATGCCTTGGCGCGCTGCCGTCTCGAGTCCTCGGCAATTCTTGCCGACTGCGTTCTGGGGCGGGGGAAAGTCCTTGCATTGGCGGATGCCGCCTTGTTCGAGGGCCCGGACGCCCGGGTTTCGTTGGCCGACCGGCGTGATCTGCTTTCCCGCCTGCTTTCTCGTGCGGAAAGTGGGGATTGACGGTAAGGCCCTAGGGAGGCCCCGTGATACGGGGTATTGCGAGCCATATTTTTCCTGAAAACAGCTGGTTATAGGGTTAATACGTGGTTGATGTGCGGCGCCTGTAGAACTGCGTAGTGCGGCGACCTGGGGGAATTACGGGTCGATATTCCCACCAATCCCCAAATTTCCCTTTTATCCCCGCCTGTCCCGCGATACAAAGGCACGCAATCGGAATGGCTGAGTCTCGCCGTGTCCCTGCATCAGCGGGGCCGGACCCTGCTGCATTGGCGGCGGGGGCGGGACCGGTTGTTTCGCGAAGGGCTCGGGGCACCGAGGAGGCTGGCCGGATTTACGGCCTGAACAGGGTACAAAGGGGCAAAGCGGCAGCGTCATGGCGGGGCGGCCATTCATCTACAACGGACAGGGCTTCTCGCTGCTACGCGACAAGAACCGTTTCGTGCTGCCCAACGCCTTCCGCCCCACCGTGCGCGAATCGAGCGGCAAGGACCTGCTCTGCCTCACCACCCATGATCGCTGGCCCTGCCTCGTCGGTTTCGGTCTCTCGCGCATCGAGGAGTTCGAGGACGAACTCAAGGAACAGCAGGAAATGGCGATCCGCGCCGGCAAGGACTTCGATGCGGACAAGCGCGCCAGCGATATTTACGCCTCCTACGAGGTACCCTTCGATGGTTCGGGCCGTTTTGTCCTGCCCGAAGACCTCGCCGCGCTCGCCGGCGTGACCGATCAACTCTACTTCCGCGGCAACGGTCGTTTCTTCACCGTCTGGTCGCCCGAAAGCCTTTACGAAATGGACGATAGCTGGAAGGCGGCGCAGACCGCCTGCAAGAGCCTTGCCGCCAAGGATCTGGCGAAAGCAGGCCGCAAATGACCGGATCGCGCACTATCCCCGAGGGTGTCCCTCACGTGCCCGTGCTCCTTGAGGAGGTCGTCGCCGCCCTGAACCCCCAGGGCGGCGACGTCATCGTCGACTGCACGCTGGGGGCGGGTGGCTACACCCGCCGTCTGCTTGATGCGGGCGCGACGGTCCATGCTTTCGACCGCGATCCCGACGCGATTGCCGCGATCGAGGAAAACCGTGGAAAATGGCCCGAGCTGGACCTCAGCCCGCCGCGCCTCGTGTTGCACGCGCGCCGCTTCTCGGAAATCGTCGAGGGGCTTGAAGAAGCCGGAGTCGGTCAGGTCGACGGCGTCGTCATGGATATCGGCGTTTCCTCCATGCAGCTCGATCAGGCGGAGCGGGGCTTCTCGTTCGGTGCCGACGGACCGCTGGACATGCGCATGAGCCAGGACGGGCGCTCGGCCGCCGACTTCGTCAACGAAGGGGATGAAGCGGAAATCGCCGACGTGCTGTTCCAGTACGGCGAGGAGCGCCAGTCGCGCCGGGTGGCCCGCGCCATCGTTGCAGCGCGTCCTCTCGCCACGACCGGTGATCTGGCCCGTGCGGTGCGCAAGGCGCTGGGCTACAACCCGGCCTACAAGGGTAACAATGCCCCGAAGGATCCGGCGATCCGTACTTTCCAGGCGATCCGCATCCACGTGAACGGCGAACTGGACGAACTGGAACAGTGCCTGTCCGGCTCGGAAGCGGTGCTGCGCGAGGGCGGGCGGCTTGCGGTCGTCACCTTCCACAGTCTCGAGGACCGCATGGTCAAGCGCTTCCTGCGCGATGCGGCGGGGCAGGGCGGCACCACTTCGCGCCACCTGCCGCAACTGGGCGGCGGCGTAGCGCCGACGTTCGCGAAGCTGTCCAAGGCGATCCGGCCCGGCGAAGCCGAACTCGAGGCCAACCCCCGTTCCCGCTCGGCCACGCTGCGCAGTGCCGTGCGGACCCAAGCCCCCCAGAAGGCGCCCAAAGGCACGACGCGCCGTAGCAACGACAGGAGTGCAGCATGAACCTCACGCGAGACCGCGTCCATTCGATCGGGTGGATTTCGGTACTGCTGGTCTGCGGCGCGGCGACGATCGCCCTTACGCTCCGGGTCAATGCGGTGAAAAGCCAGGTGCACGATACCGAGAACCGGATCGTGCGCGTGCAGCAGTCGATCAATTTCCTCGAGACCGAGTTCCAGACCCGCTCGAACCAGCAGGCGCTGAACCAGCTCAACGATCTGGAGTTCGGCTACAAGGCGCCGTCCGCCGCCCAGTACATCGAGGGTGAGCGTCAGCTTGCTGCGCTGGGCAAGCCGATGGGGCCGGGTGCGCCGCAGCCGATCCGCTATGCCAATGCTTCGGACGAGGGGGCGTCGCAGGAGCAGGACCAGGCGCAGGGCGGCGGCCTGCTGGCGATGGTCTCACCGGTCGATCCCGCGCATGCGGCCACGCCGCCCCACCGCTCCGGCGCGGGCGAGAAGAGCCGCGATCCCGAGCGTGAGGAAATGCTGCGCAATGCCTCCGACCTCGGCAAGCGCCTGGCGCGCATCGAAGTGGCGGAGGCGTCGCAGCAGTGAACGCACCCGCCTTCCCCACGGGCGCGATCCCCACGATGGTCTCCACCGGACGCCGCAAGCTGGTGAACGTCAGGCAGCGCTCGCTGCTTGTCGCCAAGCTGCGCACCTTGTGGATTCTGGGGGTCTTTGCACTCGTGGGAGGCTTGGCGCTGACGCGTATCTGCTGGCTGGGCATCACTGGCCCGGGCGGCCGTGACGGCGACCTGTCGGGCCTGCTGGTGCCCCATCGCGGCGAGATCGTCGACCGCAACGGGGTGCCGCTCGCGCGTGAGTTCAATACTTATTCGCTGTGGTTCAATCCCAAGGCGATGAGCGAAGGTTCCTCGCTGATCCACACGCCCGAGCAGGTCGCGGACGGGCTCATCCGCATCTTCCCCGATCTCGACCGCGCCGAACTGATCGCCAAGCTGCGTTCTGGCAAGCCGGGCTATCTGCGCAAGACGATCCTGCCCGAAGACGCCAACAAGGTGCACGCATTGGGAGAGCCTGCGCTCGAATATCCGATGGAGGCGACCCGCTACTACCCGCAAGGGTCGCTGGCGGCATCGGTGCTGGGCTATGTCGATACTTACGGCAAGGGCCAGGTCGGCATGGAGGAGGCTTTCGACAAGCAGCTCACCAGTGCCGAAGGCCGCGCGCACCCCTCGGTCCTGTCGATCGACTTCCGAGTGCAGAGCGCGCTGGAGGAAGAACTGGCGCGCGGCATGGCGCTCAGCAAGGCCAAGGGGGCGGCGGGGGTCATCCTCGACGTCGATTCGGGCGAGATCCTTGGCCTCGCCTCGCTGCCCTCGTTCGATCCCAACCATGTCCAGCCTTCGGACCTGATGATCACGCCCGAGCAGGCCGCCCAGGGCGATGTGCCGCACGGCTTCAACCGCGTGACCAACCAGGTCTACGAACTGGGCTCGACCTTCAAGCCGATCACCGTTGCGGCCGCGCTCGATGCGGGCACGATCACCGATCTGCGTCGCCGCTGGTCGGCCGCGCCGCTGCACGTGGCCGGTTTCACGATCCACGATTTGCACAACTACGGCTCTTCGCTCAACGTGCTGGAAACGCTGATCCACTCATCGAACGTCGTTACCGCGCAGATCGCCGATGAACTGGGCGGCGTGCGGCTGAAGAAGACGATGGAATCGCTCGCCATGAACGAGCGTCCCTACGTCGAGCTTCCCGCCCGCGGTTTCCCGCTCTGGCCGCGCGGTGACTGGCCGCGCCTGCGCACGATGACGGTATCCTATGGCCACGGCATCGCGGTGACGCCGCTGCATCTCGCTTCGGCTTATGCGGCGCTGGTCAATGGCGGCATCTGGCGCCCGGCAACGCTCAAGAAGCTCGACGCCGCGCAGATTCCTGCCGGGCGGCGCGTGTTCACCGCCGCCACCAGCGCGCGAATCCGCCAGCTTCTGCGCATGATCGTGTCCTACGGCACCGGCCGCAAGGCTGACGCGCCCGGCTTCCGCGTCGGCGGCAAGACCGGTTCGGCCGAAAAGCCGGGGGCGGGCGGTTATCGCCACCACTCGCTGATCGCCACCTTCGCCGCCGCGTTCCCGATGGACCGCCCGCGCTATGTCGTCATTGCCATGATGGACGAACCGCAGGGCACCGAGGCGACCTCGTTCCAGCGCACGGCCGCCTGGAACGCCGCGCCCGTAATCCAGCGCGTGGTGCCCCGCATCGGGCCGCTGCTGGGCATCATGCCCGACGAGACCCGCGATATCGACGTTTCCGACCTCAAGCCGCTGATCCCGGCTGGTGGTGCTGAAGAGTGAGCCCTGACGAATGAAGCTGAATACCCTCTGCGCTGCTGCTGACATTGCTGCCCCGGCAGGCGCGGACGTGAATGTCACGGGTTTTGCCATCGATCACCGCAAGGTTGCGCCCGGAACCGTCTTTGGTGCCTTCAAGGGCGCCCGGTTCAACGGCGAGGATTATATTGCCGCTGCCATCGAGGCCGGTGCAGTAGCCATTGTCGCCAGCCCTGAGGCCAGGGTGGAAGGTGCGATCCACTTTGCCGCCGATGAGCCGCGCCACCTGTTCGCGCGCCTTGCCGCGCCGTTCTATCAGCCGGTGCCCGAAACGCTGGTGGCCGTCACCGGCACCAATGGCAAGACCTCTACGGTCGAGTTGACCCGCCAGATCTGGCGCATGGCCGGCCACCGTGCGGCGTCCATCGGCACGCTTGGTATCACCACCAGCGACGAGACGGTTTCGACCGGTCTCACCACGCCCGATATCGTCACGTTCCTGGCAAACCTGACCGGCCTGGCGCGCGAGGGCGTGTCTCACGTGGCCTATGAGGCATCGAGCCACGGTCTTTCGCAGTACCGGATCGAAGGTCCGCGCGTGGCCGCGGGAGCCTTCACCAACCTCTCGCGCGACCATCTCGATTACCACGCCGACATGGACGACTATTTTGCGGCCAAGATGCGCCTGTTCGACGAAGTGGTCGTCGATGGCGGCACGGCCGTGATCTGGGCTGACGACGAATGGTCGGCCAAGGCGATTGCCCGGGCCGAACAGCGTGGGCTCAAGGTTTTCACCGTGGGTGCCAATGGCACCAGCATCCGCCTCTCGGGTCGCACGCCGGGCGGACTCGGCCAGAAGCTGCAGCTCGAGCACGACGGGAAATCCCGCGTGCTCGAGCTGCCGCTCATTGGTGCCTATCAGGCCGCCAATGCATTGGTCGCAGCAGGGCTGGTGCTGGCGACGGGCGGTGATGCCCATACGACATTCGATGCACTGAAGCGCCTCGTCACCGTGCGCGGGCGACTGGAGCGGGCGGCCATCTCTCCGGTTGGCGCGCCGGTCTATGTCGACTATGCGCATACCCCCGATGCACTGGAGGCGGCGATTGCCGCGCTTCGACCCCACGTTGAAGGACGTCTGATCGTGGTGTTCGGCGCGGGCGGCGACCGCGATCAGGGCAAGCGCCCTGAAATGGGCAAGGTGGCGGCAGAGGGGGCAGACCTCGCCATCGTCACCGACGACAACCCGCGCGGCGAAGACCCCGCCGCGATCCGCGCCATGGTGCTTGCCGGCATGGACGGTAAAGGGCGCGAAATCGGCGACCGGCGCGAGGCGATCCGCGCGGCCGTAGCCGAAGCCAGGCGCGGGGACATCGTCCTCGTTGCCGGAAAGGGGCACGAACAGGGGCAAATCATCGGCAGCGGCGACACTGTTCGCGTGCTGCCATTCGACGACGTTACCGTTGCCAGGGAAATGGCCGGTACGGTTGGAAGGTAGGAATGCCATGAACGCTCACGCCCGGATTCTCGAATGGCCCGTTGAAGCGGTCGAGGACTTGACCCAGGCGCTGTGGGATTCGGCCACACTCGCGCGGGTGATGCAGGGTAGGGCCAGTGGCGATTTCACCGTCTCCGGTGTCGAGATCGACAGCCGCGACGTCCAGCGGGGCGACCTGTTCTTTGCCCTGAAGGGCGAGACGATGGACGGCCACCGCTTCGTGGAAGGCGCTTTCGCCAAGGGCGCGGGCGCGGCGGTGGTGGACCGGCCGGTAGACGGCCCGCACATCCTGGTCGAGGATACGACCGAGGCGCTGGAGCGGCTCGGCGCGGCGTCGCGTGCCCGGGCGCGCGGCCCGATCATCGGCGTCACCGGGTCGGTCGGCAAGACCGGCGTCAAGGAGGCGATCTTCGACGCGCTGGAACGTGCAAGCCGGGGTGACGCGCACCGTTCGGTGAAGAGCTACAACAACCATGTCGGTGTGCCACTCAGCCTTGCGCGCATGCCCTCGCGCGCCCGTTTCGGCATTTTCGAGATGGGCATGAACCATGCAGGCGAGATCGCCGCACTGACCCGTCAGGTGCGCCCCAACGTGGCGGTCATCACCACCATCGCGCCCGCGCATATCGAGATGCTGGGGTCGATGGAGGCGATCGCCGACGCCAAAGCCGAGATTTTCGAGGGGCTGGAGCCCGGCGGGATTGCCGTGATTCCGGCCGACAGCCCCTATTTCCATCGCTTGAAGGAAGTGGCCGAGGCGCTGGGCGTCGAAGTCGTTTCGTTCGGCAAGGCGGCCGATGCGGGCGTGCGCCTGCTCGATACGGTTCCGGCCATCGGCGGCGGCTCGCTGGTGACCGTGGACATGCGCGACCGCCGGGTCTGCTACACGGTGGCGACGCCGGGCGAACATCACGTGATCAATTCACTTGCGGTCATGGCCGCGGTGCGCGCGGTCAAGGGCGACCTTGGTGCCGCCGGCGTGGCGCTCGCCGAGATGGGCGGGTTGCCGGGGCGCGGCGCGCGGCTCCAGATCGACGTTCCGGGTGGGGAGCCCGATGCCCAAGGCCGTCGCCGCGCTCTGCTGATCGACGAGAGCTACAACGCCAATCCCGCCTCCATGCGGGCGACGCTGGAGCAGCTGGGCCGTACGCCCGCCACGCGGCGGATCGCGGTGCTGGGATCGATGAAGGAGCTGGGTGAGCACGGTCCGGCCTTTCACGCGGAACTTGCGGTGCCGCTGGCTGCGGCCAAGGTCGATTATGCGGTTCTGGTGGGGGGCGAGATGAGCCCGCTTGCCGACATTCTGGCCGATGTGCCTGCGAATGCTTCAAAATCCCCGGAATCGGGGAAAACGGACAGCGTTCCGCTTGGCAAGGGCGTGCCCTTCGCGCATTGCCTGACTGTGCGGGAAGCTGCCGATGCGCTACGCGCGTTCGGGCTGGAGCAGGGCGACGTGATCCTGGTCAAGGGCTCGAACTCGGTTGGCCTGGCTTCTCTGGTAACGGAACTCGGTAAACAGGAAGGGTAGGGGGGGCTCCCCCGCAAGATGCTGTATCTGATCGCAGAATGGTTCCACTTCGAGGGGCTGTCCAACCTCTTCCGCTACCAGTCGTTCCGTTCCGGCGCGGCGCTGATGACGGCGCTGGGCCTTGGCCTGCTGATCGGTCCGCGCTTCATCAACATGCTGCGAGTCCGGCAGGGCAAGGGGCAGCCGATCCGCGAGGATGGCCCGCAGAGCCACCTCGCCAAGCGCGGCACGCCGACCATGGGCGGCCTGATGATCCTGACGGCGCTGGTCAGTGCCATGATCCTGTTCATGGATATGACCAACCCGTTCGTCTGGGCCTGCATCTTCGTGACCGTGGGCTTCGGAATCATCGGTTTCCTCGATGACTACGACAAGGTGTCCAAGCGTTCGACCGCAGGCCTTTCCAGCAAGCTGCGGCTGGCGCTGGAGTTCGTGGTGGCGGGCATTGCCGCCTACATCATCGTCAGCCAGCTCAATACCAACCTCTATGTGCCGTTTCTCTCGGGTCGCTACATTCCCTTGGGGCCGTTCTACTACGTCTTTGCTGCCTTTGTGATCGTCGGCGCGGGCAATGCCGTGAACCTCACCGATGGTCTCGACGGCCTCGCGACGATGCCGGTCATCATCGCGGCGGGGACTTTCGCGATCATCTGCTACCTTGCTGGCCGCGTCGACTATGCGACCTACCTCGGCATTCCGCACGTACCGCGTGCCGGTGAACTGGCGGTTTTCTGTGCCGGAATCATCGGCGCCTGCCTTGCCTTCCTGTGGTTCAACGCGCCGCCTGCCGCCGTGTTCATGGGCGATACCGGCAGTCTTGCGCTTGGCGGCGCACTGGGCTGCATCGCCGTCGCCGCGCACCACGAGATCGTGCTGGCGGTTGTCGGCGGGCTCTTCGTGCTCGAGGCGGCCTCGGTGATCATCCAGGTCTTCTGGTTCAAGCGCACCGGTCGCCGCGTGTTCCGCATGGCGCCGATCCACCACCACTTCGAACAGAAGGGCTGGAAGGAATCGACCGTCGTCATCCGTTTCTGGATCATCTCGATCGTCCTTGCGGTGATCGGGCTGTCCACGCTCAAGCTGCGATAAGCGCGTGATCGTCTCTCCCGCCTTTGCCGGAAAACGGTACGCGGTCCTCGGCCTCGCGCGCTCGGGCCTTGCCGCTGTGGAAACCCTGCTGGCCAGCGGCGCGCACGTCATGGCCTGGGATGCGCGCGACGAGCCGCGCCAGCAGATGGCGGGGCGCGTCGAACTGGCCGATCCGGTCACCGCGGATCTCACCGGATATGACGGCGTCGTCGTCTCGCCGGGCATTCCGCTCAACAGCCATCCCATCGCCGAAGCCGCGCGCCGCTACGGCGTGCCGGTGATCGGCGACATCGAACTCTTTGCGCTCGCCCGCGCAAGCCTGCCCGCGCACCGGGTGGTCGGCATCACCGGAACCAACGGCAAGTCGACGACGACGGCGCTCGTCCAGCACTTGCTCAAGTCGGCGGGGGTCGATGCGCGGGTCGGCGGCAATATCGGCGTGCCGGTGCTGTCCGCCGAGCCGTTGCCTGAGGGGGGCGTCTATGTGCTCGAACTGTCGAGCTACCAGATCGACCTGACGCGCAGCCTCGACTGCGACGTGGCGGCGCTGCTCAACATCACCCCCGATCACCTCGATCGATACGAGAACTTTGCCGGTTATGCCGCCTCCAAGGCGCGGCTCTTCGCGATGCAGGGGGCGGCGCGTCCGGGCGTGTTCGGCAAGGGCGATGCGGAAACCGCCGATATTGCTGCCGTCGAAAGCGCGCGCCGGGAGCCGGGCCTCGTGCGCGAGGTGGATGGCCACGAGATCGCCGCACTCCAGAAGAACTGGCCTTCGCTGCAGGGGCCGCACAACCTGCAGAACGCGGCCGTTGCCGTCGCCATTGTCGAGGCGCTGGGCATACCGGCTGGCAAGTGGAAGCCAGCGCTGCGCAAGTTTCGCGGCCTGCCGCACCGCATGGAGCGCGTGGCCGAGTTCAATGGCGTGCTCTACGTCAACGATTCCAAGGCGACCAACCCGGCCTCGGCAGCGCCTGCCATCGCCGCTTTCCCGCCCGCTCCAAACCCGCGCATCCACTGGATTCTCGGTGGTCTGCCCAAGGGCGACGACCTTGACGAATGCGCGCCGTTCTTCGGCAACATTGCTGCCGCCTACACGATCGGCGATGCCGGTCCGCGCTTTGCCGAGATCCTCGCGCCCCATACGCGTGTCCATCGCAGTGAGATGATGGCCGAGGCCATCCGCGAAGCCATGGCACAGGCCGTCCCCGGCGACGTCGTCATGCTCTCGCCGGCCTGTGCCAGCTTCGACCAGTTCCGCGACTATGAAGCGCGCGGACTGGCCTTCCGCCAGATCGTCGAGGCCTTGCTGGAAACCCAGGGAGAAGCGGCGGTCGCCGAGGAGAAGCACTAGGCATGGCCACGACCGCGCCGGGAAACACGCCCGCCAACGTCCGCTACAACCGCAATCGTCGCGGCCAGCTGGCGATCTGGTGGCAGGAGATCGACCGTACGTTTCTGGCTCTCGTGCTGATCCTGATGGGGATCGGCGCGATTGCCGTTGCCGCCGGTTCGCCCGCCAGTGCGCGCCGCCTGTCGACCGCGCATGAGCGTCTACCGGCGCTCTACTTCTTCTGGCTGCACTTGCGCTGGCAGTTCGTGGGGCTCTGCGCGATGTTCTGGGCCTCCAGCCTGTCGAAGGACAGCGCGCGGCGGCTTGGCATCCTGATCGCGGGCATGATGATCTTCGGCTTGCTGCTGGTGCCGGTGGTGGGCTCCGAAGTGAACGGCGCCAAGCGCTGGTTGCACTTCGGCATCTCTCTCCAGCCCTCGCAGTTCCTCGGCACCGGCTTTCCGATCCTGCTGGCGTGGATACTCTCTTGGCGCGCGCGCGATCCCAACATTCCGGTGGTGGCGATCTGTTTCTGCCTGATGGGGCTCATCGGTGCCTTGCTGATGGCGCAGCCGGACTTTGGTTCGACGATGCTGTTTTCCGGCACGTTCTTCGTGATGATCCTGCTGGCGGGCATTCCCCTGAAGCGCATCGGCATGTTCGCGGGCGCGGGCGTGGCGGGCATCGTCGTGATGTATTTCACCTATGCCAACGGCCGCAATCGCATCGATTCGTTCCTGTCGGGCGGTAATGCCTTCGACCAGGTGGACCTGGCGCAGCGCACGCTGCTGAACGGTGGCTGGTTCGGGCAGGGCTTCTGGATGGGCATCCGCAAGATGGCGCTGCCCGAGGCGCATACCGACTATATCTTCTCGGTCATCGGGGAGGAGTTCGGGCTGATCGCCTGCATGGTGATCGTATGCCTCTATCTTGCGCTGCTGGTGCGGGTGATGCTGCGCCTGACCGAGGAAGAGGACCTGTTCACGGTGCTGGCGGCATCGGGAATCGCCTCGCAGTTCGGCGGGCAGGCGTTCATCAACATCCTCGTCAATCTGCAGCTTTTCCCCTCGAAGGGCATGACCTTGCCGCTGATCAGCTACGGCGGCTCGTCGACTGTCGCCATGTGCTTGACGGTTGGCCTTCTCCTCGCAATCACGCGGCGCAATCCCTTCATCAAGCGCGAGGGCTTCTCGCTGCGCGCCATCGGAGACGTTTCTTCATGAGTCTGGTCAGCCGTCACTACGTTCTTGCCGCGGGCGGGACGGGCGGACACCTCATCCCCGCCTTCGCGCTGGCTGCCGAACTGGACCGCCGCGGGCATCACGTCGCGCTCATCACCGATGAGCGCGGCGCCGCGATTCCGGGCAAGCCCGATTACCTGCCGGCGCATGTGCTGCCACAAGGGCGCATCGCGGGGAAAAATCCGCTGAATTGGCTGAAGGGCCTGCGCGGCATCCTGGAAGGCAAGCGCATGGCGCTGCGCCTGTTCGAAAGCTTCCAGCCCACCGCCGTGATCGGCTTCGGCGGCTATCCGGCGCTGCCGACGATGCTGGCTGCACGCTCGGCCCGTCTGCCGACGATCCTGCATGAGCAGAACTCGGTATTGGGGCGCGTGAACCGCTACTTCGCGGGCAAGGTCGATGCCATCGCCACGGCGTTCGAGCAGGTCGACCGGCTCGACCCCAAGCTTTCCGGAAAGGTCACGCTGGTCGGCAATCCGGTGCGGGACGAAGTGCTGGCGCTGCGTGATGCGCCGTTCCCCGAATTCACCGAGGACAGCCTGCTGCGCATCCTCGTCACCGGCGGCAGCCAGGGTGCACGCGTACTTTCCGAAGTGGTGCCCGATGGCCTTGCCATGCTTCCCCCGGCGCTGCGTTCGCGCCTTCAGGTGATCCAGCAGTGCCGTCCCGAGGATATCGAGGCCGTTCGTGCCCGCTATGCCAGCCACGGCATCCCGGCCGAACTGGCGACCTACTTCGAGGACATGGCCGAGCGTCTGGCCGGTGCGCACCTGTTCATCGGTCGCTCCGGCGCTTCGACGATTGCCGAATTGACCGATGTGGGCCGCCCGGCGATCCTGATTCCGCTGCCCATCGCCACGGATGACCATCAGGCGGCCAATACGCGCGAAATCGTGGCCGCCGGCGGCGCCCGTGCGATCCGTCAGGATAGCTTCACTGCGGCCACGCTCGCCAAGCAGATCCAGGCCATGGCGCTTCACCCCGAAACCCTGGCCAATGCCGCGCATGCCTCATGGAACTGCGGCTATCCCAACGCCGCCAGCGACCTTGCCGATCTTGTGGAGAGCTTCGGCGCCAGCCCGATCATGGACGTAATTCGAATGGACAAGACCGTGCCCGCCAAGAGCGGTGAAGCCCTCGCGCGCAAGGGAACTGCCGCATGAAGGGCGTTGGCACCGACATCGGCACGATCCACTTCGTTGGCATCGGCGGCATCGGCATGTCCGGCATTGCCGAGGTGATGCACAACCTTGGCTATGCCGTGCAGGGCTCCGACATTGCCGAGGGCTATGTGGTGGAAGGGCTGCGCAAGCGCGGCATCAAGGTCTCGATCGGCCATGCGGCGGAGAATGTCGAGGGCGCGGCCGTGGTCGTTACCTCCACTGCCGTGAAGCGTGAGAACCCGGAAGTGGTCTACGCGCTCGAACACCGCATCCCGGTGGTGCGCCGCGCCGAGATGCTTGCCGAACTGATGCGCCTGAAGAACACCGTCGCGGTGGCTGGCACCCACGGGAAGACCACCACGACCTCGCTGGTGGCAGCGCTGCTCGATGCGGGTGGGGTCGATCCCACCGTGATCAACGGCGGCATCATCAATGCTTACGGTTCCAACGCGCGACTGGGCGAAAGCGACTGGATGGTCGTGGAAGCGGACGAGAGCGACGGTTCGTTCCTGCGTCTCGACGGCACCATCGCCGTGGTCACGAACATCGATCCCGAGCATCTGGATCACTACGGCTCGTTCGACAAGGTGAAGGACGCCTTCGTCGAATTCATCGAGAACGTGCCGTTCTACGGCTGCGCGCTGCTCTGCATCGATCACCCCGAAGTCCAGGCGGTGATCCCCAAGGTGCGCGACCGCCGCGTGGTGACTTACGGTTTCTCCGCACAGGCCGACATTCGCGGTGAAAACGTGACTCCGGTTCCGGGTGGCAACCGCTTCGACGTGGCGCTGCGCCAGCGGGACGGGTCGTTCCGCCGGATCGAGGGCATCGAACTGCCGATGCCGGGCCGCCACAACGTCCAGAACGCGCTCGCCGCCATCGGCGTTGCGGTGGAGATGGGCTGCTCGGATGCGTGCATCCAGACCGGCTTCTCCAAGTTCGGCGGCGTGAAGCGCCGCTTCACCAAGGTGGGCGAGATCGCGGTCGAGGGCGGCAGCGTGACGGTGATCGACGATTACGGCCACCATCCGGTGGAAATCCGCGCGGTGCTGGCTGCCGCGCGCGAAGGTGTGAAGGGCCGCGTCATCGCCGTGGTCCAGCCGCACCGCTTCACGCGCCTGCGCGATCACATGGATGACTTCGAAGGCGCGTTCAACGATGCCGACGTGGTCTATGCCGCGCCGGTCTATGCAGCGGGCGAGCAGCCGATCGAAGGCGTCGATTCCGATCACATGGTCTCTGGCATGAAGGCGCGCGGGCACCGTTCCGCGCAGGTCATCGCCGGGCCGGACGCGCTGGCCGATGCGCTGGCAACCTCGATCCAGCCGGGCGACATGGTCGTCTGCCTCGGCGCGGGCGACATCACCAAGTGGGCGGCAGGGCTCGCCGACGCCGTGGGTAAGCGGAGGGCGGCTTGAGCGCGGTCGCAAACATTCCTGACGTGCGCGGCAAGCTGACAGCCGACGCGCCGCTGGCCCCGCTCGTCTGGTTCAAGTCCGGCGGCGCGGCGCAGTGGCTGTTCGAGCCTAAGGACCTGGCCGACTTGCAGGCGTTCCTGCGCGATCTCGATCCTGCGGTGCCGGTCATGGCTCTGGGCCTCGGCTCCAATATGATCGTGCGCGACGGCGGTGTTCCCGGCGTCGTGATCCGCCTCGGCAAGCCTTTCGCCAAAGTGACGAAAGTGGACGACGTAACGCTGGAATGCGGCGGCGGCGCCAGCGGCATCCTCGTCTCCTCGACCGCGCGCGACAACGGCATTGCCGGTGTCGAGTTCCTGCGCTCGATCCCTGGCACTGTCGGCGGTTTCGTGCGTATGAACGGCGGCGCCTATGGCGGCGAGGTCAAGGACGTGCTGGTTGATTGCGATGTGGTCCTGCGCTCCGGCGAACTGGTCACGCTGGTCAATGCCGACCTTGGCTACACCTATCGCCATTCGGAATTGCCCGAAGGCGCCGTGGTTGTCTCCGCCCGCTTCAAGGGGCAGCCCGGCGAGCCCGAGGCGATCCAGGCCGAGATGGACCGCATTTCCGCCAGCCGCGAGGCCAGCCAGCCGCTGCGCAGCAAGACCGGCGGATCGACCTTCAAGAACCCCGAAGGCCACAAGGCCTGGGCTCTGGTGGACGAAGCCGGCTGCCGCGGCCTGACCCTGGGCGGCGCGCAAGTGAGCGAGAAGCACACCAACTTCCTGCTCAACGTGGCCGACGCCACCAGCAGCGATATCGAGGCCTTGGGCGAAGAAGTTCGCCGCCGGGTCAAGGAAAAGTCGGGCGTCACGCTCGAATGGGAAATTCAGCGCGTAGGCATGTTTGCCGGAGCGCGAGATCAAGAACGAGTAGGTATTCAGAAGTGACCCTTCCCAAACTCCACGTCGCGGTCCTGATGGGCGGTTGGTCGAGCGAACGGCCGGTCTCGCTGATGAGCGGTGAGGGCGTGGCCAAGGCGCTCGAATCCAAGGGCCACAAGGTCACGCGTATCGATATGGACCGCGATGTCGCGCTGCGCCTTGCGGAAGCGAAGCCCGACGTGGTGTTCAACGCGCTGCACGGCGCGCCGGGCGAGGATGGCACGGTGCAGGGCATGATGGACCTGATGGGCCTCACCTACACCCATTCGGGCCTCGCCACCTCGGTGATCGCCATCGACAAGGAACTGACCAAGCAGGCGCTGGTCCCGCACGGCATTCCGATGCCCGGCGGCCGCATCGTCGAAAGCGCCGAGATTTTCGAGCGCGATCCCCTGCCGCGTCCTTATGTGCTGAAGCCGGTCAACGAAGGGTCGTCGGTCGGCGTCGCCATCGTCACGGCCGAGGGCAATTACGGCAGTCCGATCGGCCGTGAGACCGAAGGCCCCTGGCAGCATTTCGACCGCCTGCTGGCCGAACCCTATATCCGCGGCCTCGAACTGACCACCGCCGTCATCGGCGACCGCGCCCTGCTGGTTACCGAACTGAGGCCCAAGTCGGGCTTCTACGACTTCGATTCCAAGTACACAGACGGCATGACGCAGCACATCTGCCCGGCCGAGATCCCCGACGAGATTACGGCGGCGTGCAAGGATCTGGCCCTGCGCGCGCACCAGTTGCTGGGTTGCAAGGGCACCAGCCGTTCGGACTTCCGCTGGGATGACACGCAGGGCGTCGAAGGGCTGTTCCTGCTCGAAGTGAACACCCAGCCGGGTATGACCCCGCTCAGCCTGGTGCCCGAACAGGCCCGCGCCTGCGGCATGGAATATCCCGATCTGGTCGAGGCTATTATTGCCGAAGCGCTCGAAGATGCGCGCGCCCGCAAGGCGGCCAAGGAGGGCGGATGAGCCAGACGATCCGGCGCAAGCCGAAGAGCGCAAGGAAAGTCGCCGCCCGGCAAGGCACCAAGGCCAAGGTCCGCAAGGCCAAGGCGACCACGGGATCGACGCTGGACGCGGCGATGTCGTGGCTGCCGTTTACCGAGGAGCAGCTGCACAAGATCTTCCTCGTTGCCATTCTCGGCGGCGCGGTGGCGCTTGCCTGCGTGGTGGCCAATGCCGCCGGCGTGCCGATGCTGGCGAATGCGCAATTTGCGCGCGTCTCGGCCGATGCCGGTTTCGAGGTGAAGCGCGTGGAAGTGCGCGGCGTGAAGCATCTCAACGAGTTGAAAGTCTACGAAAAGGCACTGGCCGAGCGCGATCGGGCGATGACCGAGGTCGACCTCGACGCCCTGCGCGCCGAACTGCTGGGCCTCTCATGGGTCAAGGACGCGCGCGTATCGCGCCAACTGCCCGATACGCTGGTGATCGATATTGTGGAGCGCGAGGCCCATGCGGTGCTGCGCAAGGATGACCAGTTCGTGCTGATCGACGAGACAGGGCATGAACTGGAACAGGTGGCGCGCAAGGACACCGGCGGCAAACTGATCGTTTCCGGCCCCGGAGCGGGCGAGGAGGTGACGCAGCTTGCCAAGCTCCTGCAGGCCGCTCCCGCGCTGCAGCCCGGCGTGCAGGAGGCGGAGTGGATCGGCAATCGCCGCTGGAACCTGACGTTCCGCACAGGGCAGGTGCTCGCTCTTCCCGAAGGCGATAGGGAAGCGGCGAGCGCGCTGGTAACATTTGCACGGCTTGACGGAACCAACCGTCTTCTGGGCGGCAAGGTCATGGCGTTCGACATGCGTGCGGCGGACCGCATCTATATGCGCGTCCCGGAAGGCGAGGGGCAGGAAATCGCCTCCAGCGCCGGGGCCGTACCGCACGGTCAGGCCGCCGCCGAGAAGGCGCCAACGACCCTAATTCCCGCCGACGCGGAGGAGCAGTGATGGCAGGCCCCCGGATCACCCGCGTGTTCGGCGCCGTCAACATCGGCTCTTTCCGCATTTCCGCAATCGTCGCCGGCATGTCCGAAATGGGCGACATGATCGTGCTCGGTTCCGGCCACCGCGCCAGCCAGGGGATCAAGCGCGGCTACGTCACCGACATGGCGGCGGCGACGTATGCGGTGCGTGATGCCATCGACCGGGCCGAGAAGATGGCTGACACCAGCGTTACCAAGGTCTGGATCGGCTGTTCGGGGGCAGGGCTCGCCAGCCGGATCGACCAGTTCGATGCCGAGATCGGCGGCCGCCGGATCGAGCAGGAGGATATCGACCAGCTTCTCGTTTCCGCGCGCGAAGTGATCCAGCCGGACGGGCGTATGGTGCTGCACGCGCAACCTGCGCAGTACCGGCTCGATGGCGCGCATGGCGTGGGCAATCCCAAGGGGCTCCATGCCGAGCGGCTGGGCGTGGACATCCACATCATGCTGGCGGATGGCGCGCCGATCCGCAATCTGACCGAGGCGGTGCAGAGCGCGCATCTGGAAGTGGAGGCCATCGTCGGCTCGCCCATTGCGGCGGGGCAGGCCTGCCTTTCGCCCGAAGAACGCGACCTGGGCGTGGCGCTGGTCGAATTCGGTGCGGAAGTGACGAACGTGGCCGTCTACTCGCACGGCCTGCTGATCGACATGATCTCGATCCCGATGGGCTCTGCCGATATCACCGACGCGATCGCTTCGGCTTTCGGTATCCGCCGGTTCCAGGCCGAGCGTCTGAAGTGCGTGAACGGTTCGGCCATCGCCAGCCCCCACGATCACCGCGAGATGATTCCGGTCAATGCGCCGGGCGAGGAACATGCCGGGCCGATCGCCCGCCATGCCGATGACAAGAACCGCATTCCGCGCGCCGAACTGATCGGCGTCATCACCGGGCAGCTTGGCCTGCTGATGGAAGAAGTAAACAAGGCCCTGAAAGTGATGCGTTTCAATGCGCAGCGCGGCAAGCAGGTGGTCTTTACTGGTGGCGGTGCGGAACTGGTGGGACTCGCCGATTATGCGCAGGCCGCGCTGGGCAAGCCGGTGCGCGTGGGCAGCGTGCCGCATTTGACGGGATTGGCCGAAGCGCACGTGAAGCCGGGCTTTTCGACGCTTGCAGGGCTCGTCCTCTACGCGGCGGCGGACCCGATCGATATCCGTACTTTCGGAAAGAACCGTCAGCAGACAATAAGTTATTCGGGCCTGGGCGTGATCAATCGCGTCTATAGAGCACTGAGGGAATACTTTTGACCGATCGCGCGAGGGGGCGCCGGGCCAGCAAGTGGCCATGGCAAACCCGGCACGATTGGCCGCAAACGGCGGTTTCTGCTGTGGACAAAGATGGCTCACGCTTTGCCTCGATCGGGCGAAGCGTGCAATCAGACTAGTCAAGGTAAATTTCTTCGCGCACGGGCCTGCCAGGAGAACGAAATGAGCATCAACATCGGACCGCCGGCAATCGAAGAGCTTCGTCCGCGCATCGTCGTTATCGGCGTGGGCGGTGCGGGCGGCAACGCCATCGCAAACATGATCCAGGCGCAGATCGAGGGTGTCGACTTCGTCGTCGCCAATACCGACGCGCAGGCGCTCAACAATTCGATCGCGGAAACCCGCATCCAGCTGGGGCCCGATATCACGCAGGGCCTCGGTGCCGGTGCCCGCCCCGAAGTGGGCCGCGCCGCGGCTGAGGAAACCCTGCCGGACATCGAGCGTCTGCTTGACGGCGTGCACATGGTTTTCATTGCCGCCGGCATGGGCGGCGGCACCGGCACCGGCGCCGCGCCGATCATCGCGCAGGCTGCACGCGCCAAGGGCGTGCTGACTGTCGGTGTGGTTTCCAAGCCGTTCATGTTCGAAGGCACGCGCCGCATGCGCTCCGCCGATGCGGGCATTGAAGAGCTGCAGAAGCACGTCGATACGCTGATCGTCATCCCGAACCAGAACCTGTTCCTGGTCGCCAAGGCGGACACCACGTTCAAGGAAGCGTTCTCGCTGGCCGACGAAGTGCTCCAGCAGGGCGTGCGCTCGATCACCGACCTGATGATCATGCCCGGCCTCATCAACCTCGACTTTGCGGACGTTCGCTCGGTCATGGGCGAGATGGGCAAGGCGATGATGGGCACGGGCGAGGGCGAAGGCCCGAACCGCGCTCTCGAAGCGGCCGAGCGCGCCATAGCGAACCCGCTGCTCGATGGCGTGTCGATGCAGGGCGCCAAGGGCGTGATCATCTCGATCATCGGCGGCGACGACATGAAGCTGCTTGAAGTCGACGAAGCGGCCAATCACATCCGCGAACTCGTCGATCCCGATGCGAACATCATCTGGGGGTCGGCGTTCAACCCGGACCTCCAGGGCAAGATCCGCGTCTCGGTGGTTGCCACCGGCATCGAGCAGACCAGTGAGATGGCCGAAATCGCCGCGCGCCCGGTTTCGCTGAGCGCTGGCCGTGGTCCGGTTCGACCGATGGTGTCGCGCCCCGCGCCGGAAGCTCCGGCGCCTGTGCACGCCCCGGTGATCTCGCGCCCGGCGATCCAGACGCCGGCAGCCTATACACCGGCGCCGGCACCGCTCGACCTCTCGCCGCCTGCTCCGGTCGCCGCGCCGGCACCGGCTGCGCCTGTTTCGGCTCCTGTGACCTATGGTGAACTGGAGCTTGGTGCGGGTGAGGAAGTCGAGAGCGCCGATGAGGGCGCGGTTGATGGCTACGCCAGCCTTCCCGCGTCGCGCGCTGCTCCGCTTGACCTTTCGGGCGGCATGGAAGCCGCGCCGGAACCAGTTGCTCCGCAGGATGAACTGCTGCTTGGCGGTGAGGATGCCTCGCCGCTGCGTCAGCGTCGTCCCGCAGCGGAGCCCGCACCGGCCCGTCCGGTGGGCGGCGGCAGCACGCTGTTCGAGCGTATGACCAGCCTGTCGCGCCCCAAGGCAGCGGCTGCCGAGCCGGCCGCTGATGAAGGCGACGGAGCGTCGATCTCGATTCCGCGCTTCCTCGGACGTCAGAACAACCAGTAATTGGTAGCAAGCGGGGCGGGCGGTCTTGGACCGTCCGCCCCGTTCGCGTATGTGCGTGACGGGTGCAAGCGCCGCGCGCGGCGTTTTCGCAGGGTTCAGATTGCAGCGTGCATAGGCCCGGCCCGTTGAGATCATCCGGCGCCTGTTGGTGCATGCCTGGCGGCATGCGTCCGGTGTGTCGCAGAAAAGGTGTCGCAAAACTTGCGGGTCAGGCAACAGCGAGCGAGCGGGATGTGGTCTCGCAAGGTCCTCGGAACGGGGCTTTCCCTGCCGATACTCGTATCCGTGCTCGGGCCGCTGCCGGCCATGGCGCAGGGTGCGCCGGTTGTCGCGCGGCCGGTGGTGCAGGCGTTGCCGAGCGCGGATTCGCAGCGGTTGAGCGCTGCGCTTGCTCGTCTGGCGCGCAGTCCGCGCGATGCCGCAGCCCTGCAGGATGCTGCGGACGCGGCCAAGGCGCTGGGTGATTACGACGCGGCGATCGGTTTTTATCGCCGTGCGGACGAAATCACGCCGAACAATGCCCGCGTGAAAGCGGGTCTTGCCGGAGCGCTGGCGATGAACGGAGATCCGGTCTCGGCCATTCCGCTGTTTGCGGAAGCGGAGAGGGCGGGGGCGCCGCCATCGCAGATCGCGGTCGATCGGGGGCTTGCCTACGATCTGGTCGGTGCCAATGTCACGGCCCAGCATTACTACACGATGGCGTTGACCGCGTCCTCCGGCAACGAGGAGGCGCGCATGCGCCTGGCGCTGAGTCAGGCGATCGCAGGAGACAGCGCGGCGGCGCAGGCCACGCTGATGCCTCTGCTGCAGAAGCAGGACAAGCCGGGCTGGCGCGCGCGCGCCTTCGCCCTGGCGATTGCCGGCGATACCCAGCAGGCGATCGAAGTCTCCAATTCGATCCTGCCGTCGCAACTGGCGCAAAACATCGCGCCCTATCTGCGCTACATGCCGCGGCTCACGCGGGCGCAGCAGGCGGCTGCCGCCAATCTCGGCAAGTTCCCGCGCGCCTCGGAGATCGGCCGCGATGACGCGCGGGTGTCCGCTTATGCGACCCAGTTGGCTGCCAGCGAAGCGGCTGCAGCGCCGCGACCGGCGCCGCAGGCGGCAGGCGCCAAGCCCGCGGCGCGCGGTGGGCGCAAGCCTGTAACGTCCGCGTCAGTGGCCTCGTCTGCGCCGACGCCCGCGCCCGCTCGTGCCGATGCGACCCGTGTTGCCGCTGCGACGGCCGGTGCGGTGCGAACCGAGCCGCCGCGCACGGCGCCGGCTGCGCGCGACGTGGGCGGCGAATTGCCGCCCGTTAAAGGCGCCAAGGTGGCCGCTGGCGGGCCGGTAGCGACGACCGCGCCGTCCACCGTTGCCACGCCTGCTGCCGGCGCGCAGGGCTTCGATCTTGCCAGGGTGCCGGATTCGGCGGCCGGTGCCAGCCCGGCCCGAACCGCCACCCCTGAGGTGCCGCCGTCGGTCCCGGTCCGTCAGGCCGCTGCCGAACCGGCTCCGGTTCCTTCCGCGCCTCCCCGGCCGCAACCTGCGCCAGCGCAGTCTGCTCCGGCAAAAATCACCGCAGCGGAAGCCCCGCCGGAAGCGGGCGGGCATCAGCTTTCGCTGGCGGAAATCTTCGCTGATCTCGGCAAGCCCACGATGCAGACGGCGCCGGCCGCTGGTGCAGTCGACATCCGGCAGATCGAGCCTGCTCGTCCCGCGCCGCCGCCCCCGCCTCCGCCGAAGGTTGAAGTCAAGGCTGACCCCAAGAGTGAGGGCAAGGCGGACGACAAGCCGGAGATGGTCGTCAACGGCAAGCGCGCTGCCAAGCCGGCGGCAAAGCCGGTTGCCAAGGCCGCCGTGCCGGCCAAGCCGAAGAAGCCGGTGCCACCGCCCCAGCCAAGTCGGATCTGGGTGCAGATTGGCGTCGGCCGAAACAAGGATGCGATCGCCTTCGACTGGCGCCGTTATCTCAAGCAGGCGCCGGCGCTGTTCAAGGGGCACCAGCCCTATGTCAGCGAGATGGGCCGCACCAATCGCGTGCTGATAGGTCCCTTTGCGACCCAGAAGGCGGCCAATGCCTTCCTGGCATCCGCGAAAAAGCAGGGCTTTGACGACGCCTTGCCCTGGACCAGCGATGAAGGGCAGGTCGTCGACGTGCTGCCGGTCAAGTGATTGCGGCGGGCGGGTCTTTCCTGGAAAGAGGAGGGGCCGCCCGCCGGTTGGTTTCCGGACCGGACTCTTATCCACACGCTGTTAACAGCCTAGTGCAGTTTTGCGCAGGCGATCGCGCGCGCCGCATTGTGCAGCAGGGGCAAGGCGAAGCATCCATGCGGTCAAGCGACGCGGAGGGCGAATGTCGGAAATCATGAGGACGGTTCAGGACGATATCGGCCATGACGAGGACAGCGCTCCGGTGGAGATGCTGGCCGCGCTCTTCGAGGCTCGCGACTGGCCTTTCGAGCTTGCCAGCGAAGACGAGATTTCCGCGGAAGTAAAGGGCGCCTGGGCAACCTACCAGTTCCAGGCGATCTGGCGTCCGGAGGACCATGTCCTGCAACTGCTGTGCCTTCCCGACATCCGGGTTCCGGATAACAAGCGCGCCGCCGTCTACGAAGCGCTGGCGCTGGTCAACGAGCAGCTCTGGGTCGGTCATTTCGACGTCTGGTCGAATGGCGGCGTGGTGCTCTATCGCCATGGCCTGATGCTGGGCGAAGACGGGTTGCTCGGCATCGATCAGGCGCAGACCGTGGTGGAAGCGGCGATCGAGGAATGTGACCGGTTCTATCCGGTATTCCAGTTCATCCTCTGGGGGGACAAGACCCCGGCCGAGGCACTCGCGGCCGCCCTCATCGACGCGGCGGGCGAAGCCTGACGCTGTTCTGGAGCGGGCAGGGCGATACCGGGCACGCACTTGCCCAGGCCCTTGGCAGGTTCCGGACACTGGCTTAAGCGAACCGGCGTGATCGCCGGTTGCGGCAGAACTTTGTCAGGGGAATTTGCATGGAACGCTTTCAGACCATCCTGCTTGTCGGTTGCGGCAACATGGCGGGAGCCATGCTTGAGGGGTGGCTGAAGGGGGGGATTCCCGCCTCGCGTTTCACGGTCGTCGATCCGCGCCGCGAATCCGTTCCCGCAGGCGTGACCCTGCTGCGCGAACTGCCGGCCGAAGGGGCGTTCGACGCGGTGATGCTGGGCATCAAGCCGCAGGGGCTTGATGATGCCGCCCCGGCCATCGCGCCGCTGGTGGGAAGGCAGACGGTGCTCTTCTCCATTCTCGCCGGGGTCGAGTTCGATAGTCTCTCCGCGCGTTTCCCGGATGCTGGTGCAATCCTTCGCATCATGCCCAACCTTGCCGTCGCGATCGGAAAGTCGCCGGTCGCGCTCGATTCGCGCGGGCTGGACGAGATCGGCCGCGCCGAAGTGACGGCGCTGATGGCGCCGCTCGGCGGGCCCGAGTGGCTAGATCATGAAGGTCAGTTCGACGCGGTGACCGCCCTGACCGGCTGCGGCCCGGCCTTTGTCTATCGCTTCATCGACGCGCTGGCGGCGGGCGGCGTAGCGCTGGGGATCGAGGCCGGGCAGGCGCAGCGTCTGGCCGTGGCGATGGTGGAGGGGGCAGCCCAACTGGCGGCGGCCTCGCCGTTCTCGCCGGGCGAATTGGCCGACAAGGTTGCGAGCCCGGGCGGTTCGACCCGCGCGGGCATGAACGTGCTTGACGCCGATGGCGCCCTGGCCCGGCTGATTGCCGACACCATGCAGGCTTCGAGCGACCGCAATGCGGAGATGGCGGCCGAGGCCCGTCGCGGCTGAGTTTCTGCCGCGTTTACATTTTGACACAAAGTGCTGCGTCCGGTTTTCCTTGAAAAGCGAGGGGGCCGGGGCGATATTCGGGTGGTCCGGGTTTCCGCATTTGGCGGATAAACCCGTCTAAGGGAGTGTGACATGGCGAATTGGAACGACCCCCAGCCCCGTTCGGGCTTCGGAGCGTCTCCGAGCCTTGACGGCAGGACCGGCGGCAAGGTCGCATATGATGCGGGCCTGCGTCGCTACATGCTGTCGATCTACAACTACATGGCTTCCGGCGTCCTGCTTTCGGGCGTTGTGGCGCTGCTCTTTGCCAATTCCGGCATGGCCGTGCAGGTGCTGACCAGCCCCCTGCGCTTTGTCCTGATGTTCGCGCCGCTCGGGTTCCTGCTGGCGATGAACTTCGGTTTCCAGCGCATGCAGACCTCGACGCTGCAGATGCTCTACTGGGGTTTCTGCGTGGTCATGGGCCTGTCGATGGCCTCGATCTTCCTGGTCTTCACCGGGGCTTCGATCGCGACCACCTTCTTCGCGACGGCGGCTGCTTTCGCGGGCCTGAGCCTGGTGGGCTACACCACCAAGAAGGACCTGTCGGGTTTCGGTACCTTCATGATCATGGGCCTGTTCGGCATCCTGGTCGCGATGCTGGTCAACCTGTTCGTGCAGTCCTCGGCGCTGCAGACGGGTATCTCGATCCTCGGCGTGCTGATCTTCGCGGGTCTGACCGCCTATGACACGCAGATGCTCAAGAACCAGTATTACCACCTGCGCGGCACCGAGTTCATCGGCAAGGCCGTGGTCATGGGTGCGCTCAGCCTCTACCTGGACTTCATCAACATGTTCCAGTTCCTGCTGAGCTTCCTCGGCGATCGCAGGTAATCCACCGTTTTCCACGGTTGGCTGTTGCAATGCCCGGTGCGATTCGTCGCACCGGGCATTTTCTTTGGGCGTTTGTCGCGGTAAGTATACGTTCATAGGCAAATTGGAGTTTATCGGGGTGGTTAACCTGAACAAACGGGGCCTCATGCTGGGCCTTTCGCTGGCGGCAGGTTCGCTCGTCATGGGACTTTCGGGCTGCGGCCCGCAAAAGGTTGCGGTTGCGCCGCCGCCGCCGCCGGCGGCCATCGTGATCCCGCCGCGGCCGATGCCGCCGATGGGCGCGCAGGCCAACATGATGATCCCCGTTCTTGCGGCAAACGGCGCGCGCGTGACGGTCAATTCGGGCATTTCGCAGGCGCAGGCGCTGTGGAATCTGCGTTCGGCCTACAACGTCGCCGCGCTGAATTGCATGGGCCCCGATCACGGGCCGATCCTGGCAGGCTACAAGGTCTTCCTGGTGCGCCATGCCAAGGCGCTGGCGGCTACCAACAAGGCGGTCGATAAGGAATTCGCCAAGCGTTACGGCGCCGGCAGGAGCGGTATCAAGGCGCGCGAGACCTATCAGACCCAGGTCTACAACTTCTTCGCACTGCCGCCGGTGGTGCCTTCGCTGTGCAACGCGATGATCGCCCTGTCCGCCGAACTGGAAGCGCAGCCGGCCAACCAGCTGGACAGCATTGCCGTGGCCGACCTCGCCAAGGCGGAGGCTCCCTACATGGAGTTCTTCAACAGCTACGAGCAATACCGCGCTGATCTTGCCGCGTGGGAAGCGCGTTATGGCGCTGGCCAGGCAGGTGCCGCATCGGGAAGCACGCCCGTGGCGGTCGGCTCGACGGTCAAGGCGCCGCAGCAGGCTTCGGCACAATAGCATCAAGGCGTTGAAACGAAAAGGCCCGCTCCCTCATGGCAGGGGGCGGGCCTTTTCGTTTTTTCGGAGGCCTTGCGGTTTTGCTCTTCCAACCCTGCGTGCTTCCCGCTAAGGGAGCGCTCCCGATACGGTGCGCCGCGTCGGTGAAGGACTGGAACGGGGCCGTAGCTCAGATGGGAGAGCGCGTCGTTCGCAATGACGAGGTCAGGGGTTCGATCCCCCTCGGCTCCACCAATCCTTACATGACTGACCTGAGCCGGATGAACCGGTTCTACCCCGACCCGAGGCGTGGATGCGCGACAAGGTCGGGTTTTTTGTTTATCTGCCCACGGGTGCGTGCCTAAGGTGCGTTTCCGCTTGTGGCCGTCTTTGAACCCGCTGGACCGTACCCATGCATTTTCTTGACCAGGCGAAAATCTACATCCGTTCCGGCGCCGGTGGCCCTGGCGCGGTCTCGTTCCGTCGCGAGAAGTACGTGGAATACGGCGGCCCCGACGGCGGCAACGGCGGCAAGGGCGCCGACATCGTGTTCGAGGCCGTGGCCGGGCTCAACACGCTGATCGACTTTCGTTATACCCAGCACTTCAAGGCGCCGCGCGGCGGCCACGGCATGGGCAAGAACCGCAATGGTGCGCAGGGCAAGGACCTGGTCATCAAGGTTCCCGTCGGCACCCAGATCATCGACGACGAGGACCGCGAAACGGTCCTGGCCGACCTTACGGAGGCCGGTCAGCGCGTGACGCTGCTCGAAGGCGGCATGGGCGGGCGCGGCAATGCCAGCTACAAGACCAGCACCAACCGCGCGCCGCGCCAGCACCAGCCCGGTATCCCGGCACAGGAAATGTGGGTCTGGCTGCGCCTGAAGCTGCTTGCCGACGTCGGTCTCGTCGGCATGCCCAATGCGGGCAAGTCCACCTTCATCAACAAGTTGTCGAACGCCAAGGCGAAAGTCGGCAACTATGCCTTCACCACGCTGCGTCCGCAGCTCGGCGTCGTAACCCACAAGAACCGCGAGTTCGTGCTGGCCGACATCCCCGGCCTGATCGCCGGTGCTGCCGATGGCGCGGGCATTGGCGACCGTTTCCTCGGCCATATCGAGCGCTGCCGCGTGCTGGTCCACCTGATCGACATTTCCAACGACGATCCGGTCGAGGCGATGCATATCGTCGAGGAAGAGCTTGAGGCCTACGGCGGCGATCTCGATGGCAAGCCGCGTCTCGTTGCGCTCAACAAGATCGACCTCGTCGACGACGAGCTTGCCGGCGAATATGCCAGGGAACTGCTCAAGGCGGGGGCCCACGAAGTCTTCCCGATCTCGGGCGCGACCGGCAAGGGCATGTCCAAGCTGCTCGACGCGGTGATCGACTATCTTCCCGCCGCCACGGTGACCGAGCGTCCCGAGGGCGAGCAGGAAGAGGCCGACGAAAAGCCCTGGTCGCCGATCTGATCGTGCGCTCTTGCCGGCGCCGGTCATGACGGAAGCGAACACGAGCCCGAACACAAGCCCGAACCCGAACCAGCGCTTGCCTGTGGACGGGCGCGCGGCCTTGCTGATGGTCGGCCTCTGCGCGATCTGGGGCATGCAGCAGACGGCGCTTAAGGCCGCTGCGCCGGACATGGCGCCGGTTTTGCAGATATCGCTGCGTTCGGGGCTGGCGGCAGTGGCGATCGCCGCTCTCGTATTCCTCCGGGGTGAGGGCCATGCCCTGCGCGGCGGCGCCTGGAAGCCCGGCCTTGCGATCGGTGTACTGTTTGCGCTCGAATACCTGTTCATGGGGGAGGGGCTGCGCTTCACCAGTGCCTCGCACATGGGCATCTTTCTGTATACAGCCCCGATCTTCACCGCGCTTGGCCTCCATGTCGGGCTGCCGGAAGAGCGGTTGAGCCCGCTGCAATGGCTGGGCATTGCCCTCGCCTTTGCAGGCGTGGCGGTATCGTTTCTCGGCGGGGCCGGTTTCGGGGCGACCGGCGGGGGCGCGCGCGATTCCGCCTGGATCGGCGATCTCATGGGCATCGGCGCCGGGGCATCCTGGGGCGCAACGACACTGACGCTGCGTTTCTCGAAGCTTTCTCATGCGCCCAGCACGGTGACGACGCTTTACCAGCTGCTCGGTGCCTTTGTGCTGCTTGGCGTGCTGGCACTGGCGACGGACCAGACCCACGTCGCCCTGACGCCGCTGCTGGGGGTGAGCCTTGCTTTCCAGACTGTAGGCGTCTCGCTGGTCAGCCTGTTGGTCTGGTTCGGGATGCTGCGGATCTATCTGGCCTCGCGGCTTGGCGTGCTGTCGTTCATGACGCCGTTGTTCGGGGTTGCCTTTGGCGTGGCGCTGCTGGGCGAGCGGTTGGAGCCGGCCTTCATCGTCGGCGCGGCGATGGTGATCGCCGGTATCCTGCTGGTCAGCGGGCACGAGATGCTGCGCGCACGGCAAGCCCGGCGCGCGGCAATCGGCTGAAAGGGGCAGGGCCGGCCGGCAAACTGGCCGAAGCGGGGCACATCCGGGCACCCGCGTGTTGCCGAGGCGGGACAAGGTGTCGATTCTTTCACAAACGGGCGCTTTCCAGCACGGGTCATTTCACCTAGAGGCTTCCAGCAAATGCCCATCGCCCGTCTCAACGACCTTTCCGATCCCGCCTCGTGTCCGCGCCTTGTCGTCAAGGTCGGCTCCGCGCTGCTTGTCGGCCCTCAGGGCGTGCGTCGTGCCTGGCTGACCGCGCTGGTTGCCGAGATCGCCGCGGCGCGCCTGCGCGGGCAGCAGGTGATTGTGGTCTCCTCGGGCGCCATCGCGCTGGGGGCGGCGACGCTGGGGCTGGAGAAAGGTGGTCGCGGCTCGCTCGCCGATGCGCAGGCGAGTGCGGCAGTGGGGCAGATCGCGCTTTCGGGTCTCTGGGCGGAACTGCTGGGCACGCATGGCCTTACCGCCGCGCAGATGCTGCTGACGCTGGAAGACCTTGAGGAGCGCCGCCGCTACCTCAACGTCACCGCCACGCTGGGGCGTCTGCTCGATGCAGGCGCGGTGCCGGTGATTAACGAGAACGATTCGGTGGCCACCGAGGAAATCCGCTTCGGCGACAACGACCGCCTTGCCGCCCGCGTCGCGCAGGCCGCGCAGGCGAACGCGGTGCTGCTGCTCTCGGACATCGATGGACTTTACGACCGCCATCCCAAGCTGCCCGGCGCGGCGATGATCCCGGTGGTGGAAGGCGTCACGGCCGAAGTGCGCGCCATGGCCAGCGCCGAATCGAACTCGGGCATGGGTTCGGGGGGCATGATCTCCAAGCTTCAGGCTGCCGAGATCGCCGAACTGGCGGGCATCGCCATGGTCATCGGCAATGGCCAGGTGGAACGTCCGATTGACCGCATCATCGCGGGCGGCGTCGGCACGCTGTTCCTGCCGCGCGGCAAGGCCGGGACGCGAGGCGGCATGCGGCGGGCATGGCTCGGCGGGCGCTTGCGCCTCACCGGCACTATCCACGTCGATGACGGCGCTGCGGCGGCGCTGCTGCGCGGTTCCAGCCTGCTGGCCAAGGGGGTGACCGGGGTCGAGGGCGCGTTCGAGCGCGGCGATGCCGTGGCCGTGACCGATGCGAAGGGGCATGTCATCGCGCATGGCCTGTCCGAATATGCCGCTGGGGAATGCGCGGCGATCAGGGGGCTTCATTCGAGCGAACAGGCTGCCGTGCTCGGTTACGCCCCGCGCTCATCCGTGGTCCACCGCGACCAGATGGTGCTCAAAGCCCGACCGGAAAAGGCATGAATCCCAACGATCGTCCCGTCATCGCGCTGACCGGCGCCACCGGCTTTCTCGGCCGCTCCACGCTCGATGAGGCCTTGCGTGCCGGCTACCACGTGCGTGCGCTTACCCGCAGCGCACAGGAGCCCGTCGAGCACGTCACCTGGGTGCGCGGCGAACTGCGCGACACCGGTTCGCTTTCCGAACTGACGCGCGGGGCCGAGGCGATCGTCCATGTCGCCGGGGTGGTCAACGCGCCCGATGCGGCCGGGTTCGAGATCGGCAATGTCACCGGCACGCTCAACCTGATCGAGACGGCGGTGATCAAGGGCATCGCGCGCTTTGTCTACGTCTCCTCGCTTTCCGCGCGGGAGCCGCAGCTCTCGGCCTATGGTGCTTCCAAGGCGCGGGCCGAAAAACTGGTCATGGCGAGTCCGCTTGACTGGACCATCGTGCGGCCGCCGGCCATCTACGGCCCGCGCGACAAGGAGATGTTCGAGCTGTTCCGCGCGGCCCGCTGGGGCGTGGTGCCGGTGCCGAAGCACGGCAGGGCTTCGATGATCCATGTCGAGGATCTGGCGCGCCTGCTGGTGGCGCTGGTGACGGCGCGCGGCGAGGGCGTTACCGGTTGCACGCTCGAGCCCGACGACGGCAAGCCCGAAGGCTGGGAGCACGGCGAGATGGCGCGGGCCATCGGCATTGCCGTGGGCAAGCGAATCTGGGCGCCGGGCCTGTCGCGCGGGGCCTTGATGGCGGTGGCCAAGGCCGACCACTTCCTGCGCGGCGACAAGGCGAAGATGACGCCGGACCGGGCTGCCTATTTTAGCCATCCTGACTGGGTGGTCGGTGCGCATGCCCATGTGCCGGACGCAATCTGGCAGCCCCGGATCGCCACGACCGATGGCCTGCGGGCAACGGCGGAATGGTACATGGCCGAGGGCTGGCTTTGAGTTGAGCCTTGCCTTGGGCTGCGCGCACGGTGTCGCTGCCAAGCATTCCGGCGGTTGCGACAAATTGTTGCCGTCTTAAAGGAACCGACGAGGATTGCGTCCGTTATTGATGCACTACGACCCTATTCGGAGATGCAACAATGACTCTTCTGCTTGTACTCGTGGTCGGTGGCGTCATCGGCTGGCTGGCTTCGATCCTGATGCGTACGGATGCGCAGCAGGGTATTTTCCTCAATGTCGTTGTTGGCATTGTCGGTGCCCTGATCGCCGGTGTACTGATCACCCCGCTGATCGGCGGTGCGCCTATCACCAGCGGCGCGTTCGACATCATGTCGCTGTTTGCCTCGTTCCTGGGCGCGGTGGTGCTGCTGGCGATCGTCAACCTGTTCCGTCGCGGTTCCATCCGCTGACGTTATCGCGGCGGTTTGGCCCGACCCGAACCCGAACCGAGAGGGACGGCAGCCTGCGTGCTGCCGTCCCTCTTCGCATGAGCCCAGGGCGCGGTCTGCAAGCATATGTAGCGCCGTGCAAACAAAATGCCGCCAATGAATGCTTGAATTGTCGGGCAATAGGTCAGACATACGCCGACGACGCGCGGTGACGCGCAGGGGCCTCGTTTGATGTCCGCACGCCGGTTTTCCGGCGGGCGCCATGGCAGGGCTCCGGTGTTCGACAGATTCATAACCTGAAACAGGAAGACAGCCATGACCATTTCCCTGATGCCGCTGCCCTACGCACAGGATGCGCTCGAACCGCATATCTCGGCCAAGACGCTGGAAATCCACCACGGCGCCCACCACAAGACTTACGTCGACAAGCTGAACGCCGCCGTCGAAGGCACCGCCAATGCCGACAAGACGGTCGAGGAAATCACCAAGACCGCCTCGGGCCCGCTGTTCAACAACGCCGCCCAGATCTGGAACCACGGTTTCTACTGGCACTCGATGAGCCCGTCGAAGACCGCGCCGAGCGCCGAACTCGCCGCCGCCATCGACAAGGACTTCGGTTCGATCGACGCGCTGCTCGAAGCGCTCTCGAACGAAGCCGTGAACCACTTCGCGTCGGGCTGGGCCTGGCTGGTCGTCGACGGCGGCACGCTCAAGGTCATCTCGACCCACGACGCCGGCTGCCCGATCACCACCGACGTGGTGCCGCTGCTGACCATCGACGTGTGGGAGCACGCTTACTACATCGACCAGATGAACAAGCGCCCCGCCTATGTGAAGGCCGTGCTTGAAAACCTCATCAACTGGGACTTCGCCAGCGAGAACTTCGCTCGTGGCACGGCCTGGACCTACCCGGCGTAAGCCACGAAACCTCAACATAGGTTTCTGAAAAAGGGCCGGGTCGCCGAAAGGCGGTCCGGCCCTTTGCTTTTTATCGGCAATAGGAATTCGCTTACATGGATATCGGATTCATCGGCCTTGGCGCCATGGGCAGCGCCATGGCGCGCAATCTGGCCAAGGCCGGGCACCGCGTGCGCGCGTGGAACCGCTCTGGGAACCGCTCGGGCGGCGAGCTGGAGGGCGTCGAGATGGTCGCCACCCCCGCAGAGGCTTTTGCAGGCGACGTGGTGCTGACGATGCTTTCGGAAGACGGCGCGATCCGCGAGGTGCTGCTGGACAGCGGCGTGCTGGACCGCGCCCCGAACGGAGTGACACACCTTGTCTGCTCGACGATCTCGGTGGCCTTCGCGCGCGAACTGGTGGAGCGGCACGCGGCGGCGGGCGTCGGCTATCTCTCGGCACCAGTGCTGGGGCGCCCGGATGTGGCGGCGGCGGGGCAGCTCAACGTGATCCTTGCCGGGCCTTCGGCCTTGCGCGCAGGGCTTGATCCGGTGTTCGCCGCGATTGCCGGCAAAGTCTGGGACATGGGCGAGGAGGCGCCACGCGCCAATGCCGTCAAGATCGCCTGCAACATGATGATCACCATGGCCATCGAAGGCATGGCCGAGGCGGTGGTCCTAACCGAAGGGCTGGGGGTGGAGCGCGAGGCGTTCTTCGAACTGATGCTGGGCACGCTGTTCGGCAGCCGCGTCTATCAGAACTATTCGGGCATCATCGCGCAGGGCAAGTACGAGCCCGGCTTCAAGGCGGTGCTGGGCCTCAAGGACTTGCGCCTCGCCAAGGAACTCGCGGCTGAGACGGCGCCGGGCACACAGGGCAGCCTGCCGATGCTCGATGCCGTCCATGCGCAGATGGGCGCGACTGTCGAACGTGGCTACGCCGCCCGCGACTGGGGCGCGATGGCGGACTACACCATCGCCAAGGCAAAGGGCTGACGATCAGGCGTTTGTTTCCGGAACCGGCCCTTTCGCAAGCGAGAGGGCCGGTTCCGACCGCTACCCGTCAGTCGCGTGCCATCGGCAGGGCCGAGAGGTCGGGCTCGGCATCGAGCATCCGGGTGAGATCGCCGCGGGCGCGGGCGACCCGGCTTTTCATCGTGCCGATCGGGCAACCGGCGATGTCCGCCGCCTCCTCGTAGCTGAAGCCGGAGGCACCGACCAGCAGCACCGCCTCGCGCCGTTCGGGGGCCAGCTTCTGAAGCGCGGCTTCCATGTCGCCGAGGTGAAGCGGGCTTTCCTGATCGGCTTCCATCACCAGAAGGCGTTCCGCCGCGCCTTCGTCGAGCTCGGTCATGCGCCGGTTCTTGCGCAGTTCGGACAAGTAGTGGTTGCGCAGGATCGCGAAAGTCCAGGCACGCATGTTGGTGCCGGCGGCATAACGCTCCCGCGCGGTCCAGGCCTTGATGAGTGCCTCCTGCACAAGATCGTCGGCGAAGTCGGGGCGCCCCGAAAGACCGCGCGCAAAGGCGCGCAAGTGCGGCAGGACACCCAGAAGTTCGTCGCGGAATGCCGCTTCGGCCGGGGGGCGGCTGAGCCGTTCAGTCATCGTCGCTTCCGTCGAGCTTCTTGAGCAAGTCCTTGAAGCTGTCCGGAAGCGGTTCGTCGACCACGGAGTTGTACAGCTTCCTCAGTCCACTGGCCCAGCCCGGCTCGCCTTCGCCGGGGCGCGCGGCTCCGGTCCCGGCTTGCGGGGGCATGCCGGATGGTCCCGGCTGGCCATTGCGTGGAGACTGACTCACTGCGAACTTCCTTTCGAACCGGACACTTGCGTGCTGGCTGGGAGCGGGTCAAGACCGCTGCCGCAAATGCAATTGTTTGCAGCACCGGGCTGCAAGGCAATGCCGCCCGCTTCGCCAGCCGGAAAAGGCGAGGTGCCACACGGTGTCTGGGGCGCGGGGTTGGCGGGGCTGCGGATTAGCATCGTTTTCGCTGGAACCATCGAGAGGCTCGATGGTTCCCTCGCAAGCAAAGACTTGTCATAGAGTTTGTCCCATGGGGTGCCCTAGGGGGCGCTCATTGCGTTTCTCACGCAGTTCCAGCCGCGCATCGGGATTACGGATTTTGAAGTTTCTGAGCTTTCGGGGGAGTTTCGCCGGTGATTGACCAGGCTCTGCTCGACAGGGTCCAGAAGCAGGCGTGGTTCCACAAGTATCCGCGCGGCTGGCCGTTCCTGCTGTTTATCATCGCCTCGATTACCACCGCGGTTTCCGTGATGGCGATCGAGCGGGCCGATCGCCAGACCCGGCGGGTCGAACTGGATCGCAACCTTGTCGAGATATCCTCCGCGCTCGAACGGCGGGTGACCGAGAACATCGCGCTGCTGCGTGCCGGTGCGGCGTTGTTCGGCAGCCAGCGGGACGTCAGCGAGGAGCAGTTCCGCGCCTTTGCCGAAGACCTGCAGGGCAAGGGCAACCTCTATGGGTCGCTGGGCATGGGCTGGGCGCCGCTGGTGCCGGTCGAGCATCTGGCGGAGCTGGAAGTGGCCCAGCAGGACGGCGGCGATTTCGACTGGATCGTTCACCCGCGGCCGGACGTCGGGCAGGAACTGGTGGCGCCGATCCTCTACATCGAACCGCAGGACCAGCCCAATCGCGATGCCCGTGCCTACGACATGTTCTCCGATCCGGTGCGGCGCGCCGCGATGCTGCAGGCGATGAAGCTCGGCAAACCGGTGGCGTCGGGCAAGGTCCATCTCGTGCAGGACGCGGGCAGGACGGAGGCGGCGGGTTTCCTGATCTACATGCCCGTAGTTGTCGGTGGCGGATCGTCGCGTCAGGTCAAGGGGTTTGTCTATAGCCCGTTCCGCGCCGAGACCTTCCTCAACTCTGCCTCGGAACTCTATCGCGCCGACCAGATCGACGTGGCCATCTACGATGGAGCGGTGGCGCCCGAAAACCTGCTGGCCGAACGCCGGGCCGAGGGCCTCACCGGACCGACGATGGAGCGGCGCATCGATGTCGGCAGCCACACCTGGGTGGTCGTGATCAGCGATCGCAAGGTCGGCCTGCTGTCGGCCGCTTCGCGCATTACGCTGTTTTTCGGAGCGCTGACCTCGCTCATGGTCATGGCCATCGCGCGGTTCATCACCCGCCGCTCAGCTGAGGACCGGCGTGTGCTTGAGTGGCTGCAGGGGCAGGCCGCGATCCGCAATTCCTTGACCCGCGAACTCAATCACCGCGTCAAGAACACACTGGCCAACGTGCTCTCCATTGCCGCACTGACCCGCCGCCGGGCGACCGATATCGACGACTTCACCGAGAGTCTGACTGCCCGGATTCGCGCGCTTTCGGCGACCCACGATCTGCTTTCGCAGTCGGATTGGCGCCATGCCGGACTCGGTGACGTCGTTCGTTCGGAATTGGCGCCTTATATGCAAGGCAGCGAGGGGCACGTCGAGATGTCGGGGCCGGAGATCAGGCTGGCGCCCAATGATGCGATGTCGCTGGGACTTGCCATTCACGAACTGGCGACCAATGCGGCCAAGTACGGGGCGCTGAGCCGGCCGGAAGGGCGCATCCACGTCCACTGGCGCCAGATTGCCTCCGACCTCGCCGAAGTCCATTGGCGCGAGGAAGGGGGGCCACCGGTCGCGGTCCCCGGCAAGCGCGGGTTCGGGCGGGACCTGATCGAGAAGATCGTTGCCCACGAACTCAAGTCCGATGTCGAGCTGGAGTTTTTGCCGGCCGGTGTCGAGTGCCGCCTGCGGGTGCCGGTGCGCACCAGCCGGGAGTTTGCCTTGCGGAACGACCGTCGCGACTAGGCTCAGGACCCATAAATCATGCCTGCGAGGCACCGGAATGGCGAACATATCGGGCCAAAGCGGCTGCCGGGCGGGCTGGTTGCCCGTCCAAAGCGGCTTTGGTTCGAAATGGAAGCCATTCCGGTGTCCCGTAGGGATTTGATCAAAATGCCCCAGCGCAGCGTCAGGAAGCCTTGAAATATGGACATATTCCCAAGCCTTCCTTCCTCGCCCCGAGGCATTTTGATTCAAACCTCGCAGGCAGGATTTATGGGTCCTGAGCCTAAGCGGAGTGGGCAAGTTCGGCATCGCCACGATTGCCCTGCTGAACTTGTCCAGGCGCCCAGGCGCCTGTCCGGGGCAATTTTATGATTGCTTAAGTAAAGTCGCCTAGTGTGCACAGTGACACGCAAGGGGGGCTTGTTTATGGATTCGCGCGCTTGGGATCGGCAGATCGTCGAGAAGCAGGTCGATTGCCGGCTTGGTGCAACAACCGGGCGGGTGTTTCTTTATAATCTTTCGGTCGGCGGGGGCATGATCGACGTGGGATCGATGCGGATGAACGTGGGCGATTCCATCGAGATCGGGCTCGGCGGCATCCAGCGGGCTGCAGGCGAAGTCGTCTGGGCCCATGACGGCTGTGCCGGCGTGCGCTTCGCGACCGCGCTGCATGAGGCGGTGGTGCGCCATCTCGGCTTCAATCCGCCGACGATTGGTTTCGAGGAGCAGGCCCCGCGCGATCGCTTTGGCCGGATCCTGCCGCCAATCAATGCCGGTGAACGGCCCGCGCTTTATTAGGTCGTAAACTCATAAACGGCACCATCGAGGCGCCCAAATGGCGAACAGCTCGGGCCGAAGTTGCCGCCGGGCGGGCTGGTTGCCCGTCCAAGGCCGCTTCGGTTCGAGATGGAAGCCATTTGGGCGCCCCTTCGGGGTTTGCCCAAAATGGCCCAGCGCTGCGTCGGGAAGTTTTGAAATATCGACATATTCCAGCGCCTTCCCTCCTGCCGCTGAGCCATTTTGCCTCAAACCTCGATGGTGCCGTTTATGCGTTTACGACCTAATTCGGCCTGTTGATCCAGCGAAGCCGGGCGTCCCGCGCAGGGAAACCCGGCCCCTTTTTCAATCCAGCGGCTGGCTGGAGCGGAAGAACAATGCCTGGCTGATCGCCGCGCGCACTGTGGCTTCCTGGAACGGCTTGGTGACGAGATAAGTCGGTTCCGGTCGTTCGCCGGTGAGCAGGCGTTCGGGATAGGCAGTGATGAAGATCACCGGCACTTCGCCGAAGCGCAGCAGGTCTTCCACCGCGTCGATCCCCGAACTGCCGTCGGCGAGCTGGATATCGGCCAGCACCAGGCCGGCAGGATTGCGCGAGAAGAGCTCCACCGCCTGCTTGTGGGTAGCCGCGGTGCCGACGACATTGTGGCCCAGATCGCCGACCAGCCCTTCGAGCTGCATCGAGATCAGCGGCTCGTCTTCGATGATAAGCACATCGGTGGCGCTTTCGCTGTCGATCTCTGTCACTGCCTGGAGGACGAGCGCGTCCACGTCTTCGGGCGAGACGCCCAGGATCGTGGCGGTTTCGGCGCGTGAAAATTCCTCCACGGTGGTCAGCAGCAGGGCCTGCCGGTGGGCCGGTGCGATGCGTCCGAGCCGTTCCTGTGCGGCCTGTTCGGGGCTGCCGGCATCGCCTGTGGGGCTGGGCTGGTCCACATGGCCGGAGGCCCAGATCCGGGTGAAGGCCTTGTAGAAGGCGGCGCGGCTGCCGGCGATCTCGTCGCGCAGGGCGCGGTCGGCCAGCGCGGCCTCCAGCGTGGCACGAACATAGGCGTCGCCCGATTGCTGGGATCCGGTAAGCGCGCGTGCATAGCGGCGCAGATAAGGCAGCTGGGCGGCGATCTGGTCAGAGACGGACATCGAATTCCTCGGCTCCTGGGAAACAGTTCCCGTTAGTCATCGTGTGCGGACACGGCATTTTCATTTTCCGCCCGACCGGTTCCCGTGTCTGACAACCACGCCGGGGCAGGGCAACAGCAAAATTTTTTCCCATACCGGGCCAGGTCGGGAACCGATCGCGGGAGGCGGCGTTCCAGCGGTATCACCACCGGCTCCCCCCCCCCCGCAAACTGGTGGTGATCCGATCCCGCAGGCCTCCGCTCACCGTAACCGGTGGACGGAGGCCTCAATTTTCGACGCGGATGTTTGTTCCCGCCGCTTCTTGCATTTTTTCCATAACACCGATCCTGATGCGGCGCTGGAGGGTGGCGCCGGTCTGCGTTCTGGCGTGTCCGGTTTTTGGTCATCCTCCGGTGAGTTGCTTTGCTGGTGCGGCGGGTCGTTGCGGGTGTCGGGTCTTTCCCGGGAACTTTCTGCAACTTGGCCGCGTTTTCACGGCACTGATCCCGAGTGGGGAACCGCTTTGCTCGGAGCGATGGGCCGGAACAGAGGAACGGCACATCACACCCGGGCAGCGGCAGCGTGAACAAGCGCTGGATGAACAGACATGGAGGGTAACCAGATGCCTGCAACCACCGAGACCGTCGCCGAAGCCAAGCCGGCTCATGGGCTTGTCGCGCGGCTCGACGACCGCGACTTCAAGCGTGCGCTGGCCGAAGTGGCCCCGCACCTTCGCGCCTTTGCGCGCGGCCTGTGCGGCTGCCGCGACCGCGCCGACGACCTTGCTCAGGAAGCGATGCTGCGGGCATGGGCCGCGCGCGATCGTTATGCCGCGGGCACCAACTTCAAGGCGTGGACTTTCACGATCCTGCGCAACCATTTCTACAGCGAAGCGCGTCGCGCCCGATTCCATGGCGAGTACGACGAAGTTGCCGCCGAGCGTATTCTCTGTGCCGAGCCCGGCCAGGAAAGTGCGATCGAACTGGCTGACGTGCTGCGTGCGCTGACGACCATCCCCGAAACCTATCGCGAGGCACTGATCCTGGTTGCGGCGGGCAACTTGTCCTACGAGGAGATCGCCCGGATCTGCGGCATCGCGCTGGGCACCGTGAAGAGCCGTATCTGCCGCGCCCGCGCGATGCTGGCAAAAGTTCTCGAATCCGGTCAGCTCCCGGATTTCCGCCACAATTTTGTCCTGACGGGAGAGGCGGTCGACGCCTTCTTCGAAGAGCTGCGCAGGATCGCCAATACGGACGCCATTGCCGACGGTGCGGACCAAATCGCCGCATGACAGGTCGGATGACGCGCTGGATTGCAAGGACAACGATCTTTTGGGCCAGACTGTAAAAGCCGGCGAGACCCCGGTCCCCTGCGGGGGTAGAAGCGCCAAGGTGCTCATTATCGAGGATGAATTCCTGCTTGCCCTCCAGCTCGAGGATATCCTCGCGGATGGAGGGCATGCCGTCCTCGGCACTTATCCCGATGCGGCCTCGGTCGCCTTGCTGGGCGAGGCGCCGGATGTGGCGCTGGTTGACCTCAACTTGCGCGACGGTCTGACCGGCCCGGCGATCGCCCGCGAAATCGCTGTCAAGTTCGGCTCGCGCGTCATCTACGTCACCGCCAACCCCGGCCAGATCGACCTGCCCGCGCCGACGGCGGTAGGTATCGTCCAGAAGCCGTTCTCCCGCGAGGGCATTCTCTCGGCCGTGGCCTATGCTCTGGCGGGATGCCCGGAAAGTGCCCGCCCGCGGGAGCTGGAACCGCTCCGGCGCGCCGAGTAGGCCGGGGCGTCCCGCAACGTCGGCATGGCTCTAGAGGCTTGCCGCGAAGGCTGGAACGTTTCCGGCGCTTTCAGCTATCAGACAACACCGGTCTCGTGTTCGCCGATGCGTGCTGGATCGATGGTTCCCCCCGTTGCAAGGCGGAACAGACCCTTGATCCCGGCATCGAGCGTCCAGACTTCGGCATCCTCGATCTCGAAACGCAGCATGGTGACGGCGGGATCGTCGTGCCCGTGGGGGAACCAATCTTCGGCCACCTGGCTCCAGTGACGGCTACGTGCCGCACGATCGGTTTCCTCGACCAGCGTGCCGGAAAGCGAGGCGAAGACTTCGTGCCCCAGGGTCATGACTTGCGCCGTAGCCCGTCCTCCCTTGCCGATGCGATTGTCGCGACGACAGACGAACCAGACGGCGTGATGGGCATCGCGGTCCAGCAGGGCGGTCATCGGTTCGCTGTGGGCTTCGCAATGGGCCTGGCCGTGGGGGGCACCGCGGCCGGCGTCACCCTCCAGCCGGATCATGACGACGGGGTTGGCGGCGAAGGCTTTCCAGAACGTCTGGCGCACATTGGGAGCCATGGCGCGTCCTTTCCGGGCTTGTTCGAGGTTGTGGATATTCCGCCAACGCCTTCGTCGCTACGTCTGTTCCCGCATGCGCGGTGCGTTTCGTCGATTTGCGACCAGCCGAGCGGGAACCATGGCGAAGGGCTTCGGTTGCACGGGGGTGCGTCCCCGCATGCAGATGTCGTTTCCCGCTCGTTCGCGTGGCACGGCGCTGATCCATTCTTGGGCCGGGACGTTCAGGTCGTCGTAGAAAAATGGATCAGGGAAAAATTGGTTATGGGTGCCATCGCCAGTCTTGAAGACAGCGATCTGCTGGGGGCCTTGCGGCCTGCCGACCGGGATTTGCTGGTGCCGTTTCTCGAAGACGTCGAATATGCGGCGGGCCAGGTGCTATATTGTCCCGGCGACCTTGTGGAATTCTGCTATTTTCCGCGTGGCGGGGCGATCTGCTCCTTTTTTGTCGAATTGGATGGCAATGAACTGGTCGAGACTTTGCTGGTCGGCCGCGAAGGGGCGCTGGGCGGGGTGGTAAGCCAGGGCAGCCTGCCGGCCTTCGCCCGTGCCAGCGTGCTCCATCGCGGGCGTTTCTGGCGCATCGGCACCGAGCGGCTGGACGAGGTGAAGCGCATGTCGCCTGCGATTGCCCATCTTTTTGCCCGTTATGCCGACTGCGTGATGGCGCAGGTCTTCCAGTCGACCGCCTGCAATGCCGTCCATACCATCGAGCAGCGTGCCGCGCGCTGGTTGGGGATGGCGATCGACCGGATCGGGCGGAACGACGTGACGATGACGCAGGAGCAATTGGCCTCGATGATGGGTATCGGCCGCAGCTACGCCAGCCGCGTGCTCCAGCGCTTCAAGCGCGAAGGCATCCTGCGGACCCGTCGCGGCGGCATCAGCGTGCTGGATCGGCCGGGCCTCGATGCGCGGGCCTGCGGCTGCAACGATGCCGTCAGGGCCCATTTCGATGCGGTTCTCGCCGGGGTCTATCCGCCAGAGGTCTAAGTAGCTGCTTGAAAATAGGCCAAAAGGCGGCGGGTGGGACACGGGGCGGCTCTCCCAATGCCTGGCGGGTGTTTGAGGGGCGGCCGCCGCGAAGGCGCAAATCCGTGGCGCCGCGCGCCGAACGGGTATAAGGGCGCGCGGATGTTACGTCTTTCCGATCTTGCCTTGCCGCTGGACCATGAACCGGCCGACCTGGAGGCCGCCGTCTGCGCGCGCCTCGGTATTGCGCCTGAGGATCTTGAGCGGCTCACCGTCGTGCGCCGGGGCAACGACGCGCGGCGCAAGTCCGCAATCAAGCTGGTCTACACGCTCGATCTGGCGGTGAAGGACGAGGCTGCCGTGCTCGCCGCTCATCCCGGCGACCAGCACGTGCGGCCCACGCCCGACACCAGCTACAAGTTCGTCACCCATGCGCCCGCGACCTACGAAGGGCCACGTCCGGTGGTCATCGGCGCCGGTCCCTGCGGACTGCTCGCCGCGTTGATCCTCGCGCAGATGGGGTTCCGCCCGATCATCATCGAGCGCGGCAAGGCCGTGCGCGAGCGCACCAAGGACACTTGGGGCCTGTGGCGCCGCTCGGTGCTCGATCCCGAGAGCAACGTGCAGTTCGGGGAGGGCGGTGCGGGCACGTTCTCGGACGGCAAGCTCTACAGCCGGATCAAGGACCCGCGCCATTTCGGCCGCAAGGTCCTGACCGAATTCGTAAAGGCCGGTGCGCCCGACGATATCCTCACCGAAGCGCACCCGCATATCGGCACGTTCCGCCTCGTCACCATGGTGATCTCGATGCGCGAGACGATCGAGCAGCTGGGCGGCGAATATCGCTTCGGCACCCGCGTCGATGACTTCGAAGTGGAAGAGGACGCCGACGGCACCCGCCGCCTCAAGGGCCTTCACCTCTCGAACGGGGAGTTCCTGCCCGCCAGCCACGTCATCATGGCGGTCGGCCATTCGGCACGCGATACCTTCGAAGTACTCCACAACCGCGGTGTCTATATCGAGGCCAAGCCCTTTGCCATCGGTGTGCGTATCGAGCATCCGCAAAGCTGGATCGACACCGCGCGCTACGGCCCCAATGCGGGCAACAAGATCCTTGGCGCGGCGGCCTATTCGATCGCCCACAAGGCCTCCAACGGGCGCACGGTCTACAGTTTCTGCATGTGCCCGGGCGGGCGCGTGGTGGCCGCCGCGAGCGAGGAAGGCCGCGTTGTCACCAATGGCATGAGCCAGTATTCGCGCGCCGAATTCAATGCCAATTCGGGCCTTGTCGTCGATATCAATCCCGAAGAGGACTACCCCGGCGATCCGCTGGCGGGCATCGCGTTCCAGCGCAAGTTCGAGGAACTGGCCTTCAAGGCGGGCGGCTCCGACTACAAGGCGCCTGGCCAGAAGCTGGGCGATTTCCTCGCCGACCGGCCTTCGAGCGAATTCGGCGTCGTTACCCCCAGCTATCAGCCCGGTGTGCACCTGACCGACCTGAAGGAATGCCTGCCCGACTTCGTGGTCGAGGCGATCCGCGAGGCGCTGCCGGTGTTCGGACGGCAGGTTCCGGGCTACGACCACCCTGACGTGGTGATGACCGGCGTGGAGACGCGCACCTCCTCGCCCGTGCGCATCACCCGCGGCAAGGATTGCCAGAGCCTCAACACCCGCGGACTCTATCCGGCAGGCGAGGGCGCGGGCTATGCGGGCGGCATTCTCTCCGCCGCTGTCGACGGCATTCGCGTGGCCGAGGCGCTGGCGCTGGAACTGGTTCCCGCCGCACAATGACGTCGCTTCATGGCCATGAGCCTTACGACGCCGTCGTGCTGGGTGCCGGTGCGGCGGGTCTGTTCTGCGCGGCGACGGCGGGGCAGCGCGGCAAGCGCGTGCTGCTGCTCGACCATGCCGAGCAGCCGGGCAAGAAGATCCTGATTTCCGGCGGCGGGCGCTGCAACTTCACCAATGTCGATACCGCGCCCGACCGCTATCTTTCCAGCAACGCCCATTTCGCCAAGTCGGCGCTGAGCCGCTACCGGCCAGCCGATTTCATCGCAATGGTGGAAGCCTACGGCATCGCCTGGCACGAGAAGACGCTGGGCCAGTTGTTCTGCGACGGCTCGGCGCGCCAGATCGTCGCGATGTTGCTGGAGGAATGTGCCAAGGGCCAAGTCGAACTGGTCTGCGGCGAGGCGCTGGGCGAGATTGGCCATGATGGTGCGCTCTACCGCGTCGATTTCGGCCAGCGGAGCGCGATGGCAAAGGCGCTGGTGATCGCCACCGGCGGGCCGTCGATCCCGAAGATGGGGGCGACCGGGTTCGCCTACGATCTGGCCCGCAAGTTCGGCCTCAAGGTCGTCCAGCCGCGCCCGGCGCTGGTGCCGCTGACCCTGCCCGGCGAGGAAGCGCTGTTCCGCGATCTCTCGGGCGTTTCCACCGAAGTGATCGCACGCGTCGGCAAGGCGGCGTTCCGGGAGGCCGCGCTGTTCACCCACCGGGGGCTTTCGGGCCCCTCGATCCTCCAGATCTCGAGCTACTGGAAGCGCGGCGACACCGTCACCACGCAGTTCCTTCCGGATCGCGGCGAGGGCTGGCTGATGGGTTTGAAGCGCGAACGTCCGCGCGCCACTTTGCGCAAGGTCTTGTCCGAAGGCCTGCCGGAGCGGCTGGCCGATGTGCTTTGCGAAAAGCTGGGCCTGGCCGGAGAGCTGGGGGCGATGACCGACAAGGCATTGGCCGCCGCCGAAGCGCGGCTGGCGCGCTGGCCGTTCCTGCCCGATGGCTCGGAAGGGTTTGCCAAGGCGGAAGTCACCGCAGGCGGCATCGACACCGCCGGACTGTCCTCGAAGACGATGGAAGCCCGCAAGGTTCCCGGTCTCTTTGCCATCGGCGAGGCGGTGGACGTGACCGGCTGGCTCGGCGGCTACAATTTCCAGTGGGCCTGGGCGAGCGCGCATGCGGCGGGGCTGGCGATCTAACCCGTGTAAAGCGCGGGGAACTTGGCCTTCAGTTGGGTGAGGCGCGGCTTGTCCCAGCGCTGGATATAGCTGTTGTCGGGGTTCCTGCGCATGAAATCCTGATGCCAGGCTTCGGCGGGGTAAAATGTCCCGTCCTCGATCCTGGTGGCGATGGGGCGGGGGAAGGCACGGGCCTTGCCGAGTTGCACGATATAGGCGGCGGCCAGCTGGCGCTGCGCCGGGTTTTGCGGGAAGATCGCCGAGCGGTAGCTGGGGCCGCGGTCGGGATACTGGCCGTTGACCTCAGTCGGGTCGTGCGCGGCGGCAAAGAAGATCTGCAGCAACTGGCCGTAGCTGATCCTTGCGGGGTCGTAGACGATGCGCACCGCCTCGGCATGACCGCTGGTCTCGCTGGAGACAGCCGCATAGTTCGCCTTGTCGCGCGGGCCTCCGGCATAACCGGAGGTTACCGAAATTACCCCGCGGACATGCTCGAACACGCCTTCCATGCCCCAGAAACAGCCGCCCGCCAGAACCGCAACCTGTCGTCCCGAGGGCCGCAGTGCCTCGGCAGGAGGCGCCGGTAGCGGGGCCGCGGCCGCGGGCTCGCTACGCGGCGCTGCGAATGTCAGCGCAAGCGCGGCAAGCGGCAGGGCGATAACGGAAACGAACTGGGCAGGACGAAACGGCATCGCAGCGACTCCCGGCTTCTGCGTCACCGGAATTCGCGTGGCTCGGCCATCCGGTTACAGATGGCCTAAAGCGTCTGGAGGATCTCCCGGCGGTCGCCGCCCTTCCAGTTCATCTCCTTCCAGTCCAGCGTCGCATCGAGCAGGGCGATGGACACCGCGCAGCGATTGGCATTGGTGCCCCGGCCCTGCATCGCGGCGGCCACCTTGGTCTGGGTGAGGCCGGTTGCCTTGATGACCCTGCCGATCAGCTCACCCGGTACCATCGCGGTGCGCTGTCGGGACTTCGCCGGCTGGATGAGCTTGTTTTCCTCGGCCATGCGCGCGGAAAAGACACGCTCGGCCTCGCGCTCGCTGGCGGAAAGCGGCAGGGCGCCGTCGAACCAGCCGGAATCGCCCAGTTGCTGGCAAGTGCTTTCGCCATGCTTCTGGGCCGCACGCAACTGGGCCAGCCGCAAGTGCATGGTCTGCTCGAACAACGGCCCGTCCAGTTCGCGGCCGTTCAGGTAACCGCGCAGGCGCACGATCGCGACGGTCTTGTCGACGATGGTCGCGGGATCCTCGTCGGCCCGCAGCCCGCTCATCACGTTGGCGGTGAAGGTCTGCGCCAGTTCGGGCTGGGTCTTCCACAGCCAGGCCGGGTCATGACCCGGCCCGAAGGCCTCCTTGACCGAGGACTGCATCACGTTGCGGGCGGGCCCGTCCTGAGGCTCGTTTTCAGCCTCGAGCGGGGTGCTCTGCTGCGCGGGCGAGGCGGAAGGTGAGGGCGACTTGCTGTCGGCAATGGCGACGATGATGGCAAAGGCGATGATGCCCAACAGTACCAGCAGGCCGGTGAGCATCGGATTTCCGCCTTCCCACGAGGCCACGCGTTCCGGTGCGAAGTGCGATTCCAGTTCGGGGAAATGCTTGCGCACGCCGCGCAGCAGGGCGTCGACGTCGCCCTGCGCGGGGCCGCCGAGCATACGCAGCGGGCCTGCCTTGCCGGGGCGGACCAGTTCGTTCCAGGCCTTGTGGAACTTGTGGCCGGGCTGCAGCACGTTCTGCTGGAAGCGGTAGCCGCGCAGCCTTGCGCCGAGGAACTGCACGGCGGGGCGGGCATCGTGGGCGCTCCATTCGCGTTCCCAGCCGAAGGCCTGGTTGGCATCCTCGAGCAGCGGCGCCGAACGCGGCCAGCCCCGGGCGAGGATCTCGGCCAGCCAGTCTTCGATCTGCTGCTGGCGGGTGATATGCGCGTGGGTCGCTTCGTCGAGGATCGCACGCAAGGCGCGGGTGGCCTGGCGGGCCTCCGATTCGCTCAGCGGTTCGCCAGCATCCTCGCGCTCTGGATCGAGCAGGATGGAGAGCCGTTCGGCGGGCGTTTCGCCGGGGCGCAGGCCCAGTGCATCGTCGCCGACGAGGCTTCCCGACAGCAGCGGTGCGGTGAAGGGGTCGATGGTGGTGAGCGGGATGCCGGCGCCGCTGACGCCGCCATGTCCGGCCTCGCGCGCGGCGGCAGCGGCCCAGGCCATGCGTTCGAGCATCGTCGAGGCATCGGGCCCGGCCGGGCGGGTGGCGAGCGATGCGGCGGGGAAGAACGGATCTTCCTGCCATGCGCCGGGCAGCTCCGGCGCCGCAAACGTCCAGCGTGCCGGAGCGGCGGTCGCTTCGGGCGCATCGGCTGCGGCTTCCTCAATCCCGTTGTTGTCGTCGTTGCCGGCGGGTTGTGCGTCCCCGTCCGGTCCAATCTCCTCCAGCGAGCGCGCCAGCCGCAAGGCGAGGTCGCGGGCCTGGCGCAGCTGCGCGAAGCCGGAAACGTCGGCATCGACGTCCATTGCCTTCAGTTTGTCGGCATAGGCCTTGCGGATCGCGGACGTATCGGCCGTCGGTCCGATGCCGAGCAGGGACCAGGGATGGCGGCCGCTCATAACGGGGTGACGCTTTCGACTTCGTCGAGACGGCTGGCCAGCATCGCCCCGGCATCGGCGATGCGGCGAGGGTCCTGGCTGTCGAGCGCGCCGAGGAACTGGGTGATCCAGTGGCCGATTGCCTGCCGGACATCGCCGATGTGGTCCTCGTAGCAGCGTTCGGCGCGGGCGATCAGGGCGACGTTGGCGGCTTCTTCGCGTGGATGGTGCTTGAGCGCGGCCAGCGCGGCGCGGCGTTTCTCGATTTCCTTGCGGTCGGGCCGGTCTTCCTCGTCAACGATCACGAGATTGCGCGATGCGCCGTTCTCTGGAACGTGGACGTCGATCTCCAGCAGGCCGGAACTGTCGTAGGAGAAGCGCACTTCCACCGAGATCGCGCCGGCCGGACGCGGCGGCACCGGGATGGTCATGTCACCCAGCTTGACGTTGTTGCGCACTTCGCGCGCCTCGCCCTGGTAGATGCCGAATTCCAGCTTCTTCTGGTTGTCCGCCAGCGTCGAATAGGTGTTTACGCGCGAGACCGGCACCGGTGTGTTGCGTTCGATGATCGGTGAGAACAGGCCGCGCTGGAGACCGCCGTGGCCGTCCTGTTCGGCCACTTCGATGCCCAGCGTGAAGGGGCAGACGTCGGTGATGCGGATCTCGTCGAGCGCGGCATCGCGCGCGGCAAGTCCGGCCTGGATCGTCGCCCCGAGCGCCACCGCATGGTCGGGATGGACCGAGGAATTGGGGAAGCGTCCGAAGAGGCGGGTGATCGCGCGGCGCACCACCGGCATGCGGGTGGCACCGCCGACCAGCACGATCTCGGACAGTTCGGCAGCGTCGATCGCGCAGTCGCGCAGGGCCCGCACCACCGGTTCGCGCAGCCGCCGCAGCAGCGGCTCGCAGGCCGTCTCGAACGCGGCCTCGGTTACGCTGGCGGTAAGCCGGCTGTCGCCAACCACCACTGTGAATTCCGCCTCGGCAGCCGTGGTGAGTGCGCGTCGGCAGCTCTCGGCAGCGCGCTTGAGCAGGGTGTCGCGGTGGTCGGCGGGGAGGGTGGCGAGGCGTTCGTCGGGATCGAGTCGCGGCAGGACATGGGCGATCAGCGCTTCGTCGAAATCGTCGCCGCCGAGGCGATTGTCGCCTGCCGAGGCGCGCACTTCGATGATGCCGTCGAACATCTCGACCACCGAGACGTCGAACGTTCCGCCGCCCAGGTCGAACACCAGGAACGGTTCGCGGTCACCCTTGTCCTGCAGGCCGAAGGCGAGTGCGGCGGCGGTCGGCTCGTTGATCAGGCGGCGCACGGTCAGCCCCGCCAGTTCACCGGCGCGGCGGGTGGCCTTGCGCTGGCGGTCATTGAAATAGGCAGGGACGGTGATGACCGCCTCGGTCGGCTTCTCGCCGGTCAGCGCCTCGACATCCTTGACCAGCGCTTCGAGCACCAGTGCCGAGAGGTCCTCAGCGCCATAGTCCTTGCCGCCGAGGCGGGTGCTGGCGGCAGTGCCCATTCGGCGCTTGAAGCTGGTGGCGGTATCTTCGGGCGAGGTCGCCAGCCGGTCGAGCGCGGCGCGGCCGATCCACACCTGGCCGTCCCGCGCGATGCTGACGGCGGAAGGGGTCAGGAGATCGCCCAGGGCATTGGGCACCAGCTGCGCTTCGCCGTCGCGCCAGATTGCCACTGCACTGTTGGTCGTCCCGAGATCGATGCCGATCAGCATTGCGCCTCGCCGCCAAGGTCCCGAGTCACGCTCGTCCTTCCCTCTATGTCGTCATTTCCCGGTTGCCTTGCCCGGCACGGCCGCCAAGCCGCAACGGGGGCGCCCGCCCTCATCCGAAATGCTTAGCGGCAAGGTTGGAGGTTCGAAAGGGGCAAGTGGCGAATTCCTGCAAGCACACTGAAAAGGCCAACGAAAATGACACATTCGACGGGTGCGTAAGCGGCTCCTTACCCGCGCGTGCTGGCCCTGCGCACCAGTCGGGGTTCCATGACGAGGCTGTGGGCATCTTCGCCTTCGATCCGGGCCTTGAGCCGTTCGACCATGCGCCGGGCGCCGAGCGCGATTTCCTGCCGGATGGTGGTGAGCGGCGGCATCGTCTGCGCGGCGAGCGGGAGATCGTCGAAGCCGATGATCTGGACATCGTCCGGTACGCTGCGCCCGGTTTCATGCAGCGTGCGCAGCGCCGACATGGCGATAAGGTCGGTAGCGGCGACGATCCCGTCGATGCCAAGGTCCATTTCCGCAAGCGCGGCGCGGATCTGGGGCCCCATCTCCTCGCCCGCCAGCCCAGCCGAGACATGCGATAACGGCACGCCGGCCTGCTGGGCGGCGGCGGCGGCGCCGCGAAAGCGGGTGGCGATCTCGATCCCGGAGGTGTCGCCCAGGAAGATCAATCGCCGTGCGCCAGCCTCGATCAGGTGGCTGGCGGCAAGGCGCCCGCCCGCCTCGTTGTCGGTGCCGACCACGCAGTGGGTCTGGCCCTTGCGGCAGTGCCCCCAGACCACCAGCGGGCGATAGGTGGCGGCGACCTGTTCGATCACATCGAACTGGTTCGACTGACCGATGATGATGACCCCGTCGACCATGCCAGAGCCGGTCATGCGTTCCAGCCAGTCGCTTGTCCCGTCGGGGATCGCGCGGCTCAGCATGAGGTCGTAGCCGCTTTCGGTCAGTTCGTCGGCCAGATGGCCGAGCAGGGTGAGGAAGAACGGATCGGAGATGTGCTGGCGCTTTTCATGGCCGAGCGGGATCACCACGCCGATCACGCCGGTGCGGCGCGAGCGCAGCTTGCTGGCCATCTGATTGGGGCGGAAGCCGTGCTGGCGTGCCAGCGCGCGAATTCGTTCGCGGGTTTCGACATTGACCAGCGACTTGCCGGCCAGCGCGCGCGACACCGTGCCCGCGGATACGCCGGCCAGCCGCGCGATGTCGGCCAGAGTGCGCACTTCGCCCCGAGCGCCGGTTTCCGCGCGAGGTGCGTCGTTCCGACGGTCGCGATCGTTGTGTCCTGCCATATCCCCCAATTTTCCGTATAGTTCGATCTTAACAGCTTGAAACGCCGCCCGGAAGAACTTCCGGCGGTTGTTCAGGCCTGGTGTCGTTCGGCTGGATCCGGTTTCGTGCCTACGAAACGCATCGCCAGCGCCCCGGCCAGCAGGAGCAGCCCCGCCAGAACCAGCACCTTGCGAGGATCCCCGCGCAGGACCGGCTCGTAGAGCAGGGGCAGGGTCACTGTCTCCAACAGCATCGGGAGGACAATTAAAATATTGCAAAGACCCATGTAGACCCCGGTCCGCCGGGCCGGGACCGCGGCGGCCAGCAGGACGTAGTTGTTGCCCATCATGCCTGCCCAGCCCAGGCCGATACCCAGCATCGGGGCGATGAGCCACGCCGGGGAGGTGATCGCCGGCAGCGCCAGCATGCCCAATCCCGCAGCGGCCAGGCAGATGGTCTGGACGCCGCGCGCGCCGTAGCGGCCTACCGCGGGGACCATGGCCAGCGCGGCGGCGAAGGCGACCAGATTATACAAGGCGCCGAGTTGCTGGGCGGTCATCACGGCGGCGCGGAAAGCCGGGGAATGCGCATCCGAAGTGCCGTGAAGCGCGCGCGCCAGCGCGAAGGGCACATATTGCCAGTAGGCAAACATCGCATACCATTGAAACAGCATGGCAAGCGCCAGTTGCCGCAGTGCGGGCGGCATCTCGCGCAGGGCGTCGGCGATCTCGGCCAGCAGCGGGCGCCAGGTGGCTTTCATGTCGTTCGGCGGTACCGGCGCCGGCAATTCGGGCACGCGCCATACGGAATAGAGGGCGCTCGTCAGCGAGATCAACGCGCCGAGCCCGAACGCCAGACGAACGGCGGTGGGAACGCCATTGGCATCCAGCAGTGCACGGTCGAGCAGTGCGGAAAGCAGGGACGGGGTGAGATAGGCCAGGGTCTGGGCCAGTCCGGTAAAGGCGCTCTGGGTGAGGAAGCCGAGCGCCTGCTGTTCCGCGTCGAGCCGGTCGGCGACATAGGCGCGGTAGGGCTCCATGGTGATGTTGTTGCCGGCATCGAGCAGCCACAGCAGCCCCGCCGCCATCCATAACGCAGAGCTGTAGGGCATCGCGAAAAGGCAGGCCGAACAGATCGCCGCGCCGAGCAGGAACCAGGGTGCTCGCTTGCCGAGCGGCGAGACCGTACGGTCGCTGAGCGCGCCGACGAGCGGCTGGACAAGCAGGCCGGTTATCGGGCCCGCCAGCCATAGCAGCGGCATCGCCGCCTCGCTGGCGCCGAGATAGGCGTAGATCGGCCCGATGTTGGCCTGTTGCAGCCCGAAACTGAATTGCACGCCGAAGAAGCCCAGGTTCATTTCGAGAATGCGCAAAAGGGGAAGGCGGGGCTTCATCGTGCTTCCCTGCCAGAAAACCGTCAGCAGCGCGCTCCTTGCGTGCTAGGTGGAGATGCGGAAGAGGCGCGGTTTCACGCGCCTGCTCGTAGGGTGGCTTGTGAGCGGGCGCGGACGCTGGCAGGAGCGCGGGCATGACAGGTATCAATGCAGAGCCGGGCCGCGTGGGTCCGGTCGCCGGAATCGAACTGGGTGGCACCAAGACGGTCGTTGTGCTTGGCTGTCCCGGGGCGATCGAACGGCGGATCGAATATCCGACCACTACGCCGGAGGAGACGCTGGGGCGTGCGATCGAGACGATCCGGCCATGGTGCGAGGCGGGGCAGGTTTTTTCCTTGGGCGTCGCCAGTTTCGGGCCTATCCGCGTCACCCGCGAGGCGCGCGACTTCGGTTTCATGCTGGAAACTCCGAAGCCCGGCTGGGCGGGGACGGATATTGCCGGCGTGCTGCAGCGTGCGCTCGGCTGTCCGGTCGGTCTCGATACCGACGTCAATGCCGCGGCGCTGGCGGAGTACCGTTTCGGCGCGGCGCGTGACTGTCCGACGGCAGCCTACATCACCGTGGGCACCGGGGTCGGCGTCGGGGTGCTGGTCAATGGCGCGCCGGTCCACGGACTGCTCCATCCCGAAGTCGGCCATGTGCGCCTGCGCCGTGCAGCGGGCGATGGGTTCGCCGGGGCCTGCCCGTTCCATGGCGACTGCATCGAAGGGCTGCTGAGCGGTCCGGCGCTGGCGGCGCGGTTCGGTCGCCATCCCGGCGCGGTTGGGCCTGACGATCCGGCATGGGCGGCCGCGGCCAGTGACCTGGCGGAGCTTCTGACCATGCTGGTGCTGACGCTTTCCGCGCAGCGCATCGTTGTCGGCGGCGGCGTGGCCAATCGCCAGCCGCATCTCCTGCCTGCGGCCCGAGCGCTGATGCCGGCGCTGCTGGGCGGTTATCTGCGCGATTGCACGGCCGAGGCGCTGGAGCGGATCTGCGTGCCGCCGGCACTGGGCGACGATGCCGGGCCGATGGGCGCGCTCATCGTGGGGGCGGCAGCCTGATTCGCCTCGGGGAAGGGGCGAATGGTGTCCAGCGGTGCCAAATATGTCCGTAACGGAGGTTGCCTGGATTTCCGCGCTGGCGGCAGCGCCATGCTGCCGTGCAGCAATCAATGCAGCGGGGCTTGGTTGGAAAGTTGGCTGTTAGCCTCAATTCGGATGAACTGTCGATTGAGTCGTTTCCACGCTTGCCGATAGCTTTTGTGCCTGAGGGCTGAAAAAGCGGAATTCCATTCAGGGATTTACTTGGCGTGTTCAGCCCGTTTTCGGCGGGGGCGGTTCGTTGAAAGCTGTCATTCTTGCAGGCGGACTGGGCACGCGACTGGGGGAGGAAACCGTCGTCAGGCCCAAGCTGATGGTCGAAATCGGCGGCATGCCGATCATCTGGCACATCATGAAAATCTATTCGAGCTTCGGTGTCGATGATTTCATCATATGCCTTGGTTACAAGGGCTATGTGATCAAGGAATTTTTCGCGAATTACTTTCTTCACGCCTCGGATGTGACGATAAACCTCGCGAACAACCATGTGGCCGTGCACCGCAACTGGTGTGAGCCCTGGCGGATTACCTTGGTCGATACCGGCGCCCATACCCAGACCGGCGGCAGGCTGCGTGCCGTGCGCCACTACCTGGAGGATGAGGAACCGTTCTGCTTCACGTATGGTGATGGTGTCTCCGATGTCGATATCGGCGCGCTGATCGATTTTCACCGGACTCATGGACGCCGGGCCACGATCACCGCCGTGGCGCCGCCGGGACGCTTCGGTGCGCTGGAATTCGATGCTGCGCTGGGCAGTGCGCGCGTCACCGGTTTTCGCGAAAAGCCCGAAGGGGACGGCGGGCTGATCAATGGCGGCTTTTTCGTGTTGCAGCCCGAAGTGATCGACCTGATCGATGGCGAGGACACCTTGTGGGAGCGGGAGCCGCTGGAAACGCTCGCCCAGGATGGTGATCTTGCCGCCTATGTCCACCGCGGCTTCTGGCAACCGATGGATACGCTGCGCGACCGTCAGACGCTGGAGGATCACTGGCAGAAAGGTGCCCCATGGAAGCGCTGGTAATGCCATCGGCGTGGCACGGCCGCCGGGTTTTGGTGACCGGGCATACCGGCTTCAAGGGCACCTGGCTGGCGCTCTGGCTCGATGCGATGGGGGCGAAGGTTTCCGGCTTTGCGCTGCCGGCGCAAGGGGACGCGCTGTTCTGGCAGGCGGGGCTGGAAAGTCGGATCGATCATGTCGAGGGTGACCTGCGCGACCGCGAGGCGCTTGGCATGGCCTTGCGCACGGCAGATCCGGAAGTGGTGTTCCATCTCGCCGCGCAGCCCTTGGTGCGCGAAAGCTACCGAACTCCCGTGGAGACATGGGCCACCAATGTGCAGGGCACCGTTCATCTGCTCGACGCGTGCCGTGATCTTCCTTCGCTGCGTGCGGTACTCTGCGTGACGAGCGACAAGTGCTACGAGAACAATGAGTGGCCCTGGCCCTATCGTGAAAACGACGCGATGGGCGGACACGATCCCTATTCCAGCAGCAAGGGCGCCGCCGAACTGGCGATCTCGGCGTGGCGGCGCAGCTTCTTTGGCGGGGAAAGTGCGGCAGGTCTTCAGGTGCTGGTCGCCTCGGCGCGGGCCGGCAATGTGATCGGCGGCGGCGACTGGGCGCAGGACCGGTTGGTGCCGGACATCTTGCGTGCTCTGGCGGCGGGACGGCGGCCGATGATCCGCAACCCGGCGGCGATCCGGCCGTGGCAGCACGTGCTCGATGCGCTGCACGGGTACCTGATCCTTGCCGAAAGGATGCTGGCAGGGGACGCGCAGGTGGCGACGGGATGGAATTTCGGTCCGGCAGAGACCGATGTTCGCCCGGTTGCCTGGGTGGCGGATCGCCTGACCGAGCGCTGGGGGACGCCGGGCTGGGACACGCCCATAGTAGCGGCGGGCACCACGCCGCACGAGGCGGGGGTGCTCAAGCTCGACTGTGCGCGGGCGCGCAGCGAACTAGGCTGGCATCCCCGGCTCGATCTCGCTGCGGCACTGGATTTCGTGGTGGACTGGCACCGTTTGGTGTGGGGCGGCGGTGATGCCTGCGAGATCATGCTGGGGCAGATCGAGAGCTTTTGCCGCCATTCCGGATTGCCCGAGGGGAAGGTTGTCCCTGTGCCCAGCCTCGAGACTGTTCCCGTAACTGGCCCCGCAACTGGCAGCGTGCCCGAGGGCGCTCACGGCGGGGGCGAAGCGATCGTGGAAGGATACCTGTCATGACCGATCCGCTGACGGAGCCCGTGAACGACCTGGCGCGTAGCGATGGCACAGCGATATCCGGGATGTTTTTTGCCGAAGAAGGGACGCGTTGCGAAGTGACTTCGCGGGATGCGGAGTGTGTCGAGGCGCGTGTTGAGGGGGGGCGATGAAGGCAATGACGACGCGGGTGATGGCGGCGACAATGAAGCGGAACTGCGCGCACGCATCCTTGCCCTCACTGGCGACTATGCCCGCCGCTTCCACGCGCCGCGTCCGTTCGTTCCCGGACAGAGCCCGGTTCCCGTTTCGGGCAAGGTCTACGGAGCGCAGGAGATGCAGTTCCTTGTCGAATCCGCGCTCGACTTCTGGTTGACGACCGGACGGTTCAACAGCGCCTTCGAGGAACGTCTGGCCAGGCAACTGGGGGTGGCTCATGTGCTCACGACCAATTCGGGCTCCTCGGCCAACCTTCTGGCACTGTCCAGCCTGACCTCGCATTATCTGAGGGACGAGGCACTGAGGCCCGGTGACGAAGTCATCACCGTTGCCACCGGGTTTCCGACCACGGTGAACCCCGCATTGCAGTATGGGCTGGTGCCGGTCTTCGTGGACGTTGACGTGCCGACCTACAACGTCCTGTCGGAACGCATCGAGGCGGCGGTCAGCGACCGCACCCGCGCCATCATGCTGGCGCATACGCTGGGCAACCCTTTCGACCTCGATGAAGTCATGCGGGTGGCGCGCAAGTACGGGCTTTTTGTCGTGGAGGACTGCTGCGATGCCCTGGGCGCGACATGGCATGGAGACGGCCTCAAGGAGCAGGGGCGCGGGGTCGGTACCTTCGGCGATATCGGTACACTCAGCTTCTATCCCGCGCACCATATCACCATGGGCGAGGGAGGCGCGGTGTTCACGCAGAAGCCCCGGTTGAAGCGGGTGATCGAATCCATGCGCGACTGGGGACGGGATTGCTGGTGCGCGCCGGGCATGGACAATACCTGCGGCAAGCGCTTCGCGCGCCGGCTTGGCAGCCTGCCGGCGGGATACGACCACAAGTATACCTACAGTCACGCGGGCTACAATCTGAAGATCACCGACATGCAGGCGGCCGTCGGGCTGGCACAACTGGATCGGCTCGACGATTTCATTGCCGCGCGGCGCGCCAATTTCGCGCTGCTGACCGAAATGCTCACGCCCTTCGAGGATGTCTTCATCCTGCCGCGCGCAACGCCGGGCAGCGACCCTTCGTGGTTCGGCTATCCGATTACCATTCGTCCGGAAAGCGGCGTGACACGCGATGACCTGGTCAAGCATCTCGACGCGCACCGGATCGGTACGCGGCTGCTGTTCGGCGGCAATCTGCTGCGGCAGCCTTACATGAAGGATCGGAATTACCGGGTCTCGGGCAGCCTGGCGAATGCCGATCTCGTGACCACCAATTGCTTCTGGATCGGCCTCTATCCCGGGCTTGAACCGGCGCACCTCCATTACACCGTCGAGACCATGGCGGCTTTCCTGCGCGGCTGCGGGAAGGTTGCCGGCCCATCGCGACGGGGCCGCCAAGCCCACGACGAGAGGAGAGCACAGTGAACCAGACCGAAAGAGCGATGTTCGAAACCCTCAAGGCGGCGCGCGACTATGGGGTCGTCGCGGTCAAGGCGGAGTTTGAGGCCGAAGGCACCCGCAGTGATGAATTGCTGCGGCTGCTGGAGATCGCACGGCGGGCGGACCTGGGTGTCGGCCTCAAGATCGGCGGCTGCGAAGCGGTGCGCGACCTGATCGAGGCGCGGCAGTTCGGCGTCGACTACGTGATAGCTCCCATGGTCGAGACGCCTTATGCGCTGTCCAAGTACATCGCTGCCAAGGACAGGGTCTTCGCGCGCGATGAACAGGCCGACACCCGCTTCCTGTTCAATGTCGAGACCCGCTACGCCTTCGGCCATCTCGACGAGATCGGCGCCAAGGCGGAAGTCGGCCGGGTCGGCATGGTGTTCGGACGGGTCGATTTTGCCGGGTCGATGGGCTTCAAGCGGGACTTCGTGAACAGCGACGAGATGACCCGCTATGTCGTGGAGGTCGCCGAGGAGGCACGGCGGCGCGGGGTGGAGCTGGTGGTCGGGGGCGGGGTCAACCCAGAGGCGATCGAGCCGCTGCGCCGGGTCCGCGAGGTTCGGCTGGACCGTTTCGAGACTCGAAAGGTCATCTTTGACGCGGCCGTTCTCGACGGACGCGATGCGGCGCGCGGAATGGAACTGGCGATCGCGTTCGAACTCGATTGGCTTCGCAACAAGCGGGATTTCTACGGCACGATCGCCGGCGAAGACCTCTCGCGCATCGCCATGATGGAAGCGCGCCAGGCGGCTATCCCGGGCGAACCCCTAGCCGTGCCCGTGGCTGGCCCGCACACCGGACCGCTGGTTGCTCCGCGTTCCGCGGTGGCCTGAACCATGGGGCAGGTCCGCGTTGCCGATCTGATCGCCCGCCTGCTGGTCGAGCATGGTATCGCCGACATGTTCATGCTCACCGGCGGGGGGGCGATGCACCTCAACGATGCTTTCGGGCGGGCGCCGGGGCTGTCCTTGCATTTCTGCCATCACGAGCAGGCCGCGGCGATCGCGGCGGAAAGCTATTGCCGGCTTTCGGGACGTCCAGCTGCACTGAATGTCACGACCGGCCCGGGCGGGGTCAACGCGCTTAACGGGGTCTATGGCGCTTATGTCGATTCCATCGCGATGGTGGTCGTCTCGGGGCAGGTGAAGCGCGAGACATGTGCGGATCGCTATCCGGTCGCGCTGCGGCAACTGGGCGATCAGGAAGTCGACATCGTTTCGATGGTGCGGCCGATCACCAAGTTCGCGGTGCGGCTCGACGATCCCCTTCAGACCCGCAAGGTAGTGGAAAAGGCGCTGTATCTGGCTCGGCGGGGGCGGCCGGGGCCGGTCTGGATCGATGTGCCGATCGACGTTCAGGCCGCTCCCGTCGATCCCGATGCGCTGGTCGGATACGATCCGGCCGAGCAGGAAGACTGGGGAGAGGCGGCCAATACCGCATCCGAATGCGGTGCCTTGCGTGGGGAACCGCTGGAACGCGAGGTGGAGGCCGTGCTGGAGGAACTGCACGGGGCCGAGCGGCCGGTCGTGCTGGTCGGAAGCGGCGTGCGCATCGCCGGTGTGCACCGGGAATTCCTTGAGTTCGTGGAGCAACGCGGGATGCCGGTGGTGACCGGCTGGAACGCGCATGATGCGGTGCCCGACGACCATCCGTTCTATGTCGGCCGGCCGGGTACGGTGGGAGACCGGGGCGGCAACTTTGCGGTGCAGACGGCAGACTATGTTCTGGTGCTTGGCTGCCGTCTCAACATTCGCCAGATCAGCTACAACTGGAAGGCCTGGGCGCGCCACGCGCGCGTGGCCATGGTCGAGATCGACCGCGCCGAACTGGCCAAGCCCACGCTTTCCCTGCACCGCCCGGTCCACGCCGATCTGCGCGACTTTTTTGCGGCGGCAGCGCGCATCGGCCTGCCGGAGCCGGGCCGTCAAATGGACCGCAGTGCCGAGCGGGCGCGGTTCCTGAGGTGGAGCCGTGAACGGGCCGCGTGCTACCCGGTGGTCTTGCCTGGGTATCGGGACCGGCAAAGCCCGATCAATCCTTACGTCTTCACGCAAACTCTGTTCGAGGAACTGGCCGGGGACGAGATTGTGGTGACTGCCGATGGCACGGCCTGTGTCACCGTGTTCCAGGCCGCGCGGCTGCAGACGGGGCAGAGACTGTATACCAATTCGGGCTGCGCCTCGATGGGCTACGACTTGCCGGCGGCGATCGGCGCCTGCGTCGCCTCCGGTGCGCGGCGGGTGGTCTGTCTGGCCGGAGACGGCTCTATCATGATGAACCTGCAGGAATTGCAGACGATTGGCGGGCTGCGCTTGCCGATCAAGCTCTTCGTGCTCAACAACGAAGGGTATCATTCGATCCGCCAGTCGCAGCAGAACCACTTCCCGGACCGGGTGGTGGGCTGCGGGCCGGACAGCGGTCTGACTTTCCCCGACTTCCCCCGCGTTGCAGAGGCGTTCGGCATCTCCGCGCGGCGGGTGGACAGCCATGGCGCGCTTGCCGGAGCGATCCGTGCGGTGCTGGAGGAGGATGGGCCGCAATTGTGTGAGGTCATGCTCGACAAGCGACAGGACTTTGCGCCGAAATTGTCGTCGCGCCGTCTCGCCGACGGGACGATGGAATCGCCTGCGCTCGAAGACCTCTCGCCGTTCCTCCCGCGTGAGGAACTGGCTCTTGCCATGGGCCTGCATGCGCCGCTGGCGGAGGGCGCGGCATGATCCGCCATGTGATCTTCGACCTGGATGGAACGCTTGTCGATTCCTGCCGCGCCTGCATGACCATCGTCGAGCAGATGCTGGCCGACCGCGGCGTGCCACGCCGCCTCGATGAGCGCCGTGCGCGCACCCTGATCAGTCGTGGCGGCAAGCCGCTGGTGCGGGGGCTGATGGGGGATGCCTGCCTCGACGCCGATGCCGATCTCGCCGAATTCCGCAGCCGCTATGCCGATTCCCGCACGCCGGAAACGGATCTCTATCCGCAGGTTCGGCAAGGGCTGGAGCAACTGGTCCAGGCCGGGCTGTCGTTGGCGATCTGCACCAACAAGCCGCAGAACCTGTGCGATGCGGTCCTGCGCGATACCGGAATAGCGCCGCTGTTCGATTGCGTGGTGGGCGGGCGTGAGGGACTGCGTGCCAAGCCCGAGCCCGACCTGCTGGGGTTGGCGCTTGACCGGCTGGGGGCAAGTGCGTCGCAGTGCCTGTTCGTGGGCGACAGCGAGGTCGATCACGAAGTGGCCCATGCGCTGGCGATGCCGTTCCTGTTTGCCGCCTGGGGGTATGCGCAGGAGGGGTGGAATCCACATCCGAGCCCGCGTTTTGGGACTTTCGGCGATGTGACGCGGGCCATCATCGCACTGCTCGAGCCGGAGGACGCACGGCGCTATGGCTGACTTCGTGCCGGCTCCCCGCGTGTTCCCGGGGCTCGACATGGCCGCGGCCGAAACGCTGCTGGCGAGCGGGCGGCGGATCGTTGTGACAGGGGCGGGCGGATGGCTCGGACTGGCTACGCTGGAACTGCTGGAAGCGGCGCTGGGCGGGGCCTTTGCGGGGCGCGTACTGGCCTTCGGCTCGGGCAGGCGCACGTTGACATTGCGCAGCGGGCGCAAGGTGACGCAGCTGCCCTTGCGCGCTCTGACCACGATTGCCTCGCAGCCCACCTGGTTACTGCACTATGCCTTCCTCACGCGCGAGCGGGCGGAGGCGATGTCGGCGCAGGATTACCGCGCGGCCTGCCGCAAGATCACCGGGATGGTGCTGGGCAGCCTTGATGCGATCGGCTGCGAAGCGGTGTTCGTGGCAAGTTCCGGTGCGGCGGGTCTGGCTGTCGCCGACGCGGAAGGGGAAAGCCCGCTCGGTCTCTACGGGGCGATGAAGCGGGAGGAAGAGGAACGCTTCGTGGACTGGGTCTATGGCCGCGGACCGCAACCGGAGCGAGAAGCGCCCCAGCGTCGCCGAGCGGCGATCGCGCGGATCTTCAGTCTTTCCGGGCCCTACATCAACAAGCATGATCGTTACGCGCTTGCGGGGCTGATCGGCGATGCGTTGGCGGGGCGGCCGGTGGTGGTGCGCAGCCCGCGCCTGGTGGTCCGTTCTTATGTCGCTATTCGCGAGCTGCTGTCGCTGGCCATCGCCTTGCTTGGCGACACGCGGGGGGCAGCGGTGACGGTGTTCGAAAGCGGGGGCGAGCCGTGCGAGCTGGAAACGGTGGCGCGTACGGTGGCCTCCGGCTGGCCAGGGGTGACGTACCTGCGCGCGCCGGTCACCGATCCCGCGGTGGATCGCTACCACGGGGATGTGGCCGCCTACACGCATCTTCTGGAGCATTACGGCGTGGCGGTCGTGCCGCTCGCGGAACAGGTGGCCGAAACGGCGGACTGGCTGGCGCGCCATGGCAGCGCGGCGACGCCCGGGGGGAACGTGGCGTTCTCCGGGCACGGACGGTAGCGGGCAACGGAGGGGAATGGGTCGATGAGCGAGGGTGGCTGGCGAGGGTGCGGCTTGGCCGCAAGCGGCTCCATGCGTCCGCTGCATGGGGACTGGCGAGCGGGCGGCCTGGCGCTGGCGGTGCTGATTGCGGCGCAACCGACGGTTGCAGCGTGGGCCCAGACTACGCAGGCGGCAACCAGCGTACCATCGGGAAGCCCGCTCGATTCCGATCTTGGTACCTATGGCGTGGGTAGCGGGGCGATCGATACGATGCGCCTGCGCCGAAGCGATATGGTGACGCCGCAGGCCACCGGCGAAGGCCAGCAAAGCCCCCAGTGGCGCCCGGATTCGATTGGCAGCAGTTCATTGCGCGGTTACGGGAGCGATGAACTGCTGCGTGCCGAACTCGGCCTTGATGCTGCCCGCCGCATGAAGGCCCCGCCCAAGCCCGGTGAGTTCGAGGATTTCGTGCAGACCCTGGTGGGCCGCAAGCTTGAGCGGTACGGCGCCGACCTGCTCCTGCCATCTTCCCGTGAATTCGCTCTTCCCGCCACCGCCACGGTGCCGCCCGATTATCTGATCAACGTGGGCGACGTGATCGCGATCTCGCTCAAGGGCTCGATCGAGGGCAGTGTCGAGCGGCGGGTGGACAGTTCGGGCAACATCGTGCTGGCGCAGGTCGGTCCGGTCCATCTGGCAGGCGTGCGTTTTGCCGATGTGAAGGACCGGATTTCGGCCGCGATCGGTACGAGTTATCGCGATTACGGGGTCGCGGTCGAGCTCAAGGATATGGCGGGGATCCGTGTCTACGTGACGGGGTTTGCCAACAACCCCGGGCAGTTCACCGTCAACAGCCTGTCGACGATGGCCAGTGCCGTGTTTCAGGCGGGCGGCCCGACTGCCGGCGGCAGCTTCCGCCGTATCGTGCTTTACCGTGACGGCCGCGTCGCTGGCGAGCTTGACCTTTATGACCTGCTGCGCGGCGGCAACCGCGTGGGCGACGCCGTGCTGCGCAACGAGGACGTGCTGTTCATCCCGCCAGCGGGTGAGCAGGTGGCGGTGATCGGCAGCGTCCAGCACGAGGCGATCTACGAGATGAAGCCGGGCGAGACACTGGAGCAAGCGCTGGCGGTGGCGGGAGGGCCCAATACGCTGGCAGACGGCAGCAGGCTTATCCTCTATCGCAATGTTCCCGGCACGCCGCCCGGCCCGCGCGAGGTCTCGCGTCAGGCTGCGGCCACCATGGCGGTGGAACCGGCGGACATCCTGCAGGTGCTGTCTGGCGCCAGCCTGGTCCAGCCGATGGACCGCCAGTCGGTCGTGGTGCGGATCGAAGGGGAGGTTACGCACCCCGGCAATTACTTCGTCGCGCCGGGAACGCCGATGGAGCAGGTGCTGGCGATGGCTGGCGGTCTCACCGCGCGTGCCTTCCCGTTCGGCGCCCGGTTCGAGCGACAATCGGTGCGCCAGCAGCAGCGGCAGGGTTTCGAGGAAGCGGTCGATCAACTGGAGCTGACCATCGCCTCGGCGCCGCTCACTGCCGATGGCATGGGCAGTTCGGATCGCAGCACGGCGGAACTCGCCAGCGCCCGCGCGGTGCTGGACAAGCTGCGCGAGGCTCAGCCTGACGGGCGCGTCGTTCTCGACATCGGCCCGCTGGACTCGGCGCTGCCGGGAGCGATCCAGCTGGAGAACAACGATCGCATCTACATTCCGCCGCGCGCTACGACAGTGGGCGTGTTCGGAGCTGTCTACCGTCCGTCCTCGTTCCTGATCAGCGGTGAGCCGGTACGGGTGAAGGATTATATCCAGCAGGCCGGCGGGCCGCAGCGCGCGGCGGACTTGTCCCACGCGTTTGTCGTGCGCGCCAATGGACAGGTTTTGACCCGCAAGGCCGGTGGAATGGACGAAAGGGCATTGCCCGGTGATGTGATCTTCGTTCCGGTCAAGACCAGCAATTCCAGCTTCTGGTCGAAGCTGCGCGACATTTCGACCGTAGTGTTCCAACTCGGCATCACCGGTGCCGCCGTCGCGGCGTTGGCCAACTGATGCCCTCGCTGATCGGCATGCTCGCCGCCTCGCGGGTGTTGGCCACGGCCTGGGCGCGTGGGGCGCTGTTCGGGACGCTGTGCCTTGCGGCCGTCTTGCTGGCGCTCTTTCCGCAGCGTTACCTGGCCACGGCTTCACTGACGCCGACCGATCCGGATTCGCTGGGGCTTGGCGGAACGCTGGGACAGCTCGGCGCGATCAACAACGTCTTTGGCAACCAGGCCGCCATCGAGGTGGCCCTAAGGGTGGGGCGCAGCGTATCGGTGCGTGACCGGGTGATCGCCCGGCTGGGCCTGGTCGAGCGGATCGACCTTGGGGATCGCATTGCTGCGCAGCGCTGGCTGGAACGGCGGGTGACGGTGCGTTCGCTGCGGGGCGGGATCATCCTGGTCTCGCTCGACGATGCGGACCCCCGGCTCGCGCAGGACGTGGTGGGTGCCTATGTCACGGCGATCCGTGACGATCTGGCCAAGATCGCCCGTCGGCAGACTGCCTACAAGCGACAGGTCCTGCTCGAACTGGTCGGCGCGGCCAACGATCGGCTGGACAAGGCGCAAGTCGCCTACGACCGCTTTCGCCTTGGCACCCGTGCGGCGATGCCCGACGTGAAGGCTGCGCTGCTTTCCTCGCAAATCGCCGACATCGAGGCGACGATCCAGGCGCGCACGGTTGAACTGCAGACCGCGCGGCAGACCTACACCGACGATCACCTGACCGTGAAGCGCCTGCGGGCAGAGATCGCGGCGCTGCAGGGACAGTTGGGAAGGCTGCGCGCAACTGGCCAGGGGGGGGATGGCACGGTTGGCCAGGTCGTGGCGGAATCAAGCGAACTCTACCGGCGCGAGCGGGAGCTGGCCGTGGCCAAGACCTTGTACGAGGGCTACTTGCGCTATCTCCAGGGCACGGCGGTCGAGGACATGACTTCGACGGCGGCGGTGCGGGTGCTGGAGCCTCCGCATATCGAGACCGCACGGCAGGTCTGGTGGCCGGCGGCGGCGGCGGGGGGCGCGGCGCTGCTGGTTTGGCTTGCCATTGAATTTTACCGCTTGCGTCCGCCGCTCGCACCGCGTTCGCACAAGGCGGGCGAGCAGGAGGCGCACGGTGCATGACGCGCCCTTGTCAGGCTGCGCGGAGGGTGGCCTTGAACGTATTCCCGAAATTTCGGTCGTGATCCCGTGCCGCAACGAGGAAGCCAATGCCGAGGCCATAGCCCAGGCGGTGATCGCCGTTCTGGAGCCGCTCGTCGCCGATTTCGAGATCATCTTCATCGACAATGGTTCGCAGGACCGCACCGCGGCGATCCTGCGCGACCTTTGCCGGCGCGAGCCGCGCGTTAGGCTCATCATCAATACTCGCAATTTCGGGCAGATGCGCTCGCCGACATACGGGATCTTTGCGGCGCGGGGGCGGGCGGTCATCGGCATGTGTGCCGACTTCCAGGATCCGCCCGCCTTGCTTCCGGAATTTGTGGCGCGGTGGAGGGCGGGAACGGCGATCGTGCTGGGTGTGCGCGAGGCGGAGCGTGGCAACCCCCTGCTCGCGGCGGTGCGGGCTCTCGCCTATCGTACGCAGCGGGCCATCGCCGATCATCCGATCGTGCCCGGTGCGACCGGGTTCGGGCTCTACGACCGCCGCGTCGTGGCCGCGATCGCCGCGCTCAACGAGCCGGAGCCGTTCTTCCGCGCGCTGCTGGTGGAGACCGGCCATGACCTGGAGACGATCGGCTATGCGCGTCCCGCGCGCGCCGGCGGGCGTTCGAACAATCACCTCTTTGCGCTGCTCGACTTTGCGCTGAACGGGCTTGCCGCATCGTCCAAGCGGCTGCTGCGCGCGCCGCTCTATCTGGCTTTCGCGATTGCCGTGCTGACCCTGTGCTCGCTGGGCGGCGCGGTATGGGCGGGGCTCACCGGGCATTCGGTTCAGCTCTGGCTCTTGGCAGCGGTGCTGGAAGGGCAGTCGGCGCTGCTGTTCCTGTTTCTTGGCTTGATCGGCGTGCAAGTCCAGTTGGTGTCCGATAGGACCCGCAACCAGCCTCTGGTGATCGAGCGTGAGCGGGTCAATTTCCCGCCGGTGCCATGATTTCCATGGGCAAAAGGCACGGCTGCGGGCGGGGAGGCCGCATGACCCCTGGCGAGCGTGCCGAGTGGACGATGGCCGCGCTGATCCTGGGCGGCCTTGCCTATTGCGTGTGGCATGTGACGACCTTGGGTTACCTGCCTGCACCGTTTTTCTACGAGCCGAGCGACGTGTTCGCGGACTGGTTCAATCCGGCGATATGGGCCCGTAATCCAGGCACGTATGATGCCTGGTTATCGATCTATCCGCCGCTCTCCTTTGTGCTGCTCAAGCTGTTCGGGATCGATTCCTGCTACACGATCCGCGGCGAGTGGGATGCCGGATCCGGCCTTGCCGCGCGCGATTGCGACTGGGTGGGGCTGGCCTGCATTTTCGGACTCTACCTGCTGGATGTCTGGCTATGCTGGAAAAGTTTCGCGAAGATGGAGCCGCGCACCGCGATGCCGCGCACGATCTGCGTGGGGCTGGGCATGCCGATGCTCTGCGGGCTGGAGCGCGGCAACCTCATCCTGTTGGCGTTTCCGGCGATGGTGCTCGCCTTCGGCCCGGTGCTGCGCAATGTCAGGTTCAAGGCGCTTGCGGCGGGTTTCGCCGTCAATCTGAAGGTGTACCTGATCGGGTCGATATTCGGCTTGTTGCTGGTGCGCCGCTGGGCGCGCGCGGAAGCTGCCTTGCTGGCGGCGGTGCTCGTCTATCTTGTCAGTTATGCCATGCTGGGGCGCGGCAGCCCGGTCGAGATCGTTGAGAATGTGCGCAGTTTCGGCAAGCTGCAACCCGCCAATATCCTCGATGTCTGGTATTCGACCACGTACCAGACGTTTGTCGCCTTGCTCGAGGGGGACAACTTCCCGCTGGTCGGCATCCTTGGTTCGCGGGTGGTGGAGGGGCTGGCGATGCTACTGCCGGCACTGCAGCAATTCACCCAGTTGCTGATCGTGCTGGCGGCAGCGGCGACCTGGCTGCGGCCTGAGGCAGTTCCCCCGTTTCGCGCGGTCAACCTCGGCATGACGATGGCCCTGATCAGTTCGGAGCCGGGCGCCTATGCGCAAGTCCTGCTGCTCTATTTCGTGATGCTGGAGGCGCGGCGCGGGGTGGGGCGAAGCTGGGCGATCTTCATGTGTTATCTGCTGGCGGTGCCACTCGACATCCCGCTCGACCGCATGGCCGAAGTGCCCCGCGATTCCTATTTTACCGGCAGCACGGTGATGGTGACCTATCAGGTGGTGCTGGGCTCGTTCGTGCGGCCGCTGATGATCATGACCGTGGCATGGGGGCTTTCGGGCGAGACCATCCGGGCGGCGCTGGCAGACATTCGCGCAGGCGGCTGGGCTCAGTCGCCGCGGTTTGGGTGGCTGCTGTCTCGCGATCGGGCTGGCCGTTCATGAACAGGCCTGCCATGGGCCGCACCGGTGTGGCGGCGCTGACGGCGATCATGGTTCTGGCCTTTGGCCTGCGCCTGCGCGGCATTGCCTTCGGTCTGCCCGCGCTCAACGATCCGGACGAGTTGATCTTTGAGCTTGGTGCGCTGCGAATGCTGCGAACCGGGACGCTCGATCCCGGTTGGTACGGACATCCGGCAACCCTCACGATGTATCTGCTGGCGCTTGTCGATGCGGGGGTGCTGGCGGCCGGGCGGTTAAGCGGGCGCTTTGCCGATGCTGCGGACTTTGCGGGACAAGTCTGGCTCGATCCCGGCATCATCGTGCTGCCGGGACGGGCAGCGATGGCGCTGGTTGGCGGGTGGTCGGTCTGGCTGTGCTGGCAGTTGGGACGGGCGCTGGGCGGTATCGGCGCGGGCCTTGTCGCGGCACTCTTGCTGGCGATCTGTCCGGTCCATGTAACCTGGTCGCAAGTGATCCGCAGCGACGTGATGGCAGCCGCGTTCCTGCAGCTTGTCCTGCTGGCGAGCCTGCGCGTGGTGCAAGGCGGGGGGCGCCGGGATCTTGTCCGGACCACTTTCTGGCTGGCCTGCGCGGCAGCGACCAAGTGGCCCGCCGCGCTGGCGGCGACGGCCATTGCCGGGGCGGTGATTGC